>CAYVVB010000161.1:0-2384 GCA_964454955.1 uncultured Bradyrhizobium sp. | reverse complement strand
AGAAATATCCCGAGCTCAGCGCGGCGATCGTGAGGGCCGAGGTGAAGGCGCTCCTGAAGGCGAAGGAGTTGAAGGACGATCCGAAGACAGTCTATGCGCTCTATCCCCAGGAATACCGCAACGCACTGGACTACGACAAATTCGCCGCAGCCTGGAAATTGTATGTTCCGACGTTTGAACACCTGACGGGCGTCATCGGCGACGCCGAGATCAAGAGCACGGTGGAACTCCTTCGCAAAATCGGACAGCTGAAGGAAGGGGACCAGCTACCCAAGTCGGCGTTCCGAAGTGACCTGGTCCTCGCGGCATACAAGACGCTGGATGTTGCCATTCCGTCGCCGTAGCCGGTTCCTTGGTCCGACACGATTGTAAAGCAAAATTCAGCGTGCATTGAAGATGGAGCACGCATGAGCAGGCAACTCGGCTTGCGCGCACGGATCGTAATCCTGTGCCTGCAGCTGCTCACTGTCGCCATGCTGCTCATCGGCTGGCAGTATGTCGGCAGCGGCAGTCGCGGAGGCCTGCTCTTCAGCACGCCCACCGCGGTCGCCACGCAACTGGCGACGTGGTTTACCGACAGCGTGCGCTATGTCGACGTCCTCGCCACCGTGGAGGAGGCGGCAGGCGGATTCGTAATTGGGACAGTTGCGGCCGTGCTGGCGGCAATTGCTCTTGGCGCCTCGCGGACGGTCGGAAGATTCGCGACACCGTTCGTTGCCGCCCTCAATGGCATTCCCAAGATCGCCCTCGGGCCGCTTTATCTGCTGCTGTTCGGCATTGGGACGGCATCGAAGATATACTTCGTCGCCACCGTGGTCTTCTTCATACCTTTCTACAATATCTTCATGTCAATCAGGTCGATCGACCAGACACTCGTCGACAACATAAAGATTCTCGGCGCGTCACCGCGTTGGCTGCTGGTCGATATCTACGTGCCGGCGCTCGCCGGGGTTCTCGTTTCCAGCTTCCGGCTCACCGCCTCCTGGGCGATGCTCTCCGCGGTGGTCGGCGAGATGCTCGCTTCCTCCAACGGGATCGGATACGTCATCAACCAAGGCCAGCACCTGCTCGAAAACGACGTGGTTCTCGCAGGCGTTATTGTCGTCTCCCTGATCGTGTTCGTTTTCGATCGCCTTTTCGTCCTCGTCGAACGGGTCGCGCGGCGGAGGACGTCGTGACCGGCCACGCGCGGGCCTATCGCTTCTTCCTCGCCCAGGTCTTTGCCGTTCTGGCCATCCTGATTCCCTGGCAGATCGCCGCATCGAAAGGGTTTCTCAACCCGCTCGCCTTCAGTGATCCGGTCGCCATCGCCCGCAGCATCTATCAGTGGATCGCCGACGGCACGATGCTCGACGACATCCTGTCGACAATGAAGATCCTTGCGGTTGGCTACCTGATCGGCCTCGCCCTCGGCATGGGAATCGGGCTCGCCCTCGCCCTTTCACCTTATGCGAAGGCGTTCCTCGGGCCGTTCATCGTATTCGGTAATGCGGTGCCCCGAATTGTCCTGGTGCCGTTCCTCGTTACAGGACTGGGCTTTGGCGACCTGCCGAAGATCGTGCTGGTGGTCATCGTAATCGTCTTCGTCGTTGCCGTGACGATCGAGCAGGGCGTGGCGGGCATCAACAAGGATATCGTGGATCACGTCACGCTGCTCGGCGCTGGCCGGTTGGGGCTTTTCCGCGACGTTTACATTCCCGGCATCGCACTGTGGACGATCATTTCGGCGCGACTTTGCATCGGCTACGCCTTGCAGGCCGCCATCCTAAAAGCGGGATGTTTTTAGGATGATTCGAAGGGGGATTCCGGAAGCGGGGCGAGTCTGATTCAACATGCTGGCTGGAGAAGGAGGCCAGCATGGATGCGAGGCAAGACTTATTCGCTTGATCTGCGCGAGCGGGTGGTGGCAGCGGTTGTCGAGGGCGGGCTTTCGCGGCGGGGGGCGGCTTCGCACTTCGATGTCGGCATCAGCACGGTGGTCGTTTGGGTGAGGCGTTTCCACGCGACGGGGAGTGTCGCACCGCGCCAGATTGGCGGCTACAAACCTAAGGCGATCCGGGGTGAGCACCGCGAGTGGCTGCTTCGGCGGATCAAGGAGAAGGACTTCACCTTGCGCGGGCTGGTCGCCGAACTTGCCGAGCGTGGGCTGAAGGTCGATTACCGTTCGGTGTGGGAGTTCGTCCATGCCGAGAAGCTCAGCTTCAAAAAAAAGCGTGGTGGCTGGCGAACGCGATCGTCCCGACGTCGCACGGCGGCGCGCTCAGTGGACAAAATACCAGGATCGCATCGAGCCTAAGCGGCTGGTCTTCATTGATGAGACCTGGACCAGGACCGACATGGCTCCGCTGCGGGGATGGGCGCCACGCGGCCGCAGGCTCACCGGC
>CAYVVB010000160.1:0-7110 GCA_964454955.1 uncultured Bradyrhizobium sp. | reverse complement strand
CTCACCTTTCGCTGCGCTCAATGTGAGCCGACCCTCCCCCTCCAGGGGAGGGTAAGAAATTGACTCGCCGATCGACCGCTGCCCCTACTGCTTCAGCACCGCGCCGTTGGCGAACGGGCGCACTGGATCGCCCTCGCGCAGGAGTGCACCGGCGCGGGCGACCACGTCGTCGCCTTCGTTCAGGCCGTCGCGGATTTCCACGTTCCCGCCGGACATCAGTCCGATCTCGACCCGCCTGGTTTCCACCCGCTCGCGCCTGACCACCTGAACCACCGTGCCCGCGCTGGTATAGAGCACGGCGGTCAGCGGCACCGACAGCCCGCAGCTTTCCCCGATGCGGATCTGCGCCCGTCCCGACGAATTGACCAGCAGGCGCCGGTTGGTGGTGATGCCGATGAAGACCTGGCCGAGCTGGCTGTTCGGCTCGACCGTCGGCGCCACGCGCCGCACCGAGCCCTGCACATCGCCGACGCCGGTGATGCTGATCGAGGCCGGCTGGTTCGGCGCAAGCTTGCCGATATCCTCCGTCGGCACCTGGCCGACGAGGTCGTATTCGGTGTGCGCGATGATGTTGAACAGCGCTTCGCCGCGCGCAGACGCCAGTGCGCCCACGGTCGCGGTGGAGCTGGAAACCACGCCCGCGACCGGCGCCGTGACATTGACGCTGCCGCCCTCGGGCAGGTTGAGCCGCGCCAGCACCTGCCCGCCCGTGACGGTATCCCCGGCATCGGCCATCACCTCGGCAACCTTCAGCCCCGGCCGATCGGGCCGCACCGCCGTCTCCTCGCGCGGGATCACGATGCCGGAGACCTGGACGATGTTGGGAAAGCAGGCCTTCGTCGCCTTCACCACCGAAACCGCCGCCCCCTTCGGCGCCTCGGGCTCGTTGGCCGCGAGCGCAGGGAGCGCGGCGAGGCAGAGCAGGCCGGCGAGGGCGGAGGAGATAAGGCTTCCTGAAATGATGCGCTTGACGAAACGGGTCATCGGGATTCCCGGTGAAGCTATGGAAACACGGATATCAGAACGCTGACGCTGGCGCCAATTTGGAAATCGATTCGCCCGTCGTGCCAATCTGCCGCACCCCGTCGGCTTGCGCCGTCGGGCAAATCAGCACCATCGTCCCGCGCATCCTGTCCCGGCCAGAGGGGCGTATCGCGATCGTCACGAGACGCGGGGCAGGTGGCGGTGGACGCGTTTGTGCCGACTGACGAGCGGCATCAACGCGGACGGTCAAGTCGTGTGGTCCTGGCGCGCCCATGCAAGCGCCAAGTAGGCGACGATGCTTCGCATCGCGCTTATGACGGTGACAAACGCTGGTTCACCGGGGAGAGCTCGGAGTAAGCCGTAAACCACTGCGCAGGGAAGGCCGGAGTGATTCCGCGCCACCTGTGGTCAACGCGCGCTCGCGCAATTTCTTTTGCGCGGGGGCCGTGGGTGCACGCGGGCACCCGGTCGTCCCTGCGCCCTCTGTATTTTATGAGGGACACGGTCCTTGCAAAGCTCGGGCGTTTCTCGCCGCGAGAATGCGGGCGTATGTCGTCAGCCCTTTGAAATTCGAATTAGGATGTGGTTATGCGCGATAGGTCCGCGATGTTCGCCTCGCCCCGCTTGCGGGGAGAGGCCTGATTGCATCGCCAGATGCGATCAGGGTGGGGGGGGCCCTCCGCGGGCTCAGCGTGTGGAGAGCCCCCTCACCCGCCGCGCTTCGCGCGTCGACCTCTCCCCGCAAGCGGGGCGAGGTAAAGGCGCCAGCGCGGGGTGATTGAATTCGTAGACCGTGCGTTGGCGCGGCGATCTCCGTCAGCTCACCGGTTGAACAACTGACGCAGCACGTCGTTCATCGGCTGACTGTCCTGCTGGCCGCCTTGCTGGTTATCCTGCTGCTTGCCCTGCTCCTGCGGTTGCGCGCCGCCGCCCTGCTGCGGCACCTGCGGTTGCTGCGCATTCGGCGAAATGCCGCGGCCTCTTGCGCCCAATCCCTGCTGGATCAGGTTGCCGAGAGTCTCGCCGAGATTGCCGCCGAGCAGGCCGCCCTGGCCCTGGTCGTTGCCGTCACCGCTCCCGGTCGAGCCGCCGTTCTGGCCCGAGCCGAGGCCGCCCAGAATCCCGTTCAGGGCGTTGGGCCCGAACAGGCCCTTGCCCATCTCGCGGAGCCGCGCATAGGCGGCGTCGGGGTCGTCCAGCATCCCCGAAATATCGGGATAGATGCGCGGCTCGCCCCAAGGCCCGTCGATCACGACCGGGATGCCGAAGCCGACCGGATCGGAGGTGCGGCCCTGGCCCTCGGTCGTCATGACAAGCTTCGGCTCGACCCGGAAGGCGAGCGATTTGTTGGGAAGATCGACCGTGCCGCTGCCGGTCACCTTGACCAGCGGGCCGATGAGGTTGAGATCGGTCGTGGTGGCCTGGCCGCGATCGATGCGGAAAGAGGCCGACAATTGGCTGAGATCGGTGGTCAGCTCCTTGTCCTCCTGCCATCCCGACAGCGGATTCGTCGTCAAATTGCGAATCATCTGCGCGACGTTCACCCCGCGGATGGCGCCGTCGCGAAAATCGGCGAACACGGTGCCGGAGAGATTGGACATGATTGCCTGCTGGCTTCCGCCTTCGGAACGCGCCGCGATCTTGGCCTGCAGCTTGCCATCGATCTTGTCGAAATCGGCGAGAGAGGTGAGCAGCGGCAGCGCGCTGACGCCGGAAAGATCGCAATGCATCGCGAAGGTCGGGCTGCCGCTCGTGACATCGACGGTCAGCTCGCCATTGGCTTGGCCGCCATAGGCGCCGAGATTGGCGACGTTGGCTTTCAGCACGCCATTGGTGAGCGTAGCGTCGATCGCGACCGGCGCGAAATGCGCCTGTCCGATGGCAGCGTCGGCGGCGGAGATGCGGAGCTGGGCGTCCACATAGTTGAGGCCGGTGAGATCGAACGGTGTGTTGCTCCAAATCTTCGAGCTGGACGGTCGCGAAGAGGATGCAGGCTGCGAATCGGCACGCGCGAGGTCAAGCCGCTGGAAATCGAGATCGACTTTCACCAGGGGCTTGCTCGCGGCATCGACCGAGGCCCAGCCGCTGAAGGCACCATCGCCCAGCGTTCCGCTGACGCCGTTGAACATCACGACCGAGCCGTTCAGGCGAAGCTCGGCCTTGGCCGTGAGCGGCGCATGCAGCACATCGGGCGCCTCGAGCCTGAGGTCGAGCGGAATGCTCTGCCGTCCCAGGGGCGGCGCCGGCAGCTCGCTCACCACGTTGAATTTCAGCAGATGGGGACCGGCCTGCGCGGTGCCGCCGAGGGTCAGCTTGCGCTCCGCGTCGATCGTGGCATCGGCGGCGATGGCCTCGATGCGGCGCTCGACCCGGTCGTTCGGATTGGAAAACACCATCGTGCCGTCGACGACCCTGATGCGATCGATTGCAGGGAATGCCGGCTGCTCGACGTTCGATTTCGCGGGCTCGGAAGCCGTCGTGGCGGCGGGGATGCGTTCGCGGAGCAGCGGGATGTGGATCACCGGTCTCGTGACGACGAGCGCGCGGATTTGCGGGTGGCCGGACCAGACGCTGGACAAGGTCGTGTCGGCCTGCACGCTGTCGATGGTCACGCGGCGGGACATGCCATGATCGTCGGGATCGTCCAGCGTGACGTCGTTCATGACCACGCCGAGGGACGGCCACAGGCGGATCCTCGTCCTCCCCCCGATCGTCAGGTGATATCCGGTTTCGCGCGCGACTCGCGCCTCGACCGCCGAGCTGATGATGCCGGAAGGGATTCCGGCGATCAGAACCGTAATCACGATGATGACGGCGACGATCACGCCGCCTGCAATTTTCAATGCCTTCATGTCGATGGTCCAAGCCGTGCCAACGGCGCCCTGTTCCGCCGAGCCGATGTCCAGAGTCTATCCCGGAAACGCGAGGCCGCTCACTCAAAAGGCCTCAACAATAATCCGTGTGCTGCAAAGCAGTGTGACTTATGGCACAGTTTGCGCCGGCGGCAATTTTGATAGCCCGCACCGCCATTTAAGGGCATTGGAATGAGCAAACAGGCCGAATTTGCGGTCATTTTGAAAATGAATCCGATGTTCGCGGATCTCGGCGCGGACGAGCTGCAGCGGCTGTCCAGCCTTTGCCACACAAGGCAGCTCGCCACGGGCGAGCTGCTGTTCCAGAAGGGCGATGCGGGTGATGCCCTGTTCGGGGTGCGCCACGGCCAGATCCGCATCGAAACCGGCGCCTCTGACGGCAGCCGGGTGACGCTGAATTTCATGGAGCCGGGCGACCTGTTCGGCGAAATCGCGGTGCTGGACGGCCAGAGCCGCACCGCGGATGCGACCGCCGGCGAGCCGACCGAGCTGTTCGTGCTGCGGCGGGACGACGTCCTGAACTTTCTCGAACGCGAGCCGAAAGTCGCCATCAAGATCATCATGCTGCTCTGCCGGCGGATCCGCTGGCAGAGCGAGCGGATGGAGGAATCCGTGCTGCAGCCCCTGTCGGTGCGGCTGGCGCGGCGCCTGTGCGCGCTGGCCGCCGATTCTGGCTCGGAGGTGCACATCTCACAGGAGCAACTCGGCGTGTTCGTGGGGGCGGCACGCGAAAGCGTCAATCGCCAGCTTCAGAGCTGGCGCAAGGACGGCATTCTGGACCTGCAGCGCGGCCGCATCCTGCTGCAGGACATGCTGCGCTTGGCCGCGATCGCACGCAACGAATAGCCCAGGCGGTCGTCCCGAACCATGTCCAACAGGTCCCATCGCAACGCCGGCCACATCGGGATGAACCTGTTGCGGAAGACAGGGCGGTCCCACTCTTCCACGGCCGTTGCGATCACGCCGAGCGCGCAGCCGACCTCGCACATCATCGCGGTCGAGGATTGCCTGGAATTGTTGCGCGGCATCCCGTCCGAATCGGTTCAGCTCGTGATCTGCGATCCGCCCTACAATATCAGCGTCGCCGAATGGGACGACCGCAAGCACTATGTCGATTGGGCCGGCCAATGGCTCGCCGAGGCCGAGCGCGTGCTGGCGCCGTCGGGCAACATGGTGATCTTCGGCGGCCTGCAATATCAGGGCGAGGCCGGCAGCGGCGATCTGATCAGCCTGATCAACTGGATGCGGGAGCACTCCGGCATGCTGCTCGCCAATCTCATCATCTGGAATTACCCGAACGGCATGGGCGCGCACCGCTTCTTCGCCAACCGCCATGAGGAGATCGCCTGGTTCGCGAAATCGCCCAAATACTATTTCGATCTCGACGCGGTGCGCACCAAGCTCGATGCGCCGACGCTTGCGCGCTACAAGCGCGACAAGCGGCTCAACCCGGACAATCTCGACAAGGGCATCAATCCGACCAATGTCTGGAAGATTCCGCGGCTGAACGGCAATTCGAGGGAACGCGTCGGCCATCCCACGCAGAAGCCGAAACGGCTGATCGAGCGGCTGGTCCGCGCGCTGTCCTATCCGGAATCGACGGTGCTGGATTTTTTTGCCGGCAGCGGCGTCACGAGCCGGGTGGCGATCGAGACCCGGCGTCATTCGATCTCGGCCGACGCGGACGCGATGTTCCCGACCTATTTCCGGCGGCATCTCGACCAGATCGGCGGCGGCGATCTGCTGCCGAAGGATTATGTCCTGATCGAGAATGGCGACCGGTCGGGACATCCGGCGTTGCGGCCGGCTGCGCCAAGCGCCGCCGGCGCCTGATCTACTCCGCAGCCGCGGCCGGCTTGTCCGACCGCGAATGCGCCTCGCCTGCCGCCTGCTCGGCATCGGGGCTGGAGACGACGAGCTTCCTGCCCAGGCGCCAGATCACCGAGCCGACGTCGTCCATCACCATGAACATCGCCGGCACGAACACCAGCGACAGGATGGTCGAGAACAACAGCCCGCCGATGACGGCGAGCGCCATCGGCGAGCGGAACTCGCCGCCGGCGCCGACGCCCAGCGCGCTTGGCATCATGCCGGCGACCATCGCGATCGTGGTCATGACGATCGGGCGGGCGCGCTTCATGCCGGCATCGATCATCGCCTCCTCCCGCGCCTTGCCGGAACGCATCGCCTCGATGGCGAATTCCACCAGCATGATGGCGTTCTTGGTGACGATGCCCATCAGCATCAGGATGCCGATATAAACCGGGATCGTGAGCTGTTTGCCGGTCAATAGCAGCGCGCCGATCGCGCCGCCGATCGAGAGCGGCAGCGAAAACAGGATGGTGACCGGCTGCAGGAACGTGCCGAACAGCAGCACCAGCACCGCGTAGACCATCATCAGGCCGATCGCCATGACGGTGGTGAAGCCATCCTTCAACTCTCTCAGGGCTTCGGCGTCCTGCCCCTCGCTCACCGTGACGCCTTTGGGCAGGCTCTTCATGACCGGCAGGTCGTGGATCAGCCTGGTGGCTTCGCCGGACGGCGCGGAACCCGCGAGGTCGGCGGCGACCGTGGCCTGCCCCTGACGGTCGTAGCGGTTGATGCTGGTCGGACCCTGGTCGAGCTTGATGTCGGCGACCACCGAGAGCGGCACGCCGCCCTTCTCGCCGTGCTCGCCGAGCGGAACGCGCAACTGCTCGAGCGTCCTGAGGTCGCCGCGCGCCGCATCCTCGAGCTGGACCCGGATCGGCACCAGCCGGTTGCCGGTGTCGAACTTGGCCAGTGCCGGGCCCACATCGCCGATGGTGGCGACGCGGATGGTCTGCGACAGGCTTTCGGTGGACACTCCCAGCCGGGCCGCGAGATCGGCGCGGGGCCGGATGCGCAGCTCGGGACGGTCCAGCGCGGTTTCCGAGATCACGTTGGCGAGGAGCGGAATCCGTTTCATCTGGGCCGCCAGTTCGCTGGCGACGTTGTTGACGATGTTGCTGTCGGGACCGACGACGATTAGCGAGATCGCGCGATTGCCCTGGTCGTCGAGGAACCAGAAGCGGATGTCGGGAATGTTGTCGAGTTCGCGGCTGATCGAAAGCTCGAGCTCGCGCTGCGTGACGTTCCGCTCGGTCTTCGGCGTGTAGTTGATGATCAAGGTCGCGCGCCGCACCTCCTGCTGGCCTTGCGGCGAGCGGCCGCCGTCGACGAAGACGCTTCGCACCTCGGGCCGCTTGCGCAGGCGCGCGACGATGTCCTCGGT
>CAYVVB010000159.1:0-16908 GCA_964454955.1 uncultured Bradyrhizobium sp. | reverse complement strand
CCGCGATTGCGATCGCCGCGGTTGCCGCCGCCGGTCTCAATCAGATTCAAGAGCCGGTCCAGAAAGCCTTTTCCACAAGTGGGGTGCGGCTCTGACGCCGGCGAAATCCGTGGCCTATTCCGCGGCAGTGACCGCCGTGTGCGGGCGCGCATCCTCGGCGGCATTCTGCTCCTCGACCCACAGGCTGTGATGCTGCTTGGCCCAGTTGACATCCACGTCGCCGGTGCCCATGGCCTCGAAGGCGCCTTCCATGCCGATTGTGCCGATATAGATGTGCGCCAGCATTGCGGCGACGAACAGGACTGCGACGATGGCGTGGACCATCTGCGCAAGTTGCATTCCTTCGATTCCGGTCAGGTAGAACGGAAACATCAGCTGATATCCGGTGATAGCGACCAGGCTTCCGCCGATGACTACGATCCAATAGATCCCTTTCTGTCCTGCATTGAACCGGTGGGCCGGCGGATGATCGTGGCCGAATAGTCCACCCCCTCGCTTGAACCATTCGATATCGAGCTTGTTGGGGATGTTGCCGCCGATCCACATCAGGAAGATCAGCACGACGCCAATGGTGAAGGGGAAGCTCAGGAAGTTGTGGGCGTATTTGGCCCATTGCGACCAGTCAGAGAACGCATCGTGGCCGATCAGCGGCAGCAGCACCGAACGGCCGAAAGTGACGTTCAATCCTGTGATCGCCAGAATGATGAAGCAGGTCGCAGTCATCCAGTGCACGAAGCGCTCGAAAGCATTGAAGCGCACGATCGTCCGGCCCGATCTCCCGCTTTCAAGCCGGACCATGCCGCGGGTGAGATAGAAGATCACCAGCACCGCCAGCATGCCGAGTACGGCAATCGCGCCGATCCAGTGCAGCGTCACAGTGCGGAATTCGCGCCAGTCGCGCCCCGCCGGCTGCACGAGAATGCTGGAACGCTGATCGGGAATGCTGATGCGCCCCTGGATCCGGTTGGACTCCTGGAGGAGCTGCTGCTCGGTCACCGAACGGGCCGTCGGGTTGACCTGATCCTGCTGGGCGATGGCCGGCGCAAACGCCGCCAGCACCAGGAGAAGCGCCCACGCGCCGACAGTCAGGCGAACCAATCGTGCAAATGACGCCATGGGCTCCTCCGGTACTTGCGCGTTCGGGCTGCGTCCGTCCTCAAGACTCGATGGTTTCGCGGTAGGCGGTCTGCCAGCCCCAAGCGCCTGAGCCGTAGCCGCGCCTCTTGACCCGTTCCTTGTAGATTTCGGCGACGATCTCGCCATCGCCAGCGAGTAACGACTTGGTGGAGCACATTTCGGCGCAGAGCGGCAGTTTGCCCTCGGCGAGACGGTTTGCCCCGTATTTCTCGAATTCTTCCTTGCTGCCGTCGGCTTCCGGCCCGCCGGCACAATAGGTGCACTTGTCCATCTTGCCGCGCGAACCGAAATTGCCGATCTTCGGATATTGTGGCGCCCCGAACGGACACGCATAGAAGCAATAACCGCAGCCGATGCACAGGTCCTTGGAGTGCAGCACGACGCCATCGGCCGTTGTGTAGATGCAGTTCACCGGGCAGACCGCCGCGCAGGGCGCGTCGGTGCAATGCATGCAGGCCATGGAGACCGACCGCTCCCCCGGCTTGCCGTCGTTGATCGTCACGACGCGCCGCCGGTTGATGCCCCAAGGAACCTCATGCTCGTTCTTGCAGGCGGTCACGCAGGCATTGCATTCGATGCAACGATCGGCATCGCAGAGAAATTTCATTCGAGCCATGTGCATTGCTCCTCTCAGGCTGCGACGATCTGACAGAGGGTTGCCTTGGGCTCCTGCATGCCGGTTGCAGGGTCATAGCCGTAAGTCGTGATCGTGTTGGCGCTTTCGCCGAGCACAATGGGGTCAGTGCCCGGCGGATAGTTCTTGCGCAGATCGTTGCCGCCGAACCAGCCGCCGAAGTGGAACGGCATCCAGGCGACCCCTTTGCCGACGCGCTCGGTGACCAGCGCCTTCATCCTGGCGCGCGAGCTGTTTTCGGCGCCGCTTACCCAGACCCATCCGCCGTCCCTGATGCCACGGTCGGCGGCGTCCGCCGTATTGATCTCGATGAACATGTCCTGCTGCAATTCGGCAAGCCATGGGTTGGTTCGCGTCTCCTCCCCGCCGCCCTCGAATTCGACGAGGCGGCCCGAGGTCAGGATCAGCGGAAATTGTCCGGCAATCCCCCGCTCAACCGCGGCCTTCTGCACGGAGAAGCCGATATTGGGCAGCCGGAACTGCTTGGCGTCGGGCAGCGTCGGATATTTCGCAACCAGGTCGACCCGCGGCGTGTAGATCGGTTCGCGGTGGACCGGTATGGGATCCGGCAGGCCGAACGCGTTCATGCGAGCCTTGCCGTTACCGTAAGGCACGCAGCCGTGCGCCATCGCCACGCGCTGGATGCCCCCCGAGAGATCGATCGACCATGACACCGAGTCGGGATTGGCCGGATTGACCTTGTTGATCGTGGCCTTTTCGTCGTCCGTCAGCTCCGTGTCCCAGCCGAGCTTCTTCAGGATCGCCAGCGTGAACTCCGGATAGCCGTCCTGGATCGCCGATCCCTTGGAGTACGAACCGTCCGCCAGCAGGCTGACCTTCCGCGTCGTGCCGTCCGGCAGCTTTTCCTCGCGCTCGACCCCGAAGCGGGGCCGGAACGTGCCGCCACCATCCATCACGTGAAGATTGGTGTTGTAGAGCAGCGCCGTTCCTGGATGCTTCAGTTCGGGCTTGCCCCAGCACGGCCATGGCAGGCCGTAATAGTCGCCGCCGACTTCCGGATCATCCTTCGGCGCCCGCATGGTCACGAGATCGAACTTGCTCTGGTTATTCATGTGCGCCTTGAGCCGCTCGGGCGACTGGCCGCAATAGCCGGTCGACCAGCTGCCGCGGTTCATCTCGCGCAGCACGTCCTCGGCCTCTGGCAGATTGTTCTCGACCTTGATGTTCTTGAACATCTTGTCGGCGAAGCCGAACTTCTTCGCCATCAGATAGATGACCTCGAGGTCATCCTTGCATTCGAACACCGGCTTGACGATTTGCTCGCCCCATTGCAGCGAGCGGTTGGAGGCAACGCGCGATCCCTTGCACTCGAATTGCGTGGCGACCGGCAGGAGGTAGGTGCCATCCCTGCGTCCGGCCTCCGCCGACAGCGAGGTCCATGTGGTCGGATGCGGATCGGCAACCACCAGGAGTTCGAGCGCCTTCATGCCCTGGAGAGATTCGGGAATGCGCGTTATGCTGTTGCTGGCGTGCCCCTGCACGAACATCGCTTTGACGTCGTCCTTCTGCGCAACATCTGACTTTGGCAGGAGCACCGCATCGAACCAGCGCGTGAGCGGGATACCGGGCGCTTCCATCTGCCTCTTGTCCTCGAACCGCGAGGCCAGATAGTCGTAATCCACCTCCCAGACCCGGGCCCAATGCTTCCAGGCGGCTTCGGTGAGGCCGTAGTAGAAGGGCAGCGTCACGACATCGAGACCGACATCGGTTGCGCCTTGGACGTTGTCGTGGCCGCGGAAAATATTCGCACCCGTTCCAGGCGCGCCGACGTTTCCCGTCAGCAATAGCGCAATGCAGCTCGTGCGCACGTTGGCAGTGCCGACAGAGTGCTGGGTCTGACCCATGCACCAGATCAACGTAGCGGGCTTTTCGGTGGCGAACATCTTCGCGACACGCTCGAGCTGCGCGCCGGGCACGCCGCTCACGCGCTCCACTTCGTCAGGTGTCCACTTCTCGATCTCCTTGCGAACGTCGTCGAAGCCATAGACACGCTGCCGGATAAACTCCCTGTCCTCCCAGCCGTTCTTGAGGATATGCCACATCATGCCGTAGAGCACCGGGATGTCGGTGCCGGGCCGCAGCCGCACATAGTCGGTCGCATGCGCCGCCGTCCTCGTCAGGCGCGGATCGACGACGACGAAATTGGCCCGGTTCAGTTCCGCTCCTTCGAGCAAATGCTGCAACGAGACGGGATGCGCCTCCGCGGGGTTGCCGCCCCAGATGATCAGCGTTTTCGAATTCCTGATGTCGTTGAAGCTGTTGGTCATCGCACCGTAGCCCCAGGTGTTGGCCACGCCGGTCACGGTGGTCGAATGGCAGATGCGCGCCTGATGGTCGGTATTGTTGGTGCCCCAGAACGCGCCGAGCTTGCGGATCAGATAGGCGGCCTCGTTCGTCATTTTGGCCGAGCCCAGCCAGTAGACCGAATCAGGGCCGGACTTCTGGCGGATCTCCATACACTTGTCGCCGATCTCGTTGATGGCGGTATCCCACGAGAGACGAGTCCACTGGCCATTGACGAGCTTCATCGGATAGCGAAGCCGCCGCTCGCTGTGCACGAGTTCGCGCACCGAGGCGCCCTTCGCGCAATGCGACCCGCGATTGATCGGGGAATCCCAGCTCGGCTCCTGCCCGATCCACACCCCGTTCAACACTTCCGCAGTCACCGTGCACCCAACGGCGCAATGGGTGCAGATGCTCTTGCGGATGGTGGCGCCTTCACTGAGCGGTCCGGCGACGGCAGCTTCCGCATTCCGGACCCCTGCGACCGGCAGGACCGCCAATCCGGCGAGAGCACTGCCGGCGACGCCGGACTGGCGCAGGAACGTACGGCGATCGAGCCCGCCCTTTTGCCCGGACAGAGCTTGCGCGAACGATCCGCGCGACGACACCTCGGAACTCTGTTGTGTCCTCTTGATCAGCACGGCCGCCTCCGCTCAAGCAGGATAACGGTTGACGCGGTAGAAATTCTTGATGTGGTCTGTCAGACGATAGCGCGCCTTGCGCATGTCGTAGTCGCTTTCGCTGTCGGCACGCGCACTTGTCATCAACCGCGTCGTCAGTGCCGCACCGGCGCCAACCGTGCCGATGCCGACCTTGCGGAGGAAATCGCGGCGATCGACCGCCGCCTTGTCGTCATCTTTCATCGTATCCCTCCCGGACCCGGTTTCCCGGTCAGTTGGCGAAGCTGAAGGCCTCCATCTCGATTTCCAGAAACAGCCGGCCAAGCGCTCCCACCGGCCTGTAGAACGTCGCATGCCGCGCCCGCTCCAGATCGGCGAA
Source organism: uncultured Bradyrhizobium sp. (assembly GCA_964454955.1). Lineage (GTDB taxonomy): Bacteria > Pseudomonadota > Alphaproteobacteria > Rhizobiales > Xanthobacteraceae > Bradyrhizobium. The sequence continues at coordinate 11,834 of CAYVVB010000159.1, read as the reverse complement.
CATGCGCACCATCCACGAAGCCACATGCTTTTCGAAGAACGCGCGCTGCGTTTCCGGTGATGCCGGAAAACGTCCGATTGCCAGCCCTGCCATGACCTCGCACTGGATCGCGGCATGATCCTCCGGCTCGGAATTGCCCTCTGTTCTTTCGATGCCGAGCGCAGCGAGATCCCCGCGCAATCGCGACAGCGGACGTTCGTTGAGAAATCCGGCCAGATAGTAGGACGCATAGGGCAGCACTTCCCCGCGCCCGACCCCGACGAACAACTCGAAGTATTCGCGTTCGATATCGCCTGCGATCGCGGCCGAGGCCACCTCGGCCAAGGTCTCGTGAGCACGCCCAAGCGAGGTTGAATCACCACGCAGACCTCCGATCTGCTCGAGCAGCACGCGTGAAGGTGCAGCCGACAATAAAGTGGCGAGCAACGCATATTCCTGCGCGCGCGCAGCATCGATGGGATCGACAGCGTGACCTTCGGATGCCGGCTCGCCGTAGAGGTCGGGGCGCAGCAACTTGCGGGACACGCCTGTTACGGCCTCCACCGCGATCACCCGCTCGGCCGGCACTCTCTTCCAGTTTGAAACCGAAGGCTGGGCAATACCAATCTTGCGGGCGAGCTGCGCAACACCGCCCGCCACATCCACGGCTAGATTAAGGCCCGCATCCCGCACGTGAACCTCCCATCCAAGGTTCCAGGCGCTTGATGGATATCGCTGCAGCGAGACTAGACGCCACCTTTCCGGTGGTCAATCTATGGGCATAGGCCAAGGCTATAGCTTTTTTGTCGCAGCCTAACGCGGCAGCGCCCCGCCATGTGTGCGGCGCCGAACGGGAGTCTGCTCGAACCCGACTGCCTCGGCGGTGACTGATTGCGATGCGGCCGACTCTTGCGGCGACGCTTCGCTTCCCCATGCGTCGCCCATGCTTCGATCCACGGTCACCGGCGCCGGTGCTGAGCTCAGGGCGGCCCGCTCCGGACGAACCGGCTCGTGTTCATCTTCGGCCTCTGCCTGTGCCTCGGGGAACTCCTCGGCAGCCTGCGTTACCGCTCCGACAATGCGCTCGCAGAGCGCACTCAACTCCGCTTCCGAGTAATCAAGCGGCCCGAATCCTGGCATCGCATTCGGATCATTGAAATCCCAGGCATTCTCCGCGAGACCGACGAAATCCCGGATGGCAGGATCGGCCGCCCACGCGCGCCGGAGCGCCGCACGGGCCAACTCCTGAGGTATGCCTTGCCGCAAGAACGCCGTGATGTCGGTGGCCGCATCGATCGCGTCGAGAGGCGGCAGGCCGGAAAGATCAAGACCGGGGTCGGCGTCCTCCGCTGCGGACACATCAGGTAGCGGCGGGCCGGACGCACCCATCGGCCCTGCCGACTGCGGCTCCACCTCTCCGGCCCTGCTTGCCTCGCGCTTGCGCCGAGACCAGCGCGCCAGGAATTGCTCATTGTCGCTCATTCGCGCCCACCTTGATGGCGCCGCCGCGCCAGCGCCTCGGGATCCGCACGGCTTCGCTCGCGCTTGACGAATTCTCTGTCGATGTGGTGCTCAGCGATGAAGCCTTCAATCGCCTCGCGCAGCGGCTCAGGCATGGCCACCGCTTCCACGAGATTGGCGCCGGCTTCCGTAAATGCCTCCCCCTCGGCGGGGTCGGCGGTAACAGCGGAAATCACATAGGGCCAAGCGCCCGCCGAAGGGCTGAGCACGATCCAGAGCCGGGGACTACCAGTCGCAAGATTTTCGCGGTAGCGCGCGGTTTCGGTGCGGAAGAGATCGATCGCGGCGCCGCCGGCATAGAAGAGCGTGGCCTCGTCCAGTTCGCGCAGAATAGTCCAGGGCGCCATCCCGGGCTCATCCGGCAACACCGCTATTCCACGCCACACAAAATCGGTCCACGGTGACGCAGCCTTGCGGCGCTCGACCACGACCCCGATGCGAATACGCAAGAGAGGAGTGACCGCGCTGTTCAACTCGCCGCCTCCAGATGTTTGACCGGCAATCCCGTCAACAGATTCTGCGGCTTCATCTTGATGCGCTGGTCCGGCGTCATGGCGAGGAACAGATAGACCGGTTCGCCGTCGAGCGCATTGGCAGGCGCCGCGGTGTCGGCAAATGTTGTCCGGAACAGCGCGAGCACGCGGCCGGCATCTCGCTCGTCGAGCACATCGCCATGCCAGAGCCTGTCGCCGATCCGCGTGCCCTCGGAATCGAGCCCCACGTACCAGGTGAGTCTTGCATTGCGCAGTTCGCTCAGCGGCTCGATGCTTACCTCGATCCCGAGGAGATGAGATATCCAGCGCGTCATCGCTTGCGCCAGCGCGACCGGTGCTCGCCCTCCTCCGGTCAGATCAAGTCCCATATCGAAGTAATCGCTGCGTCGCCAATAGCTATGGGCGTTCTCTTCGTTGAGCACATCGACCTGTGCATCGGTCGCAGCTCCCGGCAGCGACATCAGCGAGAGCACAGGCGTCGGGTTTCGCGCGCCGAGGGTCTCGTCATCGCCGAGCAGGAGCGCGCGTTCATGCGGGATGATCCGTTGCGGCCGGAAGAACAGCTCTCCTCCACGAAGCACAAACGGATCTTCGCAGCCATCCAGCGCATTGCGCAGGATCACATGCACGAGCTGGTTGACGAACAGCGGCGGGAAATTGATCGATCCGGACCGGGCAAGCGCGAGATAGGCAGCTTCCAGCGTCGGATGGCGCAGCAGCAAGTCCCGGAACGCCAGCACGAATTGCCAGTTCTCCCGCGCGTCGGCATCGGCGATGGCGGCAACCTCGTCGGCCCCAACCGCCGACCGCACATTTGCGAGCAACTGCCGGTGCAATCTGCGCTCTATCTCGCAGGCGTCCTGCGGCGGCATCAATTCGGGGCGTGCAAAATAGGCTTTCAGAAACTCGTCCGTGACCACAAGTAACCCGTCCGCGTTGCGGTCGAGCAGGTGATGGCCGGAAGCGATCCAGAAATCCTTCATCGGTTGGCTGACTCCTGGATCACAGGCGCGGTCCTTCGAGCTTCGGATCGAACCATGATGGTTCGGCCAGGGCCTTCTTCAGATCAAGCCGCCGCGCGTCGTCACTGCCAGTCCCGCGCACGAGCAGATCGCCCTGACTGTCGATCCGATCGATGACCTGCCGCCCCCGCGACAACCGGCTCAAATACTCCCGCGCGACGGCATCGAAACCGTCGACCTGCCAGGCATCCAGAGCCAGCATCAGGTTGCGCGCGAAGCTTTCCGTCACCTGAACCGCGCCGGCGTCGCCAAACCCCTCCTGGTCAAGTGCCGAGGCGAGCGGGTGAACGCCGGGTTCGCTGTCCGTCATTGCGACGGTTCGCACCATGGCCCCGAACACCAGCCAGCGCGGCGGCTCGTCCTCTCTCGCGGACCCCGGCCAGCCAAGTCGTCCGCCGCCAACAAGCCCTCCGTCGACACGGATTGCGTCCGGCCAATCGATCGCCACGCCCTTATTCGGCGGCGCATAGGCGCGCAAGGCGTCGGTCAGTGCCACCATCCCCGCGTAGAACGCGCGGCGTGCGCCCCGCAAAGCCTCGTTTGGCTCGAACACGACGGCGAACTCGGCGAGATCGAACCGCCCGACATAGGCCAGCGTACCGGCACCGCTTTCCCCGGCGATGTCCATGGCGTGCGCAAAGGCGTCACGGCTCTCGCGCAACCTCACCAGAGTGAACGGCGGAGGCAGATCAATCGGTTCCGCGATGAATGATCCAGTCCCGGCGGTCGACGTCAGGTGATCCTCCGGCTTCCTTTTCCTGCCTTGCAATAATAGTGTATCCAAACAGAGGCGAAGGCGCGAGTCTTCGGACTTGACGCGAGGGCGCGGACTTGAAGAGAGTCGCCCAGCATGACGCAGCCACCCAAGATGATCCTGATGTGCTCGTGCGAAAACACGATGCACCTCGACGCAGCTACCGTTGCGCGTGGCTGCCGCAAGGGCGAGATCGCGACGTTTCACCAATTGTGCCGTGCGGAGCTCGACCAATTTCGCGCTGCGGTAAAGCAAGGCGGCCCGGTGATCGTGGGCTGCAGCCAGCAAGCCCCGCTGTTCACGGATGAGGCGGGCGAACGCTCGGGTAGCGTCGATTTCGTCAACCTCCGCGATACCGCCGGTTGGTCCAGCGAAGGAGCCCGGGCGGGCCCAAAAATGGCGGCGCTGCTCGCAGCCGCGTCCGAGCGGATGCCCCCTTATCCGCTCGTCACCTTGTCGAGCGATGGCGTGGCCCTGATCTATGGGCGCGACGAAGCCGCGATCGAAGCGGGAACACTGCTCGCCGATCACCTCGATGTGACTGTTATGATGACCAGACCGGTGGAGATCATCCCGCCGGCGACGATGGCTTTCCCGATCGTCAAAGGTACGATCCGCAACGCCAGAGGTCATTTCGGCGCATTCGAACTCGCCATCGACGATTACGCGATGCCCCGCCCTTCCTCGCGCGATGCATTCGTCTTCGAGGCTCCGCGCGACGGGCTGACCTCGCGCTGCGATCTCATCCTGGACCTGTCCGGCGGGCCGCCCCTGTTTCTCGCCCACGACCTGCGCGACGGCTATCTGCGCGCCGACCCTCGGGACCCTGCGGCGGTGCTGCGCGCGGTGCTGAAGGCGCGCGACCTGGTCGGAACCTTCGACAAGCCCAAATACGTCGACTTCACCGCAACCCTTTGCGCCCATTCGCGGTCGAAACTGACAGGGTGCCATCGCTGTCTCGATCTCTGTCCGACCGGCGCGATTACGCCCGATGGCGATCACGTCAAAGTCAGTGCGGAAATCTGCGGCGGATGTGGCCAATGCGCGGCGGCGTGCCCGACCGGCGCGGCATCCTATACGCTACCGCCCGCCGATGTGCTGTTGCACAGGCTACGCGCCATGCTGTTGACCTATCGCGAGGCGGGCGGCTCCACTCCCATCGTCCTGTTCCATGGTGGCCAACACGGCACGCCCCTCATCGAGGCGCTCGCCCGTTATGGCGAGGGACTGCCGGCCAACGTGCTGCCTCTTGCAGTGAATGAAGTGACGCAAATCGGACTGGAGGCAATTGTCGCGGCGTTCGCCTATGGCGCAGCCGGCGTGCGCTTCCTGCTGCGGGCGAAGCCTTTGCACGACGTGACCGGACTTTCGCAAACCATCACGACGGCCGACGCCGTTTTGTCCGGCCTCGGATTTTCGGGGCACCCGCTCGCAACGATCGAAACCGATGATCCCGACGCGCTGGGCGAGGCATTTGCGGGAGCGGAGCTCGCCCTGCCCGTCGCGCATCCAGCCACTTTCAAGACCGTCGGCAAGCGGCGTGACCTGCTCCGCTTTGCCCTCGGTGAACTGCATCGGGCGGCGCCCGCGCCCGTCGACGTGATCGCGCTGCCGGAAGGCGCCCCATTAGGAGCGATCGGCGTCAATGTGGACGGCTGCACGCTGTGCCTGTCCTGCGTATCGGCCTGCCCCACCGGCGCGCTTCGCGACGATCCGGAACGGCCTGTGCTCAAATTCGTCGAGGATGCCTGCGTGCAGTGCGGCCTGTGCCAGAGCACGTGTCCCGAAAAAGTGATCACGCTGAAGCCGCAAATCGATTTTCGCGCTGCCAGGGCTCAAGCCACGATTGTCAAGGAAGAGGAGCCGGCGCTTTGCATCCGCTGCAACAAGCCGTTCGGCGTCAAAAGTACGATCGACAAGGTCGTGGCGGCGCTCGAAGGCCGGCACTGGATGTATCCTGCAGGCGACAGGCGGTTGGATGTGATGAGGATGTGCGACGACTGCCGCGTTATCGCCGCGAGCGAGCAGCACCTTGACCCGTTCCCCGGCGTTCCCGAACGTGCGCCGCCACGCACCACGGATGACTATCTGCGCGAGCGCAACCGGAAGGTATGACTATTTGGCGGTCGCGCGCGCGAGGAAATCGGTCAGTGCCCTGCGATCTTGCGGCGATCCGATGCGCTGCTCGGGCATTTTGGTGCCGGGCGTATAGGCGTTGGGGCCGACCTCGAACAGCTTCGACACGGTTTCCGGCGTCCAGACGATGTCCATGTGCTTCAACGCGTCGGAGAAACGATAGCCGGGGAGCGAAGCGATCCTGCGGCCAAAAAGTCCGGCAAGGGTTGGGCCGGCGCGCGGTGTCTCCCTCTCTGACAGGGTGTGACAGGCGACGCAGGCCCTGAATATTTCGGCGCCATGATCTCCGACATAGGCGGCGAGCGGATCGGCTGATGTCCCGCTGAGCGAGGAACCGACCGGATGCCCCGTCTGCGCATTCCATCTGCGAATGACACCGTCCGTGCCACCTATCAGCAACGTCGCATTGTCCGGCAGGAAGGCAACGGACCACACCGGCGCGCCGGAGCCGATCAACCTTCGTGAAACTGTCCGCGTCTTGCGATCAATGACCGCAACGACGCCTCCCATTTCCGCTGCCGCGATCAACGTTCCATCCGCCGACATTGCAAGCGCGGCAACCGGCGTTGGTCCAGCTCCCACCTCGCCTGCTTCCTTGCCCTGAAGGGTAAGGAAGCGCACCACGCCGTCGGCTCCGCCGATGGCGATTTCGCCGTCAGGGGCGACCGCAACCGCATTGATTGGTGATGGCTGCGTGATGATCTGTGGCGGCCCGCCCGCCAATGGCCAGATCCGTATTGCCTGATCGTAGCCGACGCTGACCAGCGATTTGCCGTCCGGTGCGAAGGCGACGCCATTGACGTTCTGTGTATGGCCTTCCAAGACACGCCGCGTGCTGTCGCTCAGGGACCAGAGTCCAACGGTCTGATCCCAGGATGCCGATGCGAGCTTCGTACCGTCAGGCGAAACGGCAAGACCGACGATCGGCCCGCGATGCCCTTCAAGAACTTGATCCGGCTGCTGCCGGCCAGGGGTCCAGATCGCTATTCGGGCGTCCGCACCGGCGGTTGCCAGCCGTCCGTCCTTCAGAAAGACGGCTGCATTCACCGCGTCGGAATGGAAACGAAGGACCTGTTCGGCGGATTCGCGATCGAATGACCATCGGATAGCGGTCGTATCGAAACTGCCGGACAGCACGGCTTTGCCGTCCGGCGAAACCGCGATCGCCCGGACCGGCCCGCCGTGACCTCGCAATTGCGCGTCCACCGGCTTTGCATCAACAACCAACAGCGCCGAGAGGATGCAGAAGCACCGGACCCATTTCATCGGCAATCTCTGGTAACTCCAGGAAGCGGATGTCCCGGTTTCGCGCAGTTCCATGATGCGCCGCGGAACCTGCCCGGCTCTGCCGTGCGTTGTTCCCGCCTTGAAGCGCCGCTCGGTGAGTCTTACGCTCGAGGCGTCGAGGATGACAACATGCAAATGCGATCCAAAACGTATCTGCACTTGATGTCACTGTGGCGAGTGCTTCGCCGACCAGCTTCGCCGCATGCGCATAGCGCGTCCGCTCGGATCTCGCCCTTGCTGCTTTACACCGCGGTCATGCTGGCGTTGCTGTTCGCAATATTGGAAATCGATCAGCATCGGGCCGCATTGGAATCGATCGGCGTTGTCGGCAATCACTTTTTTGTCGAGCCTGTCTTCATGGGCCCGTAGCGCCGCTGCCTTTATCCCTGTTCGAGCCGGCGATGGTCAGTGCTTGATCTCCCTTGGAAAGACCAGTGAGCGGTCCTCAAAATCCTCGACCGGGAGCCTATCTCCGCCCGCGGCGTGCTGAAGGTCCTGCATCAAGGGCATCCCTGCGGTTCTGGTCGAGACTGAGTGCGTCCGCAGCATACCGCCGGTGACTCCAGCAAGTAGCGCGACGACAGCGAGTGCAGTAATCACCAAGAGCTTCATGCGAAATCTCCGTTCGGTTGAAAGAGACGAAGGATCTTGCAATCCTGTGATTAGTGCACTACGTGCCCCGCGCTTGTGAGCTGCCTCACACCTCCTGTTTTCGTGATCTTTCGCGGCGCTTGGCTGCGATGCTTGGCAGCGCCTATGAACACCGGAAGACAGGATGGGGCCGCAACAGGCCGGCGGACGCAGCACACGTTGATTCAAATCAACGCGCGCTATCGGCATCAGCCGCTTAAATTCCAACCGTTATGCGGAAGCACGATTGGCGATGCGTCAACCTGCTTTCACGAACATCATTCATCATGAAGTTCCAGCTACAGAGGAGTCTGTCATGGCCAATGAAACCAAATTGCCGATCACAAAGAAGCCCGGCGAGCCCGCGCTTGGCGGGGAGACATGGCGTCCGTTCGAGTCGCTCAGGAAAGAAGTCGATCGCCTGTTCGAGGATTTCGGCGATGATTTCTGGCGCCGTCCATTTCGTACTTTCGCAGGGTTCGATCGCAGCCTGTCGAAGCAAATCGCCGCGGCTCCTGCCGTCGACGTGACGGAAAGCGACAAGGCATATGAGATTTCGGCCGAACTGCCCGGTATGGACGAAAAGAACGTTGAGGTGAACGTCGCCAACGGCATCATCACCATCAAAGGCGAGAAGAAGGAAGAGACAGAAGAGAAGCAGAAGGACTATTACGTTTCCGAACGCCGCTACGGCTCATTCGAACGCGTTTTCGGCCTTCCGGATGGCGTCGACGCCGACAAAATCCAGGCAACGTTCAAGAATGGCGTCTTGAAGGTTATGCTACCGAAGACCGCGGAAGCGCAGACCGCCGCCAAGAAAATCGAAGTCAAGGCCGGCTGAGCCTGAAAGCATGGTGATCGCGGGGGGGCCCAGCTGCCCCCCGCGATCATTGCGACTCTGAGCGCATATGCGGATCACCGCGCCGAGCATCTGCGCATCGCGTCTTCTCTCGCACGTCATTCCGGGATAGTCCGAAGGACCAGACCCGGAATCTCGAGAGTCTATGGTGCGCAATTGCAGTCTGTTAAGCAATTGCACACCATAGTTGGCCCTTCGGGCGCCCCGGAATAACGAAGCGGTTCGCCCTCGGCCTGCCAAGTTCAGGCCGCGCTCGTCAGATGCGTCTCGATCTCTCCGACCGGATGCTTGGTCAGGTCCTTGTTGATCTCGGCAATGACGAGCGATTTGACGTCGTCATGAAAAGCGCTCCTGAGATCAGCGAGCGTTTTCGGCGGCGCGACAACGACGAGGGCCGGAACCTTTCTGGTCCGCACCACCTGCTCCATGGCCGCCGCCACCTTCCGCGTGAAGCGCTGCTCTTCGATATGGTGCCAGTCGACCGGCTCGACCGCACTGCGCTGACCCGAGTTGATCGCCTTGCTCACGCGACCTGGCCCTTCGCTCCCCTGCTCATGGGTGAGCGGGTTTTCATCCTCGAAGACGTTCTCGGTCTTCAGAAACGGAAATTTCTCATCGCCTTCGTTGCGCAAAAACAGAGCCTTGCGCCCATCCCCCACGAAAACGAATGCATCATGCGGAATCTTCAATTTGTTCATCTCGATGGCTCCGGGGCGTTAATTGACTGCTTTCACGAACCGTGCGCTGCACGGCACGATCAGCCGACTGCGAAGGTAGATATCGTAGCCGAAGCGGACTTGATGAAGGTCAAACCCGCCAGAAATCGGAGCGAAATCGCTTGTGGTTGATCCAGGTCAATTGAAATTCAGCCGCCAAAGAGAACAATATCGAGGATGGTTGGACAGGAGTTCGCGAACATGCCGTTTGGCCGTTCCGGACACGATGTGTGGAGATGGCCCGGGCTGGCCGCCGCGAAACGCTGGCCGTTCTACTTGGGCGCCGCGGAACTGACCGGCGCGGACCACCGCGATATCGCCAGTGGGGTACCGAGATACGACAAGTTCCTGCTGGCCGGGCTGCTCGTGGTGGTCACGGGATGGATCATCTTCCGCCTGGTGGTTTTGATGGTTAGCCCGAGCTGAAGACGCCCGCCGCAGCAACCAACGTTTCAGGTCACTGCGGCTTCAGTCCGCGTTTTCACCTTGGCGCCTTCGGCGAGATCCACGGCCGGATTGAGGATCACCTTGTCGCCGCGCTTGAGGCCACTATTGACCTCGACCTCGCGCCCGAGGTCACGCACAACATTGATCTTGCGCAGGTGCACCACGCCGTTCTCGACGACCGCAACCTGTACGCCCTTCTCGTTGAAAATGATGGCGTCGGCCGAGACCTTGAAGCTCGGCGTCTTGCGCGGAATATGCAGCTCGATGGTGCAATAGATGCCGGGTGTGAGCGCCCCATCCGGGTTAGGGATGTCGACCTCGGTCAGAAGCGTCCGCGAACCTGGCTGCAGCGCGTCGGCAATCCGCGTCACCGTGCCCGGGAAGGTGCGATCCGGCATCTCTGGCACATGGACCACGGCATCGATGCCCGGCCTTAGTCCGAAGGCGGCATCCTGCGGCACGAAGACCTGGGTGCGGATGACATTGCCCTGCATGATGTTGAACATGAACGTGCCCGAGGTCGCGTCGGCCTGCACCAGGCTGCCAACATCGACATTGCGCTGGGTAATGACGCCATCGAACGGCGCAACCACCTGCTGGTAGGCCTTCTGCTGATGCAGCACGTCGAGCTGGGCCTCTTCCGCGGACACATTGGATTGCGCAACCGAAACTGCGGCGTCCTGCGCCTTGAGTGTCTGCTGGTCGACAGTGCCCTGCTGCGCCGTTGCCCAGCCCTTCTGAACCAGCGGCCTGTCACGATCCCAGGTCACCTGGGCGAGCTGCCGGTTCGCCTCCGCCTGCCGCAGCGCCGATTTGAGCTGGCCGAGGGTCGCCTCGGCCTGTGCAATCTGGTGATCGAGTTCGGGCGCCACGATCTCCGCCAGCAATTGGCCCGCCTTGACATGATCGCCGATATCGACCTGACGCTTGCCGATATAGCCGCTGGCCCGCGCGTAGATGTTCGCACTGGCAAAGGCCGACGTCGTCGCCGGCAGACTGACCACTTCGGTGTCATCGCTCGGCTGCACGGCGGCGACCCGGACCTGCGGGACGAAGTCGCGCTCTTGCCGGGCAGCGGCCTCTGCCTGACGGTATTGTGTCAAATGGTTCCAGGCGCCGGACGCGAGCGCCACGATAAGGAACACCACCACGCCGAGGACCATGAGGCGCCCGTTTCGCCGGCGCTTTTTGCTCTCCGGCGCGAGCTTGTTCGACTCGCCGTCGGTCTCGACGCCTTCTTTGGTGTCCAAAGGCCCGTTGAAGTTCATTCCAGCACCTCGTCGAATATCCCGTGATGTGTCTTGCCGTCATTGCCCTTGCGCAGCATGGCAAACAGGTAGGGCACCACCAGAAGCGTGGTCGGCGTCGCGAACAGCAGCCCGCCGATCACGGCGCGCGCGAGCGCCGCGTTCTGCTCTTCGCCGGCTGCCCCGATCGCCATCGGGATCATGCCGACGATCATGGCGGCCGCCGTCATCAGCACCGGCCGAATTCGGGTGTGTCCGGCCTCGATCGCGGCCTCGAAGGCGGTCTTGCCGGCAAGCTGCTGCTCCCGCGCGAACGTCACCAGCAGAATCGAGTTCGCCGAAGCAACGCCGACCGCCATGATCGCTCCCATCAGCGAGGGCACGTTCAGCGTGGTCCCGGTGATGAACAGCATGGTCAGGATACCGCACAGGGTTGTCGGCAGGGCCAGAATGACGACAAAGGGATCGCCGAAGTTCTGGTAGTTGACGACCATCAGGAGGTAGACGAGCACAGCGGCGAAGGCGAGACCGATCCCGAGATCGACAAAGGCGCCGTTCATGCTCTGGATTTGTCCGGTCACCTGGATCGTGTTGCCCGGCTTCATCTCCTTCTGCAGGTCGGCGACGATCTTGTTGATTTCGCTCCCGATGCCGCCGAGATCGCGCCCCTGGGCGCTGGCATAGACCTCGTAGACCGGCTGCACATTGGCCTGGTTGGCGTTGGTCGGAACGGTGGTCCGCT
>CAYVVB010000158.1:0-2167 GCA_964454955.1 uncultured Bradyrhizobium sp. | reverse complement strand
TCATCGAGGCTGAAACGGCAGCCGAGCGTCTGGAACTCTTCAATGATCTCGGCGGCCACGCCGAGGTGTTGGATGGCCGCTGTTTCGGTGATCTCGAAGCTGAGCTTGCCGCGCGGCAGATGCGCGTTGCGGACGTCGTCGTACAAACGGCTCATGAACAGGCCGTCCACGAACGAGCGCGCCGAAAGGTTGAGCGAGACGCTGGTCAGTCGATCCAATACGCCGGGATTATCGAGCAGCCAGCTCAATACGTAGCGTGACGAGAAGTGGTCGAGTTCGCTGGAAAAGCCATTGCGCTCCAGGGCTTCGATCATCCCGGGAGGCGGCGGCGTATAGGCGCCGTTGTTGCGCTCGATACGCAGCAGGAACTCGGCCTTGGCGATGCGCGGCTCGTGGCCGCCGATGGCCATGATCGGTTGCGGGTGCAACGACAGGGCGCCAGAGCTCAGCAGGCGACGGAATTCGGCCACGGCGCTTTCGTTGGATGGCGGCCGGCGGGTTTCCCCTTTTTCGGGCGTATAGAACGAGATCTGATTGAGGCCGCGTTCCTTGGCTGTATCGCAGGCGTTCGTGGCTTGCGCGATGAGTCCCGGCCAGTCGCAGCCGGGCCGTGCCAGAACGGCACCGATGGATACCGAAAGCGGAGTTTCGCCTTCCGCGCCCTTATAACTCAGGCCACTCAGAGTGCTGCGCAGCTTGATCGCTTCTTCGAGCGCGCCCTGGGCATGGTCGATGGCTTTGACGGCGAGGAATTCCCCGCTCCAAAGGCGGCCGGCAATGCCTCTCGTGCCGACCCAGCGCTTCATGGTGCGCGCGACTTTGGCGATCAGGATCTCGGTGGCCGCCGGCGAGGCGATTTGATTGATGTGCCGCAGGCCGCGAATATCGACATAGAACATCGCCGCCGGCATGTCGCTATCCCAGCCCATAAGCTGTTTGACGATCTTCGCATAGCCGGAACTGGGCACTTCGGCACCTGGGCGTTTGCCCGCAAACGGGTGCTTAGTTCATCGGCGACGTATTTAAAGTCTTGAAGAGGCACGATACCGGCAGTTGGCCGATGAAGACCGCCTGTCGGGGGTAGTGGGAGCTTTTTGCCTTAACTGGTAACTTTCACCGCGAAACGGGCCTGAATGATGCGGTCGCCGCCCTGCTGTTTTGCTGTGCGCAAGGCTTCCGTGGCTTTCGCGATCAGGCCTTCGCAGCCGAAGTCGTAGCCGGTGTCCTTGCAGGCGGTTGCGCAGCCGATGCTGAGCGTCAGCGACGATGAGGTGTTCGGATTGCCGAGCTCCAGGCGCCGCACGTCGGCGCGCGTCAGTTCCGCCATGCGCCGGCTTTCCGTGAGGTCGGTATCCGGCAGCAGCGCGAGGATGCGGTCGCCGCCGATGCGGATGAGCAGGTCGCTGCCGCGGCGGAAGCGCCGCAACAGCATTTCCCCGATCGCGCGCAGCGCACGGTCGCCGTGCGCATGGCCGAAGGTATCGTTGAATTCGCCGAGCCGGTCGACGTCCATGATCAAAGCGCTCAGGGGATGATTGCCGCGCCGCGCGCGCCGCCATTCCCGGTCGAGCTCGATTTCGTAGTCGCTGCTGTTGCGTAGCCCGGTCAGCGGATCCTTGCGCATCAGCGAGCGCAGTACCAACTCGCGTCCTATTAGCGCACCGAGATCGCTCAGCGCTTCCAGGCCGTCCGCCGATATCGTGCGTGGCCGCAGATCGACTGCACACAGGGCGCCGATCGTCAGCGCGTCGGGGCTGCGTACCGGGATGCCGGCGAAGAAGCGGATGCCGGGATGGCCCATAACCAGCGGATGGTCGCGGAAGCGCGGGTCGGCCGTGGTGTTTTCGCAGACCGTCGGGGTCTCCGACAACATGGCTTGGCCGAACAGGCCGACATTGCGTGGGTTTTCAGCGATTGCCAGACCATGAACGGATTTGAAGTACTGGCGCTCGAGATCGACGACGGCGAATACGGCCGCGGGAACGTCGAGTGTATGTGTTACGAGGCGCACGATGCGATCGAACTCCGCGTCCGATCCTGTCGATGATGACTGCAGCAAATCCATGGGCCGAAGCTCCCGTTGGTTTCCCGGCTCACCGGCGTACGAGGGTCTTCCGGAGCCGCCCAGGGGCGGGTCCGGCGCCCGCGGGGACGGGCAATAGACGCA
>CAYVVB010000157.1:0-1592 GCA_964454955.1 uncultured Bradyrhizobium sp. | reverse complement strand
TGATCGGCAACATCATCTGGCTCGTGCTCGCGGGCTGGTGGCTTGCGCTCGGCCACCTGATCGCCGCAGTGCTCTTTGCAATCACGATCATCGGCCTGCCCTTCGCGTGGGCGCACCTCAAGCTCGCCGGCATCGCCCTGTGGCCGATCGGCAGGAGCATCGTGCCCGCCTAAGGCGCGACGACATCGCCATCGCGCTCAGCTCTTTGATCGAGCATCATCTGTTCGGCAATGCCGCGACGCACTTTTTCGTCATGCTCCAAGCTCTACGCGACGAGCCGGCCGCGGTTGGTTTGGGCAAGGATGGGTCGCACCAGCCGGCCGAAGCGTTCGGCCTCTTCGTCGTGCAGATAGCCGGACAGGCAGAAGGAGTGACAGCCGGCGTCGATGAATTGTTGCAGCGTGGCCGCGCATTGCGCGGGGTTGCCGACCACGGCGATACCGGCGCCCGGCCGGACCTTGCTGATGCCGGTCCAAAGATGCGGCAGCAGGAGATCGCCATAGTCGCGGGCAAGTTCCTGCACCCGCCGGTTGGCGGCCGAATTGTTGTAAAGCGTCTTCATGTCCCGCTTCTGCCGCTCGCTCGCATGCCGCACCAGGCGGTCCGCCGCCTCCCAGGCGTCGCCTTCGTCCTCGCGGCAGACGATCTGCAGCCGCATGCCGAAGCCGATCACGTCTTCCCTCGCGTAGCGCTTCGCCATGGCCCTGATCTCGGCGATGTTCTGCGCGATGCGCTCGGGCAGATCGCCCCAGAACAGATGCACGTCGGAATGTTTGGCCGACATCTCCCAGGCCTCGCGCGAGCCGCCGCCGAGATAGAATTTCGGGAACGGCGTCTGCAGGGGCCGCGGCCTGACATGGGCGCCCGAAAGCGTATGGAATTTCCCCACAAAATGCACCGGACCGTGGGTGGTCCACAGGGCCTTGAGGATCGAGACCTCCTCATCCATCAGCGCATAGCGTTCCTCCTTGGAGTAACGCAGACCCTCGGCCAGGACCTCGCTCTCGTTCTGGCCGGCGATCAGGTTGATGCAGATGCGCCCGCCGGACATCTGGTCGAAGGTCGAGATCATTTTCGCCAGCAGCACCGGATTGATGTAGCCGGGGCGGGCCGCGATCAGCGGCTTGATCCTCTCGGATCGCGCCGCCATGAAGGCACCCGCGATCCAGGCCTCCCAGCAGGTGGCCCCCACCGGGATCAGGATATATTCGAAACCGGCATCCTCCGCCGCCCGCACCACGCGCGCGCAGAGTTCCGGCGAGCCCGCAACGTGGGCCTCGGGCAGTCCATAGGCCGTGGTGTCCCCATGCGTGGGCAGATACCAGCCGAATTCGAGCGGACGCATGGGACTTCTCCTTTGCGAGACCGGGTGGCAGGGGCAATGGCGAGCAGTCTATCGCCTGCGCCGCGCCGGACAATCGGGGCCGCCCGGTCGCCCCGGGGCATTGCCGACCGGGGTCCAATCGGCTAAATGAGCCGCTCATGCACCCGTAGCTCAGCTGGATAGAGCGTTGCCATCCGAAGGCAAAGGTCACACGTTCGAATCGTGTCGGGTGCGCCACTTCCTTCGAAACCGGTGAGAAACAACGCAT
>CAYVVB010000156.1:0-9865 GCA_964454955.1 uncultured Bradyrhizobium sp. | reverse complement strand
GAATGCCGTGGCCACGGATCTTTTCCGAGCCGAAGCGGGCCATGAGCCCGATCATCAATCCGCCCAGCGCCGGAGCGGCCACCATCCACCAATTCGCCTTGGCGCCGGCCAGCGACACCATGTGCGTATCAATGGTCTCGAACCAGACCAGGTTGGTGACCAGCGCGATCGCCCGCAGCAGCAGCCATGCGGCCGCGACCCCGCCGGTCCCGACAAAGACGGCCATGGCGACCAGGACGAGGACCCGCCGGTCGGTGGTAAAGTCGCCGAGCCGCGACGGGGCGGCGCTGGCGGAATGCGATCGATGCAAGACAGCTTCTCCTGGGCACGCGCCCGCGAAGCGGACCTTGCGCAATTACATCGTATTGCGAATAACTCGTATCACGAACTAATTCAATATCAGGAACCAGGCAGATGGTGGGCAGAGCCATGACGGAAACGCTGGACCACCGGAACTACGCGACTCTCGCCGCATTCCGGCGGTCGTTACGCATGTTCCTGGCGTTCAGTGAGGATGCCGCCCGCCGGGCCGGGCTCACCCCACAGCAGCATCAGGCGATCCTGGCGATCCGGGGCCTCGCGCCCGATGGCGGCATGACGGTCCATGATCTCGCCGCACAGCTTCTTTTGAAGCCCCAGACGGCGGTGGAGCTCGTCGATCGCCTGGAGGGCGCAGGTCTCGTGCGGCGCGAGCGCGACGAGGTCGACCGGCGCAGGGTCTTTCTCACCCTCACCGCAAAGGCCACCAGGATCCTCAAGAAGCTCACGGCCGAGCATCTCGACCAGATCCGCCGCGACGCGCCGCAGCTCATCGCGCTGCTGCGGGATGTGGCGCGGAAGGATGTCACCTAAAGCGCGATGATGAGGCGGCCTGATTCCGCCCCGCGCCGGCCAGCCGACTATGCGGCCGCACGTCCGGCGAAGGTCCGCGCCGCCGAAGGCAGAGAACGCACCAACAGGTAAAATGCGACGACGTGCGTGATCACCAACAGCGGCACGTAGATGATCGGGATCGCGTAAGTGGAGCCCAACTCCCCCGCCAGCGCCGGAAGGCCGGCCTGGGTGGCGTGGTAATAGTCGACCACGATGTCGGTTATCCCTACGAGATTGAAGGCGACCACGAACAGCCAGAAGAGCGAACGTATCCTGACCGTGAGCAGCGCCAGCATGGCCAGCACTCCTGTTGCGAAGTCGCCGTAGGCCGCAAACGTCGTGAAGCTGGATGGCAAATTCGGGGCGACGACGCCGGGAACGATGAAGACGAGCCCGAAGAAGCGAAAGCTGTGCAGGGTCGCAATCGCGCGTTGCGCTTCGACCCCGTCCGCCGACTTGAGCCTGGGCCAGATATACGTGCCGAAGCAAAGCAGCCACGCGACATAACCCAGAACGAGATGAGTTTGAAAGACAGTTGCCGTCGACATTTTGGATTCCTGTCAGCCGTTCATTGACGCGGCCTCGAACACCGCGGGCAGCGGCAGCCGTCAGTCAAGTGTTCAGGTCCTTCTCCACACCTACGATCGCTTTCCGCGAGTGACTATCCGCGATAATGTGGATGGGCCATGAAGCAGAACTTCACAGTGAGGAAGGGCGCGCTCGATGGGGTGGAGGCGTTTCTGAGCGTTGCGCAGCACCGCAGCTTCCGCAGAGCGGCGGCGGACCTCGGCGTCACGCCATCAGCGATCAGCCAGGCGGTCCGTGCACTCGAAGGGCGTGTCGGCGCAGCGCTCTTCACACGAACGACGCGCAGCGTCGGCCTGACGGAAGCCGGCGCGCGATTCCTGTCGCGCGCCAAGCCCGCCTTCGAGGAACTCGTCGCTGCGAGCGAGGTCGCGCGCGACCTCGGACAACGGCCGGCCGGATTGCTAAGGCTGACCGTGCCGCGCGCGGTCGTGCCGATCCTGCTGCAGCCGCTGATCGCGTCCTTCTGCCAGGCCTATCCCGAAGTCGAGGTGGAGATCGCGGCAAGCGGGGAACTGGTCGACATCGCGGCTGGCGGATTCGACGCCGGCATCCGGATGGGCCAGTTCATCGCCGGCGACATGATCGCGATACGAATGACGCCGCCGTTTCGCTTCGTCATCGTCGGCAGCCCCGCCTATCTCGCCCGCAGCGGGAGGCCCGAGCGCCCGGACGATCTGCGCCGCCACGCATGCCTGAGATTGCGACGATCCAACGGCGCGGTCGCGCTATGGTCGCTGAACGACAAGGGCCGCCCGCTCGAAATTGCCGCATCAGGGCCCCTTATCGCCAACGACTTTCCCACCATGCTTGACGCGGCCGTCGGTGGTCTGGGTCTTGCGCAAGTGCCCGAGCCGTTCGCCGCCGCACCGCTGGCAGCGGGAAAACTCATGCAGGTGCTGGAGCCATTCGCACCGACGGTGCCGGGCGTGTTTCTCTACTATCCCGGCCGCCGCCAAATGACGCCGAAGCTGCGAGCCTTCATCGATCACATCAAGAGCCGCTCGGACGCTGCCCGCAAAGGTCGCGTTCAAATTGAGACCAAGCGAACCAGATCACGCAACAAACGCTGATGCATCGCCGTGACGCGCCCTCTGCGGGCAGGACGCGCTGCCCGGTTCAAGCGTTGTCGAGGCTGACGATCACGGCTGCGTTGGCGATGATGATGGCATCGCCGCCGCTCTCGGCGGGAATTTCCAGCCCGCCCTTCACCGCCTTCACGGTCACAGTGCCGTAGGGCAGTTCCTTGGCGACCGCGTCCGTGTCAACGCCGGCTGGGTCGGGCACACCGACCGTCACATCGACGAACATGTCGTTCGGCGTCTTGCCGAGCATACGGAAGAAGCCGAGGCTCGAGTGCCGAATGGCATCCGAGACGGCGCGCTTGGCCGCCTTGGTGGGATCCTTGCCATGAACATCGACCCCCATGCCCATCTCGGTGATACAGCGCACGCGTGGCATTGCTTACTCCCGCTCATCTGTCTTCGATTATCGTAGCACGCCGATCCTGCCGCACAAATTTCGGGGGCCGGAAACCAGCGACCCATCGAGATCACGGACATCCGTCGGTCCCGGGCGAGCGAGCGAGCGCCATCAAAGCGTTCCAGGCCGCCAGAGAGTCCATATAGTCTCGCCAATGTGCGATCTTCCGATTTTCAACCCTGATGACCGAACAAAACCGATTGTCGTACTTCACCCCTGTCGCGAGGATCGTCCCATGGACCTCGTATTCGATGACGACGACGCGGCCGTCATCCGTCTTGTGAGCAATCAACTTATCGGCAGATCGAAGCGCGATATTTTCGACATATCCCTTGAACCGGGCCATCAGATCGGCGCGCCCTTGGACGACGCGAGGCCAGCCGGGGAAATCATAGAGGACCTCGTAGACGACATTGTCAGCGACGATGTCGAAGAAGTGCTCGCCATCAACGAGGTCGCCAAGAGCCCCTCGAACCAGATCGAAATAGGGCCTGGCGGGCTCGTGGGCTGCGTATTCCGGTTTCGGCATCCTACTCCCTCACTCCCACTCAATTGTTCGCATCGTACCTAATGAGTCGATTTGTCGTTGCAAAAAGTTCGCCATCTTGAAAACTCCCGTCGCCGTCAAATGCGCATGGCTCTTGAATTGGAAGCGGAACTTGATCGTTCTAGAAAATCTCCGCTTTCAGCGACCATCGTCATCGATCGGTCCACCTTTCTCGAATCAACTGGCAACGCCGCACCGCCAACATGGCCGAAGGCTCCCGTTAGCAGCACGAGTGGAGCGATCGCGACTCGGCTTCCGACTGGACTGCGGCAAGCGTTGCCGGCGACCTGCCGCGCGTCAATCGCCCGATAAGGACAGCCCGGCGAGAAGCGAAGCGTATGCAGCAAGCCTGCGGGATACGAACTCCGTGAAGAGCCGCACGCGCTTCGTCTTGCGTGTCTCCCCTTGGGTGAGAAGCCAGAGCGTTCCGTACATGTGCAGGTCAATGCCCGGCACCCTCACCAGTAGGGGGTCGGCATCTCCGACGAAGCACGGCAGTTTCGTCATCCCGATCCCTTGTCGTGCCGCAACGAGCTGCGCCTCCGCATCGGGGGTCCTGAACGGCACCTCCGTGACGCGAACCTCTCCTTCACGGGCCCAATCCGGGAGCCCATGATTGTCTATGGCGATCCACCGGATGGGATCAGGCGCGCCCGCACGCCACGCGGCCAGTCGATCGCGGGACATGTAGGCGCCGCCGAACAGCTCCGGCCCCTTCAGGCCGTGAAGATTGAGCGGCAGGGTCTTGCGGTCGGAGACGATGCGGATCGCGACATCGGCCTCTCGGTTGGTCAGATTGGCCGGCTCGCCGGACGACAGGATTTCCATCTCGATGTCCGGATGCAGGCGCGCGAAATCGGCGAAGTCCGGCATGAGCAGGTGTGTCGGGAAGAACGGCGGCAGCGTCACCCGCAGAAGCCCGCGCGCGCTCTGGTCGCGCCCGAAGACGCGCGTCTCCAGTAAGTGCGACGACGCTTCCATTTGGTCCGCGAACTCGAGGACCTCCTCGCCTGCGGACGTCAGGCGGTAGCCCGAAGGCAACTTTTCGAACATGTGCACCCCGAGGCGTTCCTCGAGCTGGGCGATGCGTCGCAGCACGGTCGAGTGGTTCACACCGAGGCGCTCGGCGGCAGCCCGCACCGAACCTCCGCGCGCGACGGCAAGAAAGTAGCGAACGTCATCCCAGTCGATCATGGTGCAATCCGGCACCGCGGGGTTTGCCTTCGAAAGCCCAAGTCCAACACCATCGAACATCCTCTCGAATGTGGGGTAGCACGGGCGGGTGATCACTGCCTATGCCGACAAGCACGGCCCGATTCCGAACGGCGGGCACCGATCGTGGCCCGGCGTCAGTCGTCCAGCCGGATCGATTTCGCACCACCGATGTGCGCACCTCCGCACTGAACGCCTGGCACCGGCAGACCCATTTCGGAGGTCTCGGGGAACCCCCCGATCAGCCAAAGACGGAGTCTGAAGGAAAAGTCATGCGAAAGCTTGAGGGTAAGGTTGCAGTCATCACGGGCGGATCGAGCGGCATGGCGCTGGCGAGCGCCAAGCGGTTCGTTGAAGAAGGCGCCTATGTTTTCATCAACGGCCGCAGACAGGAGGCGCTCGACGAGGCCGTCAAGCTGATTGGCCGGAACGTGACCGGCGTGCGCGGCGACGCGTCCAATCTCGACGACCTCGATCGCCTGTTCGATGCGGTCAAGCGGGAAAAGGGCAAGATCGACATTCTGTATGCGAGCGCCGGCACGGGCGAAGCCGTCCCACTGGGCGAGATTACCGAGCAGCATTTCGACGCGACCTTCGGCCTGAATGCGCGCGGCACGCTGTTTACGGTCCAGAAGGCGTTGCCGCTGTTCAACGATGGCGGATCGATATTCATGACCGGGTCAGTTGCTTCGATCAAAGGTTTTCCTGGTTACAGCGTGTATGCGGCGAGCAAGGCGGCGCTGCACGCATTTGCACGCGGGTGGCTCAACGAACTGAAGGGCAGGAATATCCGGGTGAACGTGCTGCACCCCGGGCCGATCGCCACACCGATGCAGGACCAGGTTCTCACCGAAGAAGCGAAGCGGATGTTCGAATCCCTGATCCCGCGGGGAAAGATGGGTCGTCCTGAGGAAGTTGCGGCGGCCGCGCTGTTTCTTGCTTCGGACGATTCGAGCTTCGTGAATGGGGTGGAGCTGTCTGTCGACGGCGGTTTCTCGGCCATCTGAAAAGGCGGTGAATCAATATCAACACGGATCGGAGAAGTATTATGAGCTATGCGATTGTAGGATTCGGTAAAGCGGGCAAGGCCCTCGCCCATGCCTTCGCCCGTAAAAACATCGACGTGACCGTCGCGAGCCGCCGGCCGCCCGAGGCGTTGGCGCCGCAGGCTCGGGCGATTGGCCCCACGGTCGTCGCCGAGTCGCTGCGGGATGCACTCGAGGCCGATACGATCATCTTGGCGGTCCCGTTCGGGGAGCATCGCGAAGTTGCGAAGGCCCTGCCGAGATGGGAAGGCAAGACGGTCATCGATGCGATGAATGCGTTGGTTAGCCCTGCGCACGAAGCACACCTTTCGTCTGCCGCCCGACCTCGCCGGCAAGCTCGCGGACTAAGCGGCGCGGAAGCGCGTGCCTCAGGCGCTGATCGTTGAGGCGGCGCTGGCGTCGTATCTGTCTCCTGATGCGGCGGATCGCCTCGAGGCGGCGCTCGCGCGGCGGCTCGATCGATGGGCCGTGATATGGAGCGCATCGAGCGCCACGTCACGATCTCGAACGAGGCGCTGGCCGTGGTTGTACGCTTCTGGCTGACCAGCACGCCGCCGCTCCCCGACTCCGCGATGGCCGCAGCGCAGATCAAAGGTCGGGAGCGCTACGAGGGCTTTATCGAAGCACTCTGCCGCCGTCTCGCGCGCGGCCGCAAGCTCTCAGATGAGGTCGTTCGCGATATCCCGGACACAGTAGCGCAGAGCGGCCTCAATCAAGACAGCTAAATTCGGCAAGCCGAGCCAAACGGCGGCTTGTGACCCGCTGCCTCCGGTCCGCGTGGCTTCGCCTCGCGGCCACACTGGTCACAGACGATGCCGTGCACTAACATCCAGCTCGAATGGCCTGTCATGAGGAACTCGGCAGCGCACCCTGATGAGCGGGAAGTTTGATAAGCTGTCAAGCAATAGGGTCCGTGTTATAGATCACGGAAACGGAGTAGTTCGACGAATGGAGGCGTTCTTCCACGGCACGCCTTATTCGCTGCACCGGCATGACAGCTACGCGATCGGAGTAACGCTTCTCGGACTTCAGTGCTTCTTTTATCGGGGAAGCCGGCATCGTGCGCGGCCTGGCCAGATTCACGTGCTTTTCCCAGACGAGTTGCACGACGGCGCGGCCGGCAACGAGGATGGCTTTGGATATCGCATTGCTTATATCGATCCCAGGCTTCTGCAAGAGGCTCTGGGCGGGCGCGGACTGCCTTTCGTGCGCAACCCGGTGCTAACATCGAATGCCGCATGGGACTCTCTGCTCCGCAAGCTCTGGGAACCGGATATCGCTGGTGATGAAATTTCGCAGGCAGAGCTCGCGGTCGAGGCAGTCGATTGCCTCGAAGCGACAGCCGGAGGCGGGTCCGCGCACCGCAATTCCATAGACTTGAGTAACCTCTGCAGAGTGCGCGAGGCGATTGCGCAGAATCCCGTGCGCCGTCTCGACGCAACCGAGCTCGAACGCCTCGCTGATATGGATCGATGGAGCCTCGCACGCGGTTTTCGTGCCGCTTTCGGAACCAGTCCCAGCCGGTTCCGCACCATGCGGCGGCTCGACCGTGCATGTGCCCGGCTCGAAGCTGGAATGCCGTTGGCCGAAGCCGCGCTAGACGCCGGATTTGCAGATCAAAGCCATATGACCCGGCGGTTCCGCGCGGCTTTTGGCATGTCGCCGCGGCAATGGAAGCTAGCTACGCTTCGCGCCTGACTCCACGCACAATCGTTCAAGACGCCCCGCCAGCTCTGTCCCAACCTTCCGCGATCACCGTCGGACCGCCGAGGGTGTATCTGATGCCAATGCGGAGGCGAGAGTCATGACGCCACAAACCGAAATTCAGAAGTATGTCCGGTTCGAAATTGCGGGTCGGGTGGCCTATGGCCGATGGAGGGACGGCACAATCGAAGAGCTCAAGGGCTCGATCTACGGGGAAGCCGTGCCGACGGGTGCGACCTTCCGCCCCGAGCAGGTGCGCCTGCTGGTCCCCTGCGAGCCATCCAAGGTCGTTGCCGTGGGCCTGAACTACGCGAGCCACCAGGAATTCGTGACGTCCGCAGAGGGCGGATTCACAACGCCGGGCGGGAAGCCGCTCGACATGACCAAGCCTGTGGTTTTCGCCAAGTTTCCCACCAGCCTCATCCCCGACGGCGCGGATATCGTTTTTCCGGAGGGTGCGACCAATGTCCATTTCGAGGGGGAGTTGGCCCTCGTGGTTGGGAAAACGGCCACACGAGTGAGTGAGGTAGAAGCCAGGAACTACGTGTTTGGCGTTTCCATTTGCAATGATCTTGTGGACCGCGAATGGTTGCTGAACGATCTCCAATGGTTCCGCGCCAAAGGGTCGGACACTTTCGGCCCGATGGGGCCAGCGATTGTCACGGGCCTCGATTATTCCAATTTGCGCCTGCGGACTTGGGTCAATGGTGATCTCCGGCAGGATTCGTCGACGAGCGAACTGGTCTATTCTCCCGACAAGCTGCTCAGCTACGTTTCTCAGTTCGTGACGCTGATGCCCGGCGACGTGATTTTTACGGGCACACCGGGCAAAACCCAGGCGGTGACCTACGGCGACAGGATCGAAATCGAGATCGAAGGTGTCGGCCGTCTCTGCAATTCGGTCGCCGCAACGGGATTCAGAGCGACAGCAGAGCAGCCATGACACCCGAATCGATGCGGGAATATCTGGCCGTGCATGCACCGGAACTCGAGGTCATCGAACTGGCCGAGGCGCATACCATCGAGTACATTTCCCGGGAATGGAAAGTCTTGCCTGCGCAGGTGGCCAAAACGCTGACGTTGCGCGTAGCCGACCAAGCATTGATCGTCGTTACATGCGGCGACGCGCGGCTCGACAACCGCAAAGTGAAAGATGCGCTCGGCGGCAAAGGGCGGATGATGCCAGGACCCGACGCGTCAGAAATCACCGGCCACCCAGTGGGAGGCATCACGCCCCTCTGCCTTGCCAGACCGCTGCCGGTGTTCTTCGATATCCAGTTGAAACGGTTCGCGGAGGTTGTGACTGCAGGCGGCTCCACCCACGCCGCCATCCGCATTCCGCCGGATCGCTTCGCGCAGCTCGTTGACGCTGAATGGGTCGACGTCTGCAAGGGGGATTAGGCGCGCAGACCAAAGTCGATAACGCTACAAATGCTGCATCGACGCGATGGGCACGGTCTTGCACACGGGCGCAAGCGTGCCGATGAAGTGGTTCACCACGAATCGGCCGAGACTCGCACTTCAGTGGATCACAAGTCAGAAGGCTGACTGTCCTTCTCGCCTGTCATTCTATCCCAGAGCCCTTCCACCCCTTCATCGTTGTTGCGGAGTCCTATTTCCGGCTCTTTCTACTCAACCCCGCTGACATCTGCGCCTCCACGTGAGGCCAACTTGCGGGGTTCTTGTGACGACGATCTCACTCCGATCTAAAGTCTTCGCCCGTGGCGCGCGCATGCTGCGCACGGCGCTTGGTCCGGCGATTTCCGGCTATCTCGAAGATCCGAGCGTCGTCGAGGTGATGCTCAACCCCGACGGTCGGCTCTGGATCGATCCGCTGTCGGGCGGTCTCGATGACACCGGCCGTCGCGTCACGCCGGCCGACGCCGAACGCATCGTGCGGCTGGTGGCGCACCATGTCGGCGTGGAGGTGCATGCCGGAAGCCTTCGCGTGTCGTGCGATTCGCGGCACGCGCGATTGACGGGGTCACTCTGACGCTAGAGTTCCAGATTGCCAAAGCTCTTCGCTTCCAGGACCCGGCGCTTCTCCCGCTGCTTTTCGATCGCCGGCGACCGACCCTCGCTGATCGCACGCTTGGCGTCGATGCACAGCTCGCGCGCGCGGGCGAGGGACAGCCCCGCCGGGCCGTACTTGCCGAAGGTGACGGTCTCGCCGCCGCCCATTCATCCGGTGGTAGTCCAGCCGAAAAGTGAGGGTCCCAGACGGCTTCACCAGCACGCACATGCCGCCCGGTCCGTCATCTTATAGATTTTGTCTTTTTGTTTCAGGCGCTTAAGAGGTGCATCCGTCAACAAAGACCGTCAGGCCATTTTCGGGTGCCGTCAAGACGAAATCTCTTTTTGTTTCAATATCTTATGTCGAAAAAGACCGTCACATGGCACTCAGACCGTGACGTTA
>CAYVVB010000155.1:0-6311 GCA_964454955.1 uncultured Bradyrhizobium sp. | reverse complement strand
ATGGTCTTTTCCGCGACCTCCTCGACGGACGCCTGCTTCGCGCATTTCTTGCCCGATACGGCCATGTTGGGCTTGAGCACCATGCCTTCCAGTGCCACGCGCTGGGTGCGCAATTGCTGGAAGGTTTCGTTGAGCACGCGCTCGGTCACCTCATAGCAGCGGTCGATGTCGTGATCGCCGTCCATCAGCACTTCGGGCTCGACGATCGGGACGATCTGCGCGGCCTGGCACAGCGCGGCATAGCGCGCCAGCGCATGCGCATTGACATGGATCGCGGTCGTGCTCGGGATGTTGTTGCCGATGTCGATCACCGCGCGCCATTTGGCGAAGCGTGCGCCGCGCTCGTAATACTTCTTCAGGCGCTCGGCGAGCCTGTCGAGGCCAACTGTAACCAGCTCGCCGGGACAGGCCGGCAGGGCCTGCGTCCCCTCGTCGACCTTGATGCCGGGAATGGCGCCTGCCTGCTCGATCAGCTTGATCAGCGGAGTGCCGTCGCGGGCCGTCTGCCAGATGGTTTCGTCAAATAGGATGACGCCGGAGATGCACTTGCTCATCGCTTCCGTCGAGCGAAACAGCATTTCGCGGTAGTCGCGCCGCGTCTCCTCGGTCGATTCGACCTTGATTGCATCGAAACGCTTCTTGATGGTGCCCGAGGATTCGTCGGCGGCGAGTATGCCCTTGCCCGGCGTGACCATGGCAAGCGCAACCTTGTTCAGTTCGCTGAGGTTCATCGCATTCCTCCAAGCCACGGAGCCGTTGGACCAACTCCGTCGCGTTTGACGCGCCTGACTGGCGCATACCCTGCCATCGGGCGCAGGCCAAGTCTTGTTGAAACAAGTCTTGTCCGCTTCAGGAACGGCCTGCACTTGCCCGGCAAAATAGACGGTTCTCGGGCGGCCACGGAAGGGAATGTTCGTCGCAGGAGGGCGAATTAAGCCGGGGTTCCGGACTGGGGGGAGGGTTAAACAGATCCATCAACGCGCGGCACCTCTCCCCGCTGGGGAGAGGTGAACAACCCGGCGTGGCGTCAGGCGACCTTCGGGTCGAGCTCGCCCTTGGCGTAGCGCTTGGCCATCTCGGCGGTCGTCAGCACCTTCTTGATCTTGCTGGCCTGGCCGGCGGTATTGAACTCCTGCAGCCGCTGCTTGCAGAGCTTGGTCATCGCCTGCATCGCCGGCTTCAGATATTTGCGCGGATCGAACTCTTCGGGGCTGTCCTTCAAGACCTTCCTGATCTGGCCGGTCATCGCCATGCGGTTGTCGGTGTCGATGTTGATCTTGCGGACGCCGTTCTTGATGCCGCGCTGGATCTCGGCAACCGGCACGCCCCAGGTCGGCTTCATCTTGCCGCCATTGGCGTTGATGATGTCCTGCAGTTCCTGCGGCACCGAGGAAGAGCCGTGCATCACCAGATGGGTGTTCGGCAGCTTGCGGTGGATCTCCTCGATCACATGCATGGCGAGAATGTCGCCGTCCGGTTTGCGGGTGAATTTGTAGGCGCCATGCGAGGTGCCCATCGCGATTGCCAGCGCATCGACCCTGGTCTGGCTGACGAACTTCACCGCCTCGTCCGGATTGGTCAAAAGCTGGTCGTGCGAGAGTTTTCCTTCAGCGCCATGACCGTCTTCCTTGTCGCCCATGCCGGTTTCGAGCGAGCCGAGCACGCCGAGTTCGCCCTCCACCGAGATGCCGCCGAGATGCGCCATGTCGGTGACGCTCTTGGTCACCGAGACGTTGTAGTTCCAGTCGCCCGGCGTCTTGCCGTCGGCCTTCAGCGAGCCGTCCATCATCACCGAGGTGAAGCCGGCCTGGATCGCGGTCATGCAGGTCGCGGGCTCGTTGCCGTGATCGAGGTGCACGCAGACGGGAATCTGCGGATAGATCTCGGTGAGCGCATCCATCATGTGGCGGAGCATCACGTCATTGGCGTAGGCACGCGCGCCGCGCGAGGCCTGGATGATGACCGGCGCATCCAGCGAGGAGGCGGCGTCCATGATGGCCAGCGCCTGCTCCATGTTGTTGATGTTGAAGGCCGGCACGCCGTAGTCGTGTTCCGCCGCGTGATCGAGCAATTGACGCAACGTAATGCGTGCCATCTGTCCTGTCTCCGCTTTCTTGGGCTGATCGAGTCAACGCCTGAATTAACGTACTCTTAAAACTTCGACCCCCGGCAACGGTTTCCCTTCCATCCATTCAAGAAATGCACCGCCGGCGGTCGAAACATAGCTGAAATCCGAGGCGACGCCGGCCTGGTTCAGCGCCGCCACGGTGTCGCCGCCGCCGGCGACCGAGAGCAATTTCTTCGCCTTGGTCCGCTCGGCCGCGTGCTTGGCGGCGGCCACGGTGCCGCGGTCGAACGGCGGCAGCTCGAAGGCGCCCAGCGGGCCGTTCCAGACCAGCGTGGCCGCGTCGTCGATCGCGGCGTGAATGCGGGCGACCGACTGCGGGCCGACGTCGAGGATCATGCCCTCGGCCGGGATTGCATCCAGCCCGTAGGCATGGGAGGGGGAATG
This sequence comes from uncultured Bradyrhizobium sp., assembly GCA_964454955.1. Taxonomy (GTDB): domain Bacteria; phylum Pseudomonadota; class Alphaproteobacteria; order Rhizobiales; family Xanthobacteraceae; genus Bradyrhizobium. Next base: position 3,799 of record CAYVVB010000155.1, on the reverse strand, counting down.
GGCCGCGAAATGGAAGGCGACGACCGCATCGACGGGAAGGATGATGGCGCAGTTCGCCGCGGTCGCCTTTTCGATGATGCGCAGCGCGGTCGGCGCCAGCTCCTTCTCGGCCAGCGATTTGCCGATCGAGACCCCCTGCGCATGCAGGAAGGTGTTGGCCATCCCGCCGCCGATCACCAGCGCGTCGACCTTGCTGACCAGGTTTTCCAACAGATCGATCTTGGTGGAAACCTTGGCGCCGCCGATCACCGCGATCACCGGCTTGGTCGGTGCATCCAGCGCCTTCGACAGCGCTTCGAGCTCGGCCTGCATGGCGCGCCCGGCGTAAGCGGGCAGCTTATGGCCGAGGCCTTCGGTCGAGGCATGCGCGCGGTGTGCGGCGGAGAAGGCATCATTGACCCAGATATCGCCGAGCTTGGCCAGCTCCGCGACGAAGGCGGGATCGTTCTTCTCTTCCTCCTTGTGGAAGCGGGTGTTTTCCAGACAAAGGATGTCGCCGTCCTTCATGGCGGCGACTGCCGTGGCCGCAGGCTCGCCGATGCAATCGCTCGCGAAGGCGACCGGCTTGCCGATCACGCTCGAGAGCGCGGCGGCGACGGGCTTGAGCGATTCCTTCTCGTCGCGCCCCTTGGGCCGGCCGAGATGCGAGAGCAGGATGACCTTGCCGCCCTTTTTTGCGATTTCGTTGATGGTGGGAGCGACGCGCTCGAGGCGGGTTGCGTCGGTGACGCGCCCGTTGTCCATGGGCACGTTGAGGTCGACGCGTAGCAGCACGCGCTTGGCCTTCACGTCGACGTCATCGAGGGTGCGGAATTGTTTCATCAGGCGCTTCCTGGGTCCGTCGTTCCGGGGCGATGCGAAGCATCGAACTATGGTGCGCAATTGCGCACCTGAGAACCTCGAGATTCCGGGTCTGATCCTTCGGACCATCCCGGAATGACGGTGCAAATAAAAGCAAATGCCCGGAGCAAGCCCCGGGCATCATTCGTTCTTACAAAAGCTTCCCCATGGCGACGGCGGTGTCGGCCATGCGGTTGGAGAAGCCCCACTCGTTGTCATACCACGACATCACCCGCACCAGATTGCCGTTCATGACCTTGGTCTGGTCCATGTGGAAGGTGGAGGAGTGCGGGTCGTGGTTGAAGTCGATCGAGACGTTGGGCTGGGTGGTGTAGCCCAGAATGCCCTTGAGCTGCTGCTCGCTGGCCCGCTTCATCGCCTCGTTGATTTCCTTCGGGTCCGTCGAACGCTTGGCGACGATCTTCAGGTCGACCACCGAGACGTTCGGCGTCGGCACGCGGATGGCGACGCCGTCGAGCTTGCCCTTCAATTCCGGCAGCACGAGGCCGATCGCCTTCGCCGCGCCGGTCGATGTCGGTATCATCGACATCGCCGCGGCGCGTGCGCGGTAGAGATCCTTGTGCAGCGTGTCCAGCGTCGGCTGATCGCCGGTATAGGCATGGATCGTGGTCATGAAACCGGTCTCGATGCCGACCGTGTCATTCAACACCTTGGCGATCGGAGCGAGACAATTCGTGGTGCACGAGCCGTTGGAGACGACCTTGTGATCCCTGGTCAGCGTCTCATGGTTGACGCCGAAGACGATGGTCGCGTCGGCGCCGTCGGCGGGCGCCGAGACCAGCACGCGCTTGGCACCGGCGGTCAAATGCGCGGAGGCCTTCTCCTTGGCGGTGAAGATGCCGGTGCATTCCATCGCGATGTCGACGCCCAGCTCCTTCCAGGGCAGCTTCGCGGGGTCGCGCTCGGCGGTGACCTTGATCTTGTGGTCGCCGATGTGGATCGTATCGCCTTCGACCGTGACCGTCCCGGGGAAGCGGCCATGCACGGAGTCAAAGCGCAACAGATGCGCGTTGGTCTCGACCGGGCCCAGATCGTTAACGGCGACAACCTCGATGTCCTTGCGGCCGGACTCGGCGATCGCCCGCAGGATGTTGCGGCCGATGCGGCCAAACCCGTTGATCGCGACGCGGACTGCCATCTGTCGTCTCCTCTAATAGCGTTTGTCATCCCCGCGACACATCGGCGTCGCGAGGGTTTTCGGGCAGACGCCCGGTTCGGCCGGGCGGGAGCGGAAAATATGGGCCTTGGTAGTCCTTTTTCCTTGCGATCTCAACCGCCGCCCCGGCCTTGCCGATATGACGCCCCTGCAACGGAATGCCGCGCCTTTCCGCAGGAACTTCAATCCGAAAGCAATGCGCGCAAGAAATTCTTTGGTCTGGCCAAAGAATTATCTTGGTTACCGGCTCTGCCTTCCAAGCTGTTGCGTCAGCCTCGCAACAAGTGGCGGCTGCCGGCAATCACAGCCGCTTGAGAGCAGCGTCGACCGTGGCCTCGGCGGTAATGCCGAAGTGCTTGAAAAGGTCCTTGGCCGGTGCGCTGGCACCGAACGAATGCATGCCGATAAATTCGCCTTGTTGGCCGATCACGGCGTCCCAGCCCCAGCGCACCGCGGCTTCGATGGCGATCTTGACCGGCGCATTACCGATGATCGCCTGCTTCCGCTCCGCCGGTTGCGTCAGCAAGAGCTCGAGCGAGGGCACCGATACGACCCGGGCGGCAATGCCGCGCTCGGCGAGTTGCTTTCGGGCATTGACGGCAATCTCGACCTCGGAGCCGGAGGCGAACAGCGACACCTTGGCCTCGCCCTCGGCCGCGACCAGCTCGTAGGCGCCGTGGCTGCAGGCGTTCTCGGCCGGCGCCGTGGTCCGCAGTTGCGGCACGTTCTGCCGCGTCAGCGCCAGCACCGTCGGCCCGGTGGTGCGGTTCAGCGCAAGCTCCCAGCATTCGGCCACCTCGATGGAGTCGCAGGGACGGAATACCCGCATGTTGGGAATGGCCCGCAGCGCGGCCAGATGCTCGACCGGCTGGTGGGTCGGTCCATCTTCGCCAAGGCCGATGGAATCGTGGGTCATCACATAGACGACGCCAGTGCCCATCAGGGCTGCGAGCCGCATCGCGGGGCGCGCATAATCGGTGAACACCAGGAAGGTCGCACCATTGGGCGCAAAGCCGCCATGCAGGAAAATGCCGTTCATGGCCGCCGCCATCCCGTGCTCGCGGATGCCGTAATGGATGAAGCGGCCTTTCGGCGTCTTGGCCGAGAAAGCGACCGCCGACTTCGGCTTGTTGTTGTTGGAGCCGGTGAGATCGGCGGAGCCGCCCACGAACTCGAACGGCATCGCCGCCGCAATCGCTTCGATCGCTGCTTCCGAGGATTTGCGGGTGGCGACATTGAGCGGGTTTTGCAACAGATGCTTCTTGTGCTCCTTGAGCGCCTTCGCAAGCGAGGCGGGCCGCTCATGCCGCAGCCGCCGCTCGAACTCGGCGCGCTTGCGCGGGCCCAGCTCGGCAAAACGCGCCTCCCATTCTTGCCGCGCCGCCGCGCCGCGTGCGCCGATCGTGCGCCAGGCTTTCAGAACGTCGTCGGGTACCGAGAAGGGCTCCAGCGAAATGCCGAGTTTTTCCTTGGCGGCCTTCAGCTCCTCCGCGCCGAGCGCCTCGCCGTGCGCCTTGGCGGTGCCGGCCTTGGTGGGCGCGCCATAGCCGATGATGGTGCGGCAGGCGATCAGTGACGGCTTGTTCGACTTCTGTGCGCGGGTCAGCGCGGCGGCGATTGCCTTCTCGTCCCGCCCGTCGATCAACTCGGCGGCCCAGCCCGCCGATTTGAAGCGTTTGACCTGGTCGACGGAGTCGGCGATCGACGTCGGACCGTCGATCGAAATGCCATTGTCGTCGTAGAGCACGATCAGCTTGTTGAGCTTCCAGTGCCCGGCCATTG
>CAYVVB010000154.1:0-8402 GCA_964454955.1 uncultured Bradyrhizobium sp. | reverse complement strand
GCCGCGGGCATCCGCAGCGCCAACGACCTCAACATCGTCGCGAACCTGGTGCTCAACGCGTTCAACATCCAGGTGGGTGGAACCACGGCCGGCGTTCCTGTGGTGCAGGCGCCGCCGGTTCTGGCACTGACGAGCGCCTCCAACACCACCGCGGCGTCGCAGCAGTCAGGCTTGCCGGGGCAGTCGAACAACAACGACCAGCCTTCCATCATTGTCGTCGAATTCTTGGGCTTCGGCGGCTCTCAGGGAAGCGATGAAGATGAGCGTCGCCGTGGCCAGCACTAACAAGCGTGCCGCTGCGTGGTGGCGACGGCTGATCTGGTCGCTTGGTGCGGCGCTTGGCCTGATCCCTGCCGCGGCCGGAACGGGCTCGGGCTCCGCGATTGCGCAGAGCATCGACTATCGTTCAGCGGCGGCAGCGCCCGCCGCCTGGCGGGAGTTCGCCACGCAACTGCAAGGCCGCTTCCAGCAGCGGCTTGCGGCCGACGATGCCGGCGCGCGCAAGTTTCAGAATTTTATGGCCATGCGCACAGGAAACGCGGCGCCACGGGCATTTGTGGTGCGGACCTGGGTTTTGCCGAGCGGCAAGGTCGAGCGGATCGAGTTCGACGGTCTCGATGACGATGATGTCGCCGTCAATCTGCGGGCGCTGCTCGTCACCGTCGACGGCGGTAAGCCGCCGTCGGACATGCTGCAGCCTCTGCATCTGCGCTTGTCGCTCCAGCCCAAAGACCAGCCCCGGCACGAACAATAGATGCAGGACGCCGCGCTCATGGCACGATGGTTTCAGGCGCAGGCGGCCAGGCGTTGCGGGACGGTGTTTATCCTCGGGCTTGCCGTGTGTCTCCTGGTTCCGAATCTCGCATCCGCGGATCCCGATCTGCCCGCGAATTCGTTGGAGGCGCGCTCTGCCGCCGTCGCGGCAGCGGAAGAAGGCAATGTCGCTCCAGCAAATGCGGAGACCGACCAAAGCATGCCCGCCGATCATGGGCCCAGGGCGGAGTCGCCGTCGCCGCGCGGGCTGGACCCTCATGCACGCTATCGCATGTTGATTCAGAAAGAGGTCGCGCGGACCGGACTCGCGCCGGAGATCGCCGAGGCCGTGATGGCGGTCGAGAGCGGATATAATCCCGGTGCGATCGGCGGGGCTGGGGAGATTGGTCTGATGCAGATCCTGCCGTCAACCGCGCGCATGCTTGGGTTCCTCGGGACCAATGGCGATCTCGCAGTGCCCGAAACCAACATCCACTACGGCGTCGCCTATCTGGCGCAGGCGTGGCGCCTCGCAGGCGGCGACCTCTGCACCGCCGTCATGAAATACCGCGCCGGTCACGGCGAGAGCCGGTTCTCGTATCTCTCGGTAAATTATTGCCTCGCCGTGCGCAGCAAGCTTGCCGCCCGCGGCTTTCGGGTCACGGGACCGATCCCGCTCGCGACCTTCGGCGAAGCCCGCAGCGCCGGGTGCAAGCTCAAGTGCATTGGCGGCTCGCGCATCGGCCGCGTCAATCTCGCGGCGCTGAATTCGCAACTGAGCGCACTGGTCGTTCAAGTGCGGGCTGGGCGGTGATCATGATGCCAGGCAAACGGCAAATCGCGAGAATGGGAGCCGGCACAGTCGTAGCCGTGATCGTTGCGTTGGCGATGGATGCATTGGGTGCCCTGTCGGCGCGCGCCCAGGAGCAAACGACGTTGCCGCCGGTCATCGTGCATCCCCCGAACCCGAGAGCGGGAAGCGACGATCATAACGGTGGCGGCGAGAATGGCGGCGGCAGCGCGAAAGGCGGCGGTGACCCATCGTTCAAGGATCTGAATCAGAAGCTCAAGCGGAAGGTCGACGAGGTCAATCCGAGCGGCAACAACCCGCCGCTCGACGCGCGGTCGCCGGATACCAAGATCGGTGTCGTTAATATTCCCGGCGTCCAGCAGCAGTACGGCAAGAATTTTGGCCATTCCGCCGTGCCGTTCCGGCCGCCGCCACCGGTTTACGTGTCGCCGCTGGGGCCGCACCGATGACGGCCGCGGAACAGGACGACGGTTTTGAGGGGCGGGCTTTCGGCCCCTGGGGGCACATTGACGGCAATGGCAATGCCGCGCACTTCAATCGCTCGACGGGTGGCTTTTTCATCGGCGCGGGTACGCCGGTGTTCGACACCTGGCGCTTCGGCGCGGTCACGTGCTACAGCCACACTAACTTCGACGTCGGTTGGCGTCATGCCAATGGAGACGTGACACTGTTCTCGACGATGCGGTTCGCGGGCGGCGATGCGTTCAGCGTCGTCGGCGTGCCGATCACGCGCCATGCGGCCGTGGTCGAGGCTGGTCTCGATTTTGCGCTGGCGCCTGCTGCGGTGCTTGGCGTCTCCTATGGTGGCCAGCTTGGCTCGGGTCTTGCCGACCAGTCTGTCAAGACAACATTCAACGTAAAGTTTTAAGCTGGTCGAGGCGAGTTCTCTTAAGCATTGAAATCGCCAGGCGTTTTTCGATAGCTTGCTGGGCAAGGCTACTACTTGTTGGCATTTACACCCGGGGCCCTCACAGGCAGCAGCATGGATGGCTCTCGTCGAACGCCACGACCCTTCCATGCCACTTGGACGCCATGCTCGCTTCACGCGGCCCGAGTGTTGATCTTCCGCGCGTCATCGCGCAACTGCCGTCGCAAGATTTTGCCGACATTGGTCTGCGGCAGCTCGGTCCTGAACTCCACCAGCCGCGGGACCTTGTAGCGCGTAAGCTGCTTCTGGCAGTGGGCAATCAGGTTCGCTTCGGTGAGGTTTGGATCCTTTTTGACGACGAACAGCATCACCGCCTCGCCGGCGCGCGGATCGGGGATGCCGATCACCCCGCATTCGAGCACTCCCGGGTGGCTCGACACCACCGCCTCGACCTCGCTCGGATAGACCTTGAACCCGGACACCGTGATCATGTCCTTCTTGCGATCGACGATCCGGGTCCGGCCGGCCTTGTCCATGATGCCGATATCGCCGGTAAGGAAGAAGCCGTCGGGTGTCATGACCTGGGCTGTCTCATCCGGACGTCTCCAGTAGGCCAGCATGACCTGCGGGCCGCGCGCACAAATCTCGCCCGGTTCCCCAATCGGCACCTCGTTGTTGTCGTCGTCGCGAATCGAGATGTCCGTTGATGGCATCGGCAGTCCGATGGTGCCGTCCCATTCGGGGGCGGTCGGCGGATTGCACGTCAAAACCGGCGACGTCTCCGACAGGCCATATCCCTCCCACAGCGGAGAGCCCGTCGCCCTGAGCCAACGGTCCGCGACCGATTTCTGCACCGCCATGCCGCCGCCGACGGCGCACTTGAGCATGCTCCAGTCGATCTTGCCGAAATCCGGATGATTGAGCAGCGCGTTGTAAAGAGTGTTCACCGCCGGGAAATGGTTCACCTTGTATTTGGCAAGCTCCTTGATGAGGCCGGGAATATCACGCGGGTTGGGGATGAGAATGCTTTGGCCGCCGATACGGACGCTGAGCAGGAAACATGCCGTCAAGGCGAAGATGTGATAGAGCGGCAGCGCCGCCATGACGGTCAGACGATCGACCTTCGGCTCGTTGTCCAACACCGGCCTCAGCCACTCGTCGATCTGCAGCATGTTGGCGACCACGTTGCGATGCAACAGCATCGCGCCTTTGGCAATGCCCGTGGTCCCGCCGGTGTATTGCAGGAAGGCGAGATCGTCGGATCCAAGCTCCGGCTCGGTCAAGGCCATGCTCTTGCCGGCCGCGAGCGCCGCATTGAACGACGTTGCGCCCGGCAGCGAGTAGGCCGGCACCATCTTCTTCACCCGCCGTACCACCAGATTGACGATCGTGCCTTTGATCATGCCCAGGAGGTCGCCCATGGAGGCAACGACGACGTGCTTGATGCTGGTCTTGCCGATCGCCTGCTGCAGGACATGCGCGAAGTTCTCAAGCACGATGATGGCCTCGGCACCGGCATCCTCGAGTTGAGTCTCGAGTTCGTGCGCCGTGTACAAGGGGTTGATGTTCACCACAACGAAGCCGGCACGCAGGATAGCGCAGATCGCCACCGGATACTGCAGTACGTTCGGTATCATGATGGCGACGCGCGCACCCTTAGCCAGGCCTCTGCTCTGCAGCCAAGCCCCGAGAGCGCGTGACATCTCGTCGGTCTCGCCGTAGGTCAGCCCTTTATCCATGCAGATGAAGGCGGTGCGCTCGCGATATCTGGCAAAACTATCTTCGAGCATCGCAACGAGCGATGCGTATCGCGATGGGTCGATCTCCGCTGAAACCCCAGGCGGGTAGTACTTGAGCCAGATGCGCTCCATGGCACGTCTCCTCACGGCCGGCAGGTACCGCGAACTGATCGGACGTCTGTAATAAAGTCGGCTTTCCATTGGCTGCTGGCAAGCGGCCAGTGCCTCACTTCCGAAGTTCGTGAGATATGACAGGAACTTCTGAGGCGAACGGCGGAAGCAAAGGGGCAGCATATGATTTTGCTGCCGTTCTTGATTTGAAGTTCCTGGACGAGCTTGCCACAAATGCTGCAGGGAATTCCAAATTGGCGGCGCCGGTCCGAGATCAGCCGCCGCTAGCCTTCGTCGACTGTTCATGTTGACTTTACGGCTGAACGGCACGTTGGAGAACGGTCATGGCGGTTTGGTCTCGTGCTGTCGATCTTGCTGACCGGACGCCCCTGTCCCGAAACCGCTACGTCGACTTTCTGCGAGCTGTGTCGATGCTGGTGGTGACCGTCGGGCACTGGCTGGCCGCCGCGCCCTATTTCGACGCAACCAACACGTTGACGACGTCTCACATTCTGACAGTCGTTCCCTGGACCGCCTGGCTCACATGGATCGTGCAGGTCATGCCGATCTTCTTCATGGTCGGCGGATTCGCGAACGGCATGAGCTGGCGTGCCGCGCGGCGGGACCACAAGTCATACGCAGCCTGGCTTGAAGGCCGGTTGCGGCGTCTCGTGTGGCCAATCCTCCCACTGCTCGTGGTTTGGGTGGCGATCGTTGCAATTGAGTACGCCCGCGGTGTGCGGCCGGATCTGATCAGCTATGGCTCGCAGGCGGCGTTCATTCCAATCTGGTTTCTCGCCGTGTACATCGGGATCGTTCTGCTCGTGCCAGCCACGGAGGCTGCGTGGGCCCGATTTGGTATGAAATCGTTCTGGGCTTTGACAGCCGCAGCGGCCGCTGTCGACGTCATGTACTTTGCCGTCGGTTTGCGCTGGCTTGGCTTCGCCAATTATCTCTTCGTCTGGGGGGCAATCTCCGTGCTTGGGTACGCCTGGCTCGACGAGCGTTTTTCCGAACGCAGGACGCTGCTTGCCGGCGCTGCTTTGGGCTTTGCTGCGCTACTTTTGCTGGTGCACTTCGGGCCTTATCCTGTCTCGATGATTGGCGTCCCCGGCGATCCGATCAGCACCACGACACCACCGAAGGTCACGCTGATCGCGCTCGCAACGGTGCAGGGTGGGTTGCTGCTCGCTGCGCAAGCACCCGCGCGCCGCTGGCTGGCTGGCCGCGCAGCGTGGACGGCCACCGTGGTCATGAATAGTAACATCATGACGCTGTTCATCTGGCACCTGACGGCCACCACACTTGTGATCCTCGCCGCCTATCTCGCCGGTGGATTTGGGCTGCGCCTCGAGCCAGGAAGCTCTGAGTGGTGGTGGTCGCGGTTCCCCTGGCTTGCAGCGAATGCAATGGCGCTCGTTCCTTTTGTCGTGGCCTTCGGACGCTTTGAGCGACCACGCGGGCGCGCAGGCGCAGCAGGGCCCGCATGGCGCTACGTGCTCGGCGCACTCATGACCGGTACTGGTCTTGCGCTGCTTGCGGCGAAGGGAGTTGGTGGATCCGGGAGTTTTGGGCTGAACGTGTGGGGTCTTGTGCTCGCTCTCACGGGCATCGGCGTTGTCGCAAGTCGGATTGGTGCGTCGCGCGTGTAATGCAGCGTTTCCATCATCAGCGCCAATGGGTCCCCGTGTTGACGGGGCTGGCGTTCGAACGGCCAGCCGGCTTTACTGCGGCGGCAAGCCTGCATCGACCATGGCCTCGACGACGCGATCGGCCGCTGCGAGAAAAACCGGACTGGTATTCTTCGTTGGTGTTACGACGTTGAGCTTCGTCGTAGCGGGCCGCAGTTTCAGTCCCTCCTGCATTGCCGTCCTCGCCTCCTCGAACCGGCCCGATCTCTGGTAGGCGGCGGCGAGCATCATCTGCGAGCGCCCGGTCGCCGGCGTGATGGCGATCGAACGCTGCAGCCACGGTATCGCGTCCTCGTCGCGCCCCATCAGAACGTTCGCAAAGCCAGCTCCGAGCAGGCACGTCCAGCGCGAGGCCGCCGGCGTGTCGTAGCGGTCGGCTTCGCGGAATGTCGCGAGCGCATCCGCGAAGCGGCCGAGATAGATCTGTCCAAGGCCGATCAGGTAGAGCGTAGCCCCGTTCCACGGATCGAAGCTCATCGCCTTGCCGCAGGTCACGAGACTTTCCACGAAATGGTTGGTGGCATTGAGGAAGCGGCAATAGGCCTCGAGCGCGGGAATCGAATTGGGTCTTGCCCGCAACGCGCGCTCGAGCGTCGCGCTGGCATTGGCCTCGACCGCGACCGCATCCTCCGGGCTGAACCAGACCATCTGGATGCCGCGCAACTGCAACGAGGCGAGCGCGACGGCAAGATCGATATTGTCGGGATCCTCTGCGAGCGCCTTTTGCAGCATCGTCTGCGCCACGCCGAAGCGCTCCCGCGTCGTTTGATTGATCGATGCGAGCGCCTGCTCGACGGCCACCTTGTCGCCGCCCGCGGACGTTTGGCGCGTTGCGGACGAAGGCGCGCTGGGCTCCAGTATGTCGTTGAGGCGGCGGGCAAGGACATGACCGATGCCCGCGACGAGCCGGGATTGCTGGAGCTGCACGTCCGCCTCATCCGCGTTGACCGACGCCGCAACGACCGACTGAACCTCGCCGGTATCTGTCTTGATCAGGCGCGCCCGCAGCGTCCAGGATTGATCGCTGCGCTCCAGATCGCCGCGGATTTCGTAATCGGGTGATGCGGCGGGCAGGGCGGTGTGTTCGACGCCCGCGACTACGGCCGCTCGCGGCGCCACCACGCCGATGTTCTGGATCTTCGCAAAACCGTCCGTGAGGCGGCCGGTGATCTCTGCCGCCATCGCCGTGCCCCGCGAATCGTCACCCGCAGCATCTCGAAGGTCTTCGGCCGCAGCTTGATCGAAACGCCGTCGGCCCCGCGCAGCTCCGCCCGCTGCTGATCCAACCCGAGGCCGGCGAAACGAAGCACATGATCCCCCAAGCGTCACTCCGCCCGGCTCATATAGCGGAAGTCTGGTCGAAAATGACCGAAAATCCGATCTGAAACGGAGATATCAGAAATCTTCAGAAAGTTGCCGGCTGCTTATCAGGACACCATCCCCCAGCCAATGAGAAGAGTCGGATCGGAAGAGGGACTCGCGGACGCAAGTTGGGGGAAGTGTTGAGGACGGGGAAAGATTATTTCGCGGCGACCCGCCGCTTGCGGGCGGCCCTGCTGACGTCATCGGCGTTGGCTTTGGCCTGGACACTGCCGGCCACGGGGCCGGCCCATGCCCAGGACGCCACTACAGACGCCACCTGGCTCGCCAGCCCTGGCACGAGCAATCTCAACGACGGTGCCAACTGGAGCACGGGAACGGTGCCGACCGGCACGGCTTTCTTCGGTGCCTCGACCCTGCCCGGCGGGACACTTTACACCGCCAGTACGTTCGGCGGCTGGACGTTCAACGCGGATGCTCCGAACTATATATTTGTCACCGAGGCGACTCTCGGGTTCACCGGCGCTGGCATTACCGTCAATGGCGGAAGTGTCATCATCGAAACTGGCGGGACCCTAAATTTCGACAATACCAGCACGGCCGGCAGCGCTAGCATCCAGAGCTCCACCACGCTGAACTTCAACGACGCCAGCTCCGCCGGCACGGGCTACATCTCCACCTCGGGAACTACGAATTTCTACGGCACCAGCACCGCCGGCAGCGCCCACATCACTGTCTCCGGCGCGCATCTGAATTTCTACCAGACCAGCACCGCCGGCATGGCCAACCTCACCAACCTGGGAACGACGAATTTCTACGACACCAGCACCGCCGGCAGCGCCACCATCGCCAACTACGGCCCCATGAATTTCAATAACAACAGCACCGCCGGCAGCGCGAGTATCACTAACAATTCGTCCGGAACTCTGAACTTCAACGACACCAGCACGGCCGGCAACGCCACCATCGGCAACAGCGGCGCGGTGACCTTCAACGGCGCCAGCACCGCCGGCATCACCAACGATGCGTCCGGAACGCTGGCCTTCAGCGGCCCCAGCGCGGCGGGTAACGCCTCCATCGGCAACAGCGGCACGGTGAACTTCAACGAC
>CAYVVB010000153.1:0-7750 GCA_964454955.1 uncultured Bradyrhizobium sp. | reverse complement strand
CGGCGCGCCGCGCCGCGGTCTCGCCGGCATAGGCGATGGCATTGCGATAGGCGCGCACCGCATCGTCGTAGCGGCCGAGCCGCGTCAGCACCGGCGCCAGCACGCTCCAGCCGCGGCCGTCGGTCGGATTTTTCTCGAGGTGCTGCTCGACCTGAGCGATCAATCCCTCCATCGGCTGGGCATCCGGCGCGTGGCTGCGCGCGGCCAGCGGAAAGTCGGGAAGTCGCGGCGATCCCAACGGCAGATAGAGGGCAAGCGCCACGACCGGCAACCCGACCAACGCAACCACGGCGGCCGTCCGGCGCAATCCCTTGCTCGATTGCAAGGGGGCAGCGTTCGCCTGACTAGCGGCAGCCAGCAGGCGTCTGCCGATTTCAGTGCGCGCCGCATCGGCCTCCGCGGCAACGATCAGGCCGGAGGCCAGGTCGTGGTCGATCTCGGCGAGCTGGTCCTTGTAGACCGACGCCTCGGCGCCGTCGCTTTGCGAGCGGCCGCGCAGGCCAAGCGGAAGCAACACGGCGAAGATCGCCGCCGCTGTCATGAGCGCGAACACAAACCATAGTGTCATCAATCGGGTTCCGCGAGGTGCAAGCCTTGCCCGCTGTCGTGCCGCTTTACACCACGCCCGCGGAGGCCGGCAATTGACAATTATCAATCCTCGGCGAGCAGGTTTGGGTCCCAAAATTCCAAGGAATGGAAGCCCTTAGCCGATCTCGAAGTCGGCGCTCCGGGCCGCCTCCTCGCCATGGGCGTTCAGGGCTTTGAGATAATAGGTTCCAGGCTTGATCGAATCCGGCAACCGGATCCTCAACGAGCCCGTCGGCAGCGGCGACGATATTGTCGTGACCGGGCTCGGCAATGGTGCACCGCTCGCCCGCTCGACCAGCACGATTTTCGCCCTGACCATCAGCTGGCGATACGTCGCGGAGATCACCCCGTTCTCGAGTTCAACGAAATTGATAACTGAATTCATCTGCGGAATTGGCATTTCGAGTCGCGCGGGACCCTACCGTGTCCCTCTCACGGCGGTCAACTTGAAATTGTGACTCGGCCTTGATGCTATTTTTGGCCGGCGCGCGATTGCTTGCGTTCGCCGGTGAGCGCGTTTTCGGCCGCCCGGTTCATCAGCGAGGCGTAGTCATGACCGAACAGCACCGCACAGAACTTGATGGCGGCGGAAACCTGCATCTGCCGGTAGGAGCGCACCCTGGCATCGCCGCCGCGCAGCGACTGGACGAGACCTTCGGTCGCCTGCTCGACATATTGCTGCAGGTCGGAATAGGTCCGCAGCGTCACCTCGTTGATGGCGAGCTCGCTCGCATAGGTGCGGCAGACCGCGACGAAATCGATCAGGGCGGCGACCTCGTCCACTTCGGCGGGGTCGATCCGCGCATTTGCCGAAATATCCTTGTCCGCTCGCTGGCGCAGGATGCGCCGGACCCTGCCCGGCACACCGTCAATCTCCGATTGCAGCGTGTTGGAAATATCGGCCCTGATCGAGGTCAGCTGCTTGCCCCAGGTCGAGTCGTTACGCAGATCCAGTTCGGTGCGCAGGCCGCGCACGCCGTCGTGGAGGCTCTTCAGGCTTTCGGCGACGTTGGCGAAATGACCACGCCGGATGTCCGACCGCAAACCTTCCGCACGATGCGCCAGATCATGCAGCGCAATAGTGACGCAGACAGCATAAGGCGTGCCAGCGACCTTGATTTCGTCGTCCGACGACGCAATCTTGATGGCCAGCCTGATGATCTGCCAGGGCGCACTCAGCCGCTGCATCACCAGCGACACTGCGAACGGAAGCAGGAGCGGCGTCTGCAGCGACGGAACGTTGAGCACCGCGATCACGGAGGCGATCTGGGAATCCCCGAACACCCGCATATAGCTCTGCAGCCGCCCGTTGAGCGTGTCGAGCGCCTCGCGGGTCTGGAATAGCGCGCCGATCGGCAGCAGGTCCTCGATCACACTGGGCGGACCGATGCGGTTCAGCCCTTGCGGCCTGTCGCCGCCGGCCGCATGTCCGGCGATCTTGGAGATCGCTTCGGCCGCGGCGAGCTGCAGCTTGCGCGTCGCCGATTCCAGCTGGTGCATGTTCTCGCCGTTGCGCGCACGGCTTTGCAGGTCCTCGAATTCGCGCGCGAGCTGCGGCGCGCCTTCGCGGAGCAGCCATTGCCAGATCGGCTGGAGCGAGCTGCGGCGAATTTGGCCGGGACGCAGCGGCATGCTGCCATCGACCAGAAACGGCTCCAAGGGACGAAACAACAGCCGCACCGGATCGCCCGTGCGGTGCTGCGTGCCGTCACCGCTGCGGACGATGTTGCGCAAGGCGTCGAGCACAAAGCTGGCGACGGCGGTGTCTTCGCCTCGCTCGAGCGCGCCCTCGAATGCGCGCATCAGCATCGCCTGCGATTGCGGCGGAAGCTGCGCGAGGTAACTCCTCAGCCGTTCCTGTACCTGGCTCATACGGAAGGGTTGCAAATGGCATAGGACGGACGCAAGGCGCGTCCGCCGGTCACCATAAAGGCCGCCGGATTAAGAAGTCGTTTAGGAATGGCGAATTTCGCCTTAACGCAGCTCCGCCGGCTCATACGCCCGGCAGCACAAGCTCGGCGCGCAATCCGCCGATCGGCGCGGTGCCGAGCGAGAGGTTTCCGCCGTACAGCGCGGCGAGATCGGTCACGATCGACAGCCCCAATCCCGAGCCGGGCTTGGATTCATCGAGCCTTTGTCCGCGGCGCGACACCTGCGCGCGTTCCGCGGCCGACAAGCCGCGACCGTCGTCATCGACGATGATGCGCAGCGTCGGGCCGACGCCGGGCTCGACCGGCCGCTGCGAAACCACCTCGATGAAGACGTGCGAGGCTGCCCATTTGCAGGCATTGTCGACGAGATTACCGGCCATCTCCTCCAGGTCCTGCCGCTCGCCGCGAAACCTCGCTTGCGGATCGGCCTTGAGATCGATGACGACGCCGCGGTCGCGATGAATCTTCTCCATGGTCCGCCGCAACGCTTCGAGGGCGGGCGCAACCTCGGTCACCGTGGCGACGGTGGTGACGCGTGCGGCGATGCGTGCGCGCTCCAGATGATGGGCGACCTGGTTGCGCATCACGTCGGCCTGCTCCAGGACCTTGCTCGCGAACGGATCGGGGCCATTGGCGGATGCCTCGTTGACGATCACCGACAACGGTGTCTTGATCGCATGCGCGAGATTGCCGACATGGGTGCGGGCGCGCTCGACGATTTCGCGGTTGGCGTCGATGAGCGCATTGGTCTCCCGTGCCAGCGGCGCGATCTCGACCGGAAAATTACCCTCCAGCCGTTCGGTGCGGCCCGACCGGATGTCAGCAATCGAGTCGGATATGCGCTTGAGCGGCGCAAGGCCGAAGCGCACCTGGAAGATCGTGGTCAGCAGCAGCACGATCCCCAGGGCCGCGAAGGTGCCGCCGAGGTAATAGTCGAAGGTGCGCGTTTCATCGAAGATCTCGCTGGCGTCGCCGGCCACCGCGACCAGAAACTTGCCGTCCGCACCGAGATCGACCGGCCGCTCCACCATGCGCAATGTCTGGCCTTCCGGCCCGTCGACATAGCCGATGCGGATTCCGGCAGGGGTGAGCTCGACGCCCTGGTCCTCGAGCTTGGGCAGCTTCTTGTCCCAGAGCGAGCGCGAGGCGCGCACGTCGGGCTTGTCCGAATCGGTGCGGGTGATCTGCCAGTACCAGCCCGACAGCGGCAGTTCGAACAGTGGCTCGCCCAGCGATTGGAATTGCCGGTCCGGCGGCTCATCGGGCGTTGCGGCCTCGGCGATCAGCGTGCGCAGATAAAGGTTGAGCCGGCGATCGAAGGCGCGCTCGGTCGCGTCCCGGTAAACGGAAGAGAGAATGAATCCGGTGATGACAAGGATCACCACCACCCACGCGGTCGCTGAGAGGAACAACCGGGTGGCGAGCGAACTGCGGCGCATGGACTCACAATAGCGAAAACCGTCGCCGCAGGCCACGGCCGCGATCCGCGCAAATCCGAATGGACGGCGCCCGATGCCCGGCCGGCAATCAGACCCCGGTCGGCGGCGGCGTGAGCAAGTAGCCCAGCCCTCGTACGGTTTGAATGATGTCCACGTCCAGCTTCTTGCGGATGCGGCCTACGAACACCTCGATGGTGTTGGAATCCCGGTCGAAGTCCTGGTCGTAGAGATGCTCGACCAGTTCGGTGCGCGAGACCACGCGGCCGGCATGGTGCATCAGATACTGGAGCAGCCGGTACTCATGCGAGGTCATCTTCACGGGATTGCCGGATACGCTGACCCGACCGGTGCGGGTGTCCAGCGTCACCGGCCCGCAGGTCAGTTCGCTTTGGGCATGCCCGGTGGCCCGGCGCAGCAGCGCACGGATGCGGGCCAGGACCTCCTCGAGGTGAAAGGGCTTTGCGACGTAGTCGTCGGCGCCGGCGTCGAACCCCTGGACCTTGTCGCTCCAGCGGTCGCGGGCGGTCAGGATCAGCACCGGCATTGCGCGCCCGTTGCGGCGCCACGCCTCGAGCACCGAGATGCCGTCCATTTTCGGCAGGCCGATATCGAGCACCACCGCGTCATAGGGTTCACTGTCGCCGAGGAAGTGGCCTTCCTCGCCATCGAACGCGCGATCGACCACATAGCCCGCATCACTCAACGCGGTGGTGAGTTGGCGGTTGAGATCCGGATCGTCCTCAACAACGAGCAGGCGCACGCTTCCCTCCAAGGGTGAACTGCACGATTACACCGCAAAGATGAACCTTGTCGGCGTGAACCGTCCATGAACGGGTGAAACTGCGCAACCTTACTTTTTCGTCATGAGAAAGCGCGCGCATCGAAAGACACCTCGAGCGGTTGATTTAAGCCTTGCGCCGCCTGTTCGGAAGTCTTTTCCGCGCTGCGGCAGCACCGTTTGGGAAGAACCCGGCTTTCCGCTTCGTCTTTCCATCGCCTCCCTGCAACGAGCCCGGGGTTAACGGCGTTAGGAGATTCCCGGCCTGGCTCGCTTGTTTCCGCGCGCCTCGGTGTTATCCTTGCCGGATGTCGGTTGCGTATTGGAGTTTGCCATGGCCCCCCGCGCCAACTGGAAGGGATTCTTGCGGCTTTCGCTGGTGACCTGCCCGGTCGCGCTGTATCCCGCGACCTCGGACGCCGAAAAGGTCTCCTTCAACCAGATCAACCGCAAGACCGGCCATCGCATCAAATATTCCAAGGTCGACGCCGAAACCGGAGATGAGGTCGCGAACGAGGACATCGTCAAGGGCTACAAGGTCGACACCGACACCTATATCGAAGTGACCAAGGACGAACTCGACGACATTGCGCTGGAATCGACGCACACCATCGAGATCGACGAGTTCGTGCCCAAGTCCGACATCGACAGCCGTTATCTGATCCGCCCCTATTATCTCGTCCCCGATGGCAAGGTCGGCCACGATGCCTTCGCGGTGATCCGCGAAACCGCGCGCAGCATGAACAAGGTCGCGATCGGGCGCGTGGTCCTGACCAACCGCGAGCACATCATCGCGCTCGAACCGCTCGGCAAAGGCCTGATGGGCACGCTGTTGCGCTACCCCTACGAGGTGCGGGACGAGAAGGACTATTTCGACGACATCCAGGACATCAAAGTCACCAAGGACATGCTGGACCTCGCCAAGCACATCGTCGAGAAGAAGTCCGCGCCCTTCGAGCCGGAGAACTTCGAAGATCATTATGAGGCCGCCCTCGTCGAGCTGATCGACAAGAAGCGTGCCGGCGTGCGCCTCCCCGCCAAGGCTCCGCCGAAGACATCCGGCAACGTCATCAACCTGATGGATGCGCTCAAACGCAGCCTGTCCAGCGACGCCCCGAGCCCTGCGGCGGCCAAGCCGAAGGGCGGCAAGAGGTCGAAGAAGCGCGTCGATGGCCAGCGTGAAATGCTGCTGCCGATCAGCGGCAAACGTCAGAAGGACGAGCCGAAGAAAGCCGAGAAGCCGGCGCGCACGACCGCGCGCTCCAGGAAGGCGGGCTAGAACCTCCAAGCTTTCAGCAGTTCAGCCTCGAACCGACGCGCCGATGACTGACCAGCCTATTGCAGCGCCTGGTTTACGGAGTCGTACTTGGTCTTGAGCTGGCTGCCGATGCCGTTGACGGCAACAACAATGACGATGCTGATGCCCGCCGCGATCAGGCAATATTCGATCGCGGTTGCGCCCGATTGATCGGACAGGAATTTCGAAATCAGCCTTCGCATGCAAAACTCCCATCGCGGTTGACCTGGCCATTTTCTCCCGTCGATGGCGCGCATGCAATTTAGGGTTGGATGAATTTCAGCAGGGTTGATAAACAGCCTCAACAATCTCTTAAACGGTTCGCAGACACGTTGCGCGCGATTGTGCCGGAATGCAATCTCCCCTAATCCGCCTCCTGGCACGGCACGCATCCCGGCCGGCCGGCTAATCATGATTTGCATCAAAAGCGCCGAAACCGAAGCGGCTATTTGATGACCAGAATACAGGCCACCGACCCTCGACAAATGTCCCTCGCCGATCCAATCCGTCCGCAACTGAAAATTCGACACATCAACCTCGATACCGGGCGAGAGAACGTCATCGTCATCTCGCGACGATCGAGGGCCCTGCGCGCTGAGATCTTTCGCGGATTCAGCCGGGTCGAGCTTCGGCGGGACTCGAAGGTGCTGCTGGCGACGCTTCTCATCACCGATGACGACAGCTTGGTCGGACCGGACGAAATCGGTCTGTCGGAGCCGGCGTTGCGGCGCTTCGGCCAGCCTGTCGGAGGTCTGGTGACGGTCTCGCCGGCCGCGCCGCCGCAGAGCCTGGAATCGGTGCGCGCCAAGATCCACGGCCAGACCCTGAGCAGCGCGGAGATCGTCGCCATCGTCGACGACCTCACCCATTATCGCTACTCCGACATGGAGATCGCCGCGTTCTTGATCGGCTCCGCGAGCTTCATGACCACTGACGAGCTCATCGCGCTGACCGGCGCGATGGCCGGAGCGGGCACTCGACTGAAGTGGGACAGCCCGATCATCGTGGACAAGCATTGCATCGGCGGTATTCCGGGAAACCGGACCTCGATGATCGTCGTGCCGATCGTGGCGGCGCACGGGCTGCCGATCCCGAAAACCTCCTCGCGCGCGATCACTTCCCCCGCCGGCACCGCCGACACGATGGAGGTGTTGGCACGGGTCAATGTCGGGGCTGAGGAAATGAAAGCCATCGTCGCGGCCTGCAACGGCTGCCTGATCTGGGGCGGACATGTGAACCTGTCGCCGGCGGACGATATTCTGATTTCTGTGGAGCGACCGCTGAGTCTCGACACGCGCGAGCAGATGGTCGCGTCGATCATCTCCAAGAAGCTCGCGGCCGGCTCGACCCATCTCCTGATCGACCTGCCGGTGGGCCCGACCGCAAAAGTCATCAACGACGTCGAAGCCATGCGGCTGCGCAAGCTGTTCGAGTTTGTGGCCGACCATTTCGGCATCTCGGTCGAGGTCATCACGACCGACGGCCGCCAGCCGATCGGAAACGGCATCGGCCCGGTTCTTGAAGCGAGCGACGTCATGGCGGTGCTCGCCAACGATCCTGCCGCACCGGGCGATCTGCGCGAAAAGTCGCTGCGGCTTGCCGCGCATCTCTTGGAATACGATCCTACCTTGCGCGGCGGTGCCGGCTATGCGCGCGCCCGCGAGCTGCTCGAGAGCGGCGCGGCGTTGGCACAGATGCGGAAGATCATCGACGCGCA
>CAYVVB010000152.1:0-2701 GCA_964454955.1 uncultured Bradyrhizobium sp. | reverse complement strand
TCGCATGCAGCCCTCAATGTCGAAAGCTCTTGATCCCCGACACGCTGCCATCGCGATAGGTCAATTCAACTGACACGACTTGCGTGGTGAGCGGCAGCTTCATGCGGCCTCGGGATCGAACCTGGTCGGGAAAGGTCACTGCATTTCGCCGGACGCATCGATGTATCGAACCTCGATGGTCGCGGCAGGTGCATCAGCCGGCAACTCGATCCGCTTTCACGAAAATCGCCACTGCCGCCGATGCGCCAGGAGATGCCGAGGGTCGGATCGGCAATCGAAAACATCACGGTCCAGCCGCCGCTATGGCGCGAGAAAGCCGCGATCGACGCATTGACGCTGTCGTTCGACGGCGCAGTGCGTGGCACTGAAACCGGCGGAAGCGCAGCCAACTTCCGCGGCGAGGGTTCAGGGGGCTGTCCCGCCTGCGTCGCATCCTTGGCCACGCCGTTGAGGAACACGTTGTCGACCATCTGGTCGGCATGAGCGGGGATCTGGTCGAGTGCGTCGTCGAACGCCAGCAGCGTCTGCGAAAATTGCTACCGGTTCAAATTCTCCACCACCATCACCTCGAAGCCGAGTTGCTTCAGCACATCGCCCATCGCACGCGCATCGTTGACCGCCTTCTGCAGTTTCGGCACGAATTTGTAATCGTTGTTGCCGATCACCAGCGCGACACGTTTCTCCGCGTGGGCCCACGCGGTTGGCGCCATGGACAACGCCGCCACCGCGCAGATGAGTGCGAGCTTGAACGCGATCCGCCGCATCGGATTTCCCTGCCGTTGCGCGCCTGCTGACGGTCCGCAACCCGCAATGACCGAACGCCCGCCTGGGTAGTCTTTGAACCCGTGCGGTGGGTTCAAGGATGCGGAACGCCCAAGTCCGCCGGTGGGAATTCCGCGGATTCACCACTTTTGGTAGCAATAATGGCCCGTCAATATGTCGGCGAGCGCCCGATTGGCCGGCATTTATGCAAAAACATAAGGGTTTTTCAGCGCTTCCCGCACCCGCTCCATTGACTTTGGATGATTCCACCCTATGTTCCGGTTCGAAGCGGCAAGGTACGCGAAAAGCGATTCCCTCAGAGTGCCGCCGGTCAGCGTAAGCCAAGCGCCCCCAGCTTTTGAAAGCATGCCGTTTCGGGGTAGCACGCGACAGCCTTTTTTACCCTCGATTCCAAACGGCGGTTTCGACTAGAGGCTCAATGTCTTTTTCCCATCTCGGTCTATCCGACAAGGTGTTGGCTGCTGTTGCGGCTACCGGCTACACCAATCCTACACCAATTCAGGATCAGGCGATCCCCCACGTTCTAGCCCGGCGGGACGTCCTCGGCATCGCCCAAACCGGCACCGGCAAGACCGCTGCCTTCGTGCTCCCGATGCTCACGATCCTCGAAAAGGGCCGCGCCAGGGCGCGCATGCCGCGCACCCTCATCCTCGAGCCCACCCGCGAACTCGCCGCCCAGGTGAAGGAAAACTTCGATCGCTACGGAGCGGGCCAGAAGCTCAATGTGGCGCTCCTGATCGGAGGCGTCTCGTTCGGCGATCAGGACTCGAAACTGACCCGCGGCGTCGATGTCTTGATCGCGACCCCGGGCCGGTTGCTCGACCATACCGAGCGCGGCGGATTGCTGCTCACCGGGGTCGAACTGCTGGTGATCGATGAAGCCGACCGCATGCTCGACATGGGCTTCATCCCCGATATCGAACGCATCTGCAAGCTCGTGCCATTTACACGCCAGACGCTGTTCTTCACCGCGACGATGCCCCCCGAAATTCGTCGCGTCACCGAAGCCTTCCTCCACAATCCGGTTAAAGTCGAGGTTTCAAGGCCAGCGACGACCGCGGTTACCGTCACGCAGTCGCAGGTCCCGGCCCGCAGCGAGCCGCATGAGAAGCGCGAAGTGCTGCGCCGCCTGTTGCGGGACGCCAAGGATCTGAAGAACGCCATCATCTTTTGCAATCGCAAGCGCGAGGTCGCGGTCCTTCATAAATCGCTGCAGAAGCACGGCTTCAGCGTCGGAGCTCTCCACGGCGATATGGACCAGCCGGCGCGCATGGCGGCGCTGGATCAATTCCGCAAGGGAGAGCTGCCGCTCCTGGTCGCCTCCGACGTCGCCGCGCGCGGCCTCGATATTCCCGAGGTCAGCCACGTCTTCAATTTCGACGTTCCGCACCATCCCGACGATTACGTTCACCGAATTGGCCGCACCGGGCGCGCAGGTCGCAGCGGGACTGCCATCTCCATCGTCACGCCGCTGGACCACAAATCGGTCGCGGCGATCGAAAAGCTGATCGGCCAGAGCATTCCGCGCGCCGAAGCCAATTTCGCAGCAGAAGTTGCCGAGGATGGCGAGGCGCACGACCACAAGTCACGCGAACCCGCCCGCCGTAGCCGTAAAGGCAATCGCGACCGCGAACCCCGCCATGCCAACGGCCGGCACCACGGCGCGCCATCGCAAGCCCAGCGCACGCCCTCGACACAGCGGGGCGAAGCGCGGCGTACGCCGCGTGAGGCCGATCCCGAGCCGGCCGACCATTCTCATCTTCCGGCCTTCCTGCTGCGACCGGTTCGCGCCCGCGTCTAACGAGCCGTTTACGGCTCGTTCATTATCGTCCACTAACGTGCCGGCGATAATTAAGATATTGCTGCAGGCGGGCGGCGCGCGCTGCCTTGGGGATAGGTCCGTGGTCAACGTGCTCGA
>CAYVVB010000151.1:0-22522 GCA_964454955.1 uncultured Bradyrhizobium sp. | reverse complement strand
ACACCGCGAGGCTCTCTTCCAGCCAGCGTCCAATGGTACCGTCGACGAAATTGCCGCCGGATTCGCCGTGCCCGGAATAGTCGAACCGCACGCAGGCGCGGCCATGCTCGGCGGCCCAGGCGTCGAGCGCGAGCGCCTTGGTGCCCTTCATGTCCGAATTGAAGCCGCCCAGCCAGAACAGTCCGGGTGCGCTCCCTTGGACGCTTCCCTGGCGGGCGCGCACTGCGATCCGGCGCGCCGACTTTCCGCCGACTTCGATGAGAGCAGGTTGATCGGAACTGGTCATGGAACGTTTACTCGGGTCTGCTGTTTGAGTGGGCGAGCCTTATCCCAAGGCGAACAGGCTTTAAGGTCTTCCATCCGCTTGCGGAATAATCGTTCGCACTCTATGTCGTGCCGTGACCAAAAAGTCTCGCAACTAAGGGTTTTTCGCACGAGCAGGCGCAAGTGCGCTTGCCCGTCGCGGCTTCTTACTTCAAAATATCTCAATCGTTCACAACCTCGGAGAAGGACCCATTCGTCGTCCCAATAGAGCCCCGCCCGCTGCCGCCAAAGACGGGCCGCGCACCAATGATGAGATCCGCAATGCGCAAATCCAGCTGATCGATCAAAACGGTACCAATCACGGCACGGTCGAGACCGTGGTTGCGATCAAGATGGCCCAGGAAGCGGGCATGGATCTGGTGGAGATTTCGCCGAACAACAACCCTCCCGTCTGCAAGATCATGGACTACGGGAAGTACAAGTATTCGGCGCAGAAGAAGGCTGCGGAAGCCCGCAAGAAGCAGAAGGTCGTAGAGATCAAGGAGATCAAGCTGCGGCCGATGATCGATGATCACGACTACGACGTGAAGATGCGCGCGATGCAGCGCTTCTTCGAGGAAGGCGACAAGGTCAAGATCACCCTGCGCTACCGCGGACGCGAAATGGCGCACCAGGAGATCGGCACCAAGCTCCTGGACAAGATCAAGGGCGACGTCGCCAACGTCGCCAAGGTCGAGCAGGACGCCAAGTTCGAGGGCCGTCAGGTCGTGATGGTGCTGGCACCGCGTTGATCGTCTTCCGATGCCCCGGCAACACAGCCGGGGCAGGCGATCAGCTAGCCGCCCCGTGTTGCCTGCCACGTACCGGCGCAGCGCGAGCCCCGGATGATCCCTCGCCACGTGCCGCCGCCACCATAGCCGGCAAGCCGGCCCCCGCCGCTGGCGCGGGTCGCGCCCACGCTGACACTGACGGCGACCGTGCCGGCTGGGCTGACCCGGCCGCTGACTCTGCCTCCGCCGGCCGAGAACACCCGGCCGCCGGCCACCGTGAAGGGAACGCTGTAACCGGAGCCGCAATCCCCCCAGGTGGTGGCAAAGACCACGTTCCAGATGCCGTCATACGCCCCGGCGTAAGGTCGGGCATAGGGTTCGGCGTAGGGTCGAACGGCCCGGTACCGGGCCGCTCCCGCCACCTCGGGCGCGGCAACAGCCGCGATCACTGCACCGGCCAGGATCCAGCGCAGGACGGGCGAGAAGAGAAAGGCGCCAGAATTCGCAGATTTTCGGGCTGGTATCGTCATCGTCCTGGTCCGCTCGATCTCAGGAGAGATTGGGCAATAACGAAGTAACCGTTCCGCGGTTCATCGTTGCCATTCGTGCCGCTCTCTGTCATAAGCACGGCCTTGATCGCCCGGCTGATTAAGGGCTGCCGTGGCGGTCACGTGTGCGGGTTTACACTCCCTCCCTTGGGAAAACCTGAGCACCCTCAACGCTCTAACGAGCATTTTAGTCGGCCGGCGCCCCTCGCGGGCGATTTTGCGTTGCGGCCATCAAAGGAGAGCCAAATGCCCAAGCTGAAGACCAAATCGGGCGCCAAGAAGCGCTTCAAGGTAACTGCCAACGGCAAAGTGATGTACGCCCAGCGCGGCAAGCGCCACGGCATGATCAAGCGGACGAACAAGCAGATTCGTCAGCTGCGCGGCACGCGCGTGCTGTTCAAGACCGACGGCGACAACATCAAAAAGTATTTTCTGCCGAACGGCTGATCGCGCCTGTCGCGACTGCAACGAGTTTTGGCCGCGTTCGCGCGGCAAGCCACATCACCACTTCGGATTGAAGGATATCCGTCATGTCTCGCGTCAAACGCGGCGTGGCCGCTCACGCCAAGCACAAGAAAGTCTTCAAGGCTGCCAAGGGCTATTACGGCCGCCGCAAGAACACCATCCGCACCGCCAAGCAGGCCGTCGAGAAGGCCGGGCAGTACGCATTCCGCGACCGCAAGCGCAAGAAGCGCACCTTCCGCGCGCTCTGGATCCAGCGGCTCAACGCGGCGGTCCGTCCGTTCGGCCTGACATACAGCCGCTTCATCGACGGCCTTTCCAAGTCGGGCATCGTCGTCGACCGCAAGGTGCTGTCGGATCTCGCCATTCACGAGCCGGCGGCGTTCCAGGCGATCGCCGAAAAGGCCAAGGCGGCGCTGGCGGCCTGAGCTGGCCGGTTTGGCGGGTCGAGTCGATCGCCTTCAGCGCCGGTGCGGATAACGCCGGGCGACCACTGCCCGGCGGTCCGGGCTGTGGCGCGGCGACAGCCGGCCCGCTCCTGAAGGAAGAGATTGACTGTGTCCGACCTCGCCACCCTCGAACAAGCCATCCTTGGACAGATCGCCGCCGCAAGCGACGAAGCCGCGCTGGAAGCCGTGCGCGTCGCGGCGCTGGGCAAGAAGGGCTCGATCTCCGCCCTGCTTTCAACCCTCGGCAAGATGTCGCCGGAGGAGCGCAAGAGCCAGGGCGCAGCCATCAACCTCGCCAAGGACAAGGTCACGGAGGCGCTTTCGGCGCGCCGCGAGGTCCTGAAATCCGCAGCGCTCGACGCGCGGCTTGCCAGCGAAACCATTGACGTCACGCTGCCGGTCCGCGAGCCGCCGGCCGAAGCCGGCCGCATCCATCCGCTCAGCCAGGTGATGGACGAGCTGACCGCGATCTTCGCGGATATGGGCTTTGCCATCGCCGAAGGCCCGGACATCGAGACCGACGACTATAACTTCACCAAGCTGAACTTCCCGGTCGGCCATCCGGCGCGGGATATGCACGATACCTTCTTCTTCAACCCGAAAGAAGATGGTTCGCGCCTGCTGCTGCGCACCCACACCTCGCCGGTGCAGGTGCGGACCATGCTGAGCCAGAAGCCGCCGATCCGCGTGATCTGTCCGGGCCGCACCTATCGCATCGATTCGGACGCCACCCACACGCCGCAGTTTCATCAGGTCGAGGGGCTGGTGATCGACAAGGGCTCGCATCTCGGTCACCTCAAATGGATCCTGCACGAGTTCTTCAAGGCGTTCTTCGAGGTCGATCACCTCAACATGCGGTTCCGGCCGTCGTTTTTCCCGTTCACCGAACCCTCGCTCGAGGTCGACATTCAGTGCCGGCGCGACAAGGGCGAAATCCGGTTCGGCGAAGGCGAGGACTGGCTGGAGATTCTGGGCTGCGGCATGGTGCATCCGAACGTGCTGCGCGCCTGCGGCATCGATCCCGACGAGTACCAGGGTTTCGCCTGGGGCATGGGAATTGACCGCATCGCGATGCTGAAATACGGCATGCATGATCTGCGGCAGCTGTTCGAAAGCGACGTGCGCTGGCTGGCCCATTACGGCTTCGAGCCGCTCGATGTGCCGACGCTGGCGGGAGGGTTGAGCTCGTGAAATTCACCCTCTCCTGGCTGAAGGACCATCTCGACACCGACGAGCCGGTCGAAAAACTCGCCGATAAGCTCACCACGGTCGGGCTCGAGGTCGAAAGTCTCGAGGACAAGGCCAAGCTACTGAAGCCCTTCACCATTGCACGGGTGATCTCCGCCGAGCAGCACCCGAACGCCGACCGTCTGCGCGTCTGCATGGTGGATACCGGCAATGGCGCCGCTCCGGTGCAGGTGGTCTGCGGTGCGCCGAATGCGCGCGCGGGCCTCATCAGTGTGTTCTCGCCGCCCGGCACCTTCATCCCCGGCAAGAACACCACGCTTTCGGTCGGCACCATCCGCGGCGTCGAAAGCCGGGGCATGCTGTGCTCCGAGGCCGAGCTCGAGCTTTCCGACAATCACGACGGCATCATGGACCTGCCTGCGGACGCGCCGGTCGGCAAGAGCTATGCCGAGTGGGTGGGCCTCGGCGATCCCGTGTTCGACATCAATCTCACGCCGAACCGGCCGGACTGCACGGGCGTGCACGGCATCGCGCGCGATCTTGCCGCCGCCGACATGGGCAAGTTCAAGGACCCCGCGATCAAGCCGGTCAAGGGCGAGTTTCCCTGTCCGGTCACCGTGACGGTTGAAGATGCGACCCTCTGCCCCGGCTTTGCGCTGCGGCTGGTGCGTGGCGTCAAGAACGGCGCATCGCCAAAATGGCTGCAGCTGCGCCTGACCGCGGTCGGACTGCGCCCGATCAACGCGCTGGTCGATATCACCAACTTCATGACCTTCGACCGTGCTCGGCCGCTGCATGTGTTCGACGCCAAAAAGGTGAGGGGCAATCTCGTCGTGCGGCGCGCTCGCGAGGGCGAGAGCCTGCTCGCGCTGGACGGCCGCACCTATACGCTCGACAGCAGCATGTGCGTGATCGCCGATGATCACGGCGTGGAATCGCTGGCCGGCATCATGGGCGGCGAAGCCTCGGGGTGCGATGAGAACACCACCGACGTGCTGATCGAATCGGCGCTGTGGAATCCGATCAACATCGCGCAGACCGGGCGCAAGCTTGGCATCAATTCGGATGCACGCTACCGCTTCGAGCGCGGTGTCGATCCGGCGTTCATGCTGCCGGGGCTCGAACTCGCAACGAAGATGGTGACCGAACTGTGCGGCGGCACGCCTTCGGAGAACGTGGTTGCCGGCAACGCTTTCGCCGACGACCGCGTGATCGATTTCCCGCTGACCGAGGTCAAGCGGCTCGCCGGTCTCGACGTGCCGTTTCCGGAGATGCGAGGCATCCTGACGCGCCTCGGTTTCATGATGGCGGGCAGCGGCCCTGTCCTGAAGATCGCGGTGCCGTCCTGGCGCTCCGATGTCGAGGGCAAGGCCGACATCGTCGAGGAGATCGTGCGGATCGTCGGCGTCGACAGGGTGCCGGAGACGCCGTTCGAACGCGGGGAGACGCCGCGCAAGCCGGTTCTGACGCCGATCCAGCTCCGCACCCGGCGCGCCAAGCGTGCAGCAGCCGCGCGCGGCATGGTGGAAGCGGTGACCTGGTCGTTCATCTCGAAACGAGCCGCCGAGTTGTTTGGCGGGGGAAAGGCCGAACTCGCGCTCGCCAATCCGATCGCCGCGGACCAGTCGGACATGCGCCCGTCGCTTCTGCCGGGTCTGATCGCGGCCGTGCAGGCGAACAGCGATCGCGGCTTTTCGGATGCAGCGCTGTTCGAGGTCGGACAGATTTTCCGCGGCGACAGGCCGCAGGATCAGTTCGTCGCGGCTGCGGGCCTTCGTCATGGCTTTGCAACGTCCGCCGGGATCGGTCGGCACTGGTCGGGTTCGAAGACGGCGGATGCCTTCGACGTCAAGGCTGACGCGCTGGCCGTGCTCGCGGAAGCGGGCGCGCCGATGCAGGCCCTGCAGATCGTGCCGGGCGGTCCGGGCTGGCTGCATCCGGGACGTTCCGGCACCATCCAGATCGGGCCGCAAAACGTGCTGGGCCATTTCGGCGAACTGCATCCGCGAACGCTCGAGGCGATGCGTGCCGACGGCCCGCTGATGGCGTTCGAGGTGATCCTCGACCGGATCCCGCAAGGCAAGCAGAGACCGACCCGCACCAAGCCGCCGCTCGATCTGTCGGCGTTCCATCCGGTGTCGCGTGATTTCGCCTTCATCGTCGGCCGCGCCACCAAGGCGGGCGATATCGTGCGTGCCGCGCAGGGCGTCGACAAGAAGCTCATCATCGGCGTCGATGTATTCGACGTGTATGAAGGCAAGGGTATCGACGAGGGCAAGAAGTCGATTGCGATCGCGGTGACGATGCAGCCGCGCGACAAGACCATGACCGATGAGGAAATCGAGACGGTTGCCGGCAGGATCGTCGCCGAGGTCATCAAGAAGACGGGCGGCACGCTGCGGGGATGACGCCGTTCGGCCTCATCCCGGCCGAGGTCGGCATCCGTGCCGCGACTGTCATCTGCATCATCGCCTTCGTTTCCGGGGCGGCGCGCGGATTTTCCGGCTTCGGGTCGGCGCTGATCTTCATGCCGCTCGCGAGCAGCATCGCATCGCCCCGCCTGGTCGCGGCCCTCCTGGTCATCATCGATTTCATCGCCGCGACTCCGCTGATCCCGAACGCGTGGAAACATGCCGACCGCAAAGCGACGGGGATCATCGTGCTCGGCGCATTGATCGGCGTGCCGATCGGGACCTGTTTGTTGAGCCGGCTCGATCCCTTGACGACCCGTTGGATCATCTCCTTCTTCGTCGGCGCGCTGCTTGTGCTGCTGCTGTCGGGCTGGCGCTATCGCGGCAGGGATCATCTTGCGCTTTCGCTGGGCATCGGCGCCATGTCCGGCTTTTGCAGCGGCCTGGCGCAGACCGGAGGGCCGCCGATCGTCGGCTACTGGCTCGGTCGCCCGGTCAAGCCGGAGATCGCGCGCGCCAACATCGTGCTGTTCTTCGCAGCCTCCGATTTCTTCTCTCTTGCCAGCTACGTGATCGCCGGGCTGATCAATCCGGACGCGATCCGGTTCGCGCTTGTTGTCGGCCCGGTCTATGCGATCGGCGTTGCCTTTGGCGCCTTGCTGTTCGGCCGCGCCAGCCAGCGGGTGTTCCGCGCGATCTGCTACGCCCTGATCGCTCTGGCCGTCATCATCGGGCTTCCGGCGCTCGATGGCGTGCTGCGCTAACCTACCTTCGGCGATAAGGCCTCGTCCTCGGCGGCGGCATCTCGATCGGTCCGGGCTCTTTCAGCGCGCCGATCTTGCGCAGCGCTGCATCCGCGGCGCGCTCGCCGCTTTCCCAGGCGCCGTCGACCGTGCCCCACAATGTCTCATGGGTCGCCTCGCCCGCCAGAAACAAACTGCCGATCGGCTCGGTCAAAACCTTTCGCGAAGGCTGGGCGCCCGGCTCCGCCGCCGACATGGCACCGAGCACGTAGGGAGCCGCATTCCAGCGCGTCACGCTGGTTTTCTTGATCGCGCCAGCCGCGTCGCTGCCGAACATTTTCGTGAGCCACTCCACGGCAAACGCCGTCATGGCTTGCTCGCCCTGCGCCGACAGATCGCGGCCGAACGAGCCGGCGACATCGATCACGCACAGCGAGGAGCCGCCGATATTGGCAAGCATCAGCGCCGTTCGCGTCGAACTGCTCTGCTCGATCAGCGTTTCATCGCGCGACAGGCCAAGCGGATTGCCCGGCATCTGCAACGCGATGTGATCGTAACTGCCGAGGCTCAGCCTTGCCGCGGCATCGAGCTGGCGTTTGGGAAAGTCAGGCGCAAATTTGATGGTGCCGCGCGCAAGAACGTTGGTCGACACCGTGAGGATCGCGGCGCGCGCAACGAGCTTGCCCGTGCCTATCTCCACCCCGACGTCGCGGTTGCTCCAGCTGATGCGGGTTACCGGCGTCGACAGTGACAACGGCAACTGCTCGCCGAGCTTGGCCATCATGGTTCCGAGCCCCTGGCGGCAGCCAAGCACGGCGCTGCGGTCCTGCGCGCGGGCCTTGTCCATGACGGACAAATCCTTCAGGTCCTTGCCGGTGGCGCTGGCGCCAAGTACGAACTCCGCCGTGCCTGCCCAATCGCCGATCTCCTTCGGCACCACCGAGGCGCAAGATGCGTCGAGCTTGCCGCGCGCCGCCTCTTCGATGGCGCGATTGGCCCGTGCAAGCTCTGCGAAAAATTCCTCCGTTTCGCCGGCGCGCGCGAAGCGGCGGCCGATCCGGATCTTCTGACCGAGCGACACCTGCGAGACATCGAGGCCCGCATTGCGCGCCAACTTGATCAGCGGATTGGTCTCGGGATTGTGCAGCCAGCGCGCGCCACGATCGAAAGGAACATCGAAGCTCGATGTATCCGTTATGCATCGGCCGCCGATCCGGCTCGCCGCTTCGATCACAATCACCTTGCGGCCCGCTGCTACGATGCGCCGCGCGGCGGCGATACCGGCTGCGCCCGCCCCGATCACGACGATGTCGGCGTCGCGCGGCAGCGGCGCGACCGCCCGGACCGGACCGGCGACGGACGCCGCTGCCAGCGCCGCGGATGCCGAGAGAAAGGCCCGGCGCGTCATTGTCATGGCATGGTTTCCGAAAGTCTGAAAATGGCAGGAACGTGCCGCGAACTTGCCGCATCCAGTGCTGCACGGCAACCGCCATGGTGAATCAATCATGATTGATCCGGCTCAGCCATGAACCAAATTGCAACGGCCTTTGGCCATGATAAGAAAAGGGAAAACTGGCCGGCAAGGCCGACCGGGGGGAGTCTACAATGGGTGTCGTGCTCGATGCCGTCGGTAAGCTGATTGCCGGTTACCTGCAGACGGAAGTGCCGGGCTATGAGCCGTTCACGCCGAGCGATCCGGACTATCTGCGCAGCGTGATCGAACCCGGTGACGTGCTGCTGGTCGAGGGCAACAATCGGGTTTCCGGCATCATCAAATACCTGACACAGTCCACCTGGTCGCATGCCGCGCTCTATGTCGGTCCGGTCGATGGTGCGCCCGAGTCGGACGGCGAGCCTCATGTGCTGGTCGAGGCCAATGTCGGGGAGGGCGTCGTAACGGCGCCGCTGTCCAAGTATTTTTCCTACCACACCAGAATCTGCCGGCCCGTCGGCCTGTCCTACGAGGATCGCGAGACGGTGTGCCGCTATGCCATCAACCGGATCGGCTTCGGCTACGACACCAAGAACATCCTCGACCTGATGCGCTATCTGTTTCCGCTGCCGGTACCGCAGCGCTGGCGGCGGCGCATGATCGCGTTTGGCTCCGGCGATCCAACCAAGATGATCTGTTCGGCGCTGATCGCGCAAGCCTTCGATGCGGTGCGCTACCCGATCCTGCCCAAGATCACCCGCGCAGGCTCAAGGGCGGCTCGCCGGGAAATCCTGCACATCCGCGACTCCTCGCTCTACATGCCGCGCGATTTCGACTTCTCGCCCTATTTCGAAATCGTCAAACCCACCATCGTGCATGGCTTCGACTACACCGCCTTGCATTGGGCCGACAAACAGAAGCCGCTCCAGGAGGTAGCGGGCGAATTCGGTGTGTTTCCAGAAGCGATCGGTTCGCCGCCGCTTGTTCCTGAAGAGATTGACCAGGAAGCGCCGCTTGCAGCTGAAGAAATAATGGCAGCGTAAGATGCGATGGTGATGGTGGAGCGCGAGTTTGACGCTCCGTCATTCCGGGATGGTCAAGGACCAGATCCGGATCTCGAGATTCTTAGATGCGTAATCGCGCACCATAGTTCGCCCTTCGGGCGCCCCGGAATGACGTCAGCGGTGTTTACCGGTCTGAACGTCCGATCACCGCCATCAACTCCGCGATTTTCTGCCGTTGATCGGCCTTGTCGCCGCTGGCGATGGCGTGCTCGACGCAATGGGCCACGTGATCCTGCAAAACCTCTTCCTCGACGCGGCGCAACGCGGCGCGCACCGCCGCGATCTGCGTGACGATCTCGATGCAGTAGCGGTCCTCTTCAACCATCTTTGAGAGACCGCGGACCTGGCCCTCGATCCGGCTCAGGCGTTTTTGCACGGATGCCTTGCTGTCCTTTCGCATATGGACTATATACCCCTACCGGGTATGGGTTGCAAGGGAGCGCTCCATGACGGAAGCCGCAAACACGCCTTCGGGCGACACCAGGAATTCGGGCTGCGGTTGCGCGTCGAAAGCGGCCGCCTCTGTCGAGAAAAGCGCATGCTGCGGCGGCCATGCCGCTTCCGCAGGCCACTCGCACCAGCATCACCCGGACGGAGCTGACACCGTCCGCGATCCCGTCTGCGGCATGAGCGTCGATCCGGCGACGTCCAAGCACCGCTTCGACTATCGCGGCGAGACGTTTCATTTCTGCTCGGCCGGCTGCCGCACCAAATTCGCCGCCGATCCCGCAAAATATCTCGACAAGAGCAAGCCGGAACCAGAGGTCCCTGCAGGCACCATCTACACCTGCCCGATGCATCCGCAGATCCGCCAGGTCGGGCCAGGAACCTGCCCGATCTGCGGCATGGCGCTGGAGCCGGAAGTCGCGAGCCTTGACACAGGGCCCAACCCCGAGCTTGCCGACATGACGCGGCGGCTCTGGATCGGCCTTGCGCTGGCCGCTCCGGTGGTGGTGCTCGAGATGGGCGGACATCTCGTCGGCGGCCACGGCCTGATCGAGCAGAGCCTGTCGAACTGGATTCAATTCGTTCTCGCGACCCCCGTTGTGCTCTGGGCCGGCTGGCCGTTTTTCGTCCGAGGCTGGCAGTCCATCCTCACGCGCAACCTCAACATGTTCACGCTGATCGCGATGGGCACGGGCGTCGCCTATGTGTACAGCGTGGTCGCCACTCTCGCGCCGCAACTCTTTCCGGCGACCTTCCGCGGTCATGAGGGTGCAGTCGCTGTCTATTTTGAAGCGGCCTCGGTCATCACCGTCCTCGTCCTGCTTGGGCAGGTCCTGGAATTGCGCGCGCGCGAAGCCACCTCCGGCGCGATCAAGGCGCTCTTGCAGCTTGCTCCGAAGACCGCGCGTCGCGTCGACGAGGATGGCAATGACCACGAGGTCGAAATCGACACGCTCAAAGCCGGCGACAAATTGCGCGTGCGGCCGGGCGAGAAAGTGCCCGTCGACGGCGTCATTCTCGACGGCCGCTCCGCGCTCGACGAATCCCTGGTCACGGGCGAATCCATGCCGGTGACCAAGGAGCCGGGCGCGAACGTCATCGCCGGTACGCTCAATCAATCCGGCAGCTTCGTGATGCGCGCCGAGAAAGTCGGACGCGATACGCTGCTGTCGCAGATCGTCCAGATGGTCGCGGACGCCCAGCGCTCGCGTGCGCCGATCCAGCGGCTCGCCGATCAGGTCGCAGGCTGGTTCGTGCCGACCGTGATCGCGGTCGCGGTCATCGCCTTCGCCGCATGGAGCTGGTTCGGGCCCGAGCCTAAAATGGCGTTCGGCCTGGTCGCCGCCGTCAGCGTCCTGATCATCGCCTGTCCCTGCGCACTCGGGCTGGCCACGCCAATGTCGATCATGGTCGGCATCGGCCGCGGTGCACAGGCCGGAGTCCTGATCAAGAACGCCGAAGCGTTGGAGCGCATGGAGAAGATCGACACGCTGGTGGTCGACAAGACGGGGACGCTGACCGAGGGCAAGCCGAAGGTGGTTGCGATCGTCGGGGCGGCCCTTGCCGAGAACGAAATCCTGCAGCTCGCCGCCAGCGTCGAGCGCGCCAGCGAACATCCGTTGGCCGACGCCATCGTGCGGGCGGCGAAGGAACGGCAGATCGACCTGAAGCCGGTGGAGGGTTTCGATTCGCCGACCGGGAAGGGTGCGACCGGCAAGGTCGACGGCAAAGCCGTCGTGCTCGGCAATTCGAAATATCTGGCATCGATCGGCATCGACACGGCTTCGCTCGAAGCTGAAAGCGAGCGGCTGCGCGAAGACGGTGCGACCGTCATCAACATGGCCATCGACGGCACGATCGCCGGCCTGTTTGCGATTGCCGACCCCGTCAAGGCGTCGACGCCGGAGGCGTTGCGAGCGCTCAAGGCGGAAGGCATCGAGGTCATCATGCTGACCGGCGACAACCGCACCACAGCCGACGCGGTGGCGCGCAAGCTTGGAGTCTCGCAGGTCGAAGCGGAGGTGCTGCCGGATCAGAAGGGCGCGGTGGTGACCAGACTGCGCCATGCGGGCCGCATCGTTGCCATGGCCGGCGACGGCGTCAACGACGCACCGGCGCTTGCGGCAGCCGAGGTGGGCATCGCCATGGGAACGGGAACCGACGTGGCGATGGAAAGCGCGGGCGTCACGCTTCTCAAGGGCGACCTGACCGGCATCGTGCGTGCGCGCAAATTGTCGCAGGCGACGATGAGCAACATTCGCCAGAACCTGTTCTTCGCCTTCATCTACAACGCAGCCGGCATCCCGATCGCCGCTGGCATTCTCTACCCCACCCTGGGCATCCTGCTGTCGCCGATCATCGCGGCAGCTGCGATGGCGCTGTCCTCGGTGAGCGTGGTCGGAAACGCATTACGGCTGCGTGCGACGACGCTCTAGCCGATCATGCGACAGGGCGGGCCTTGCCGAAGCCTGAAAGCGTATCTACCTCTCGCGAGTTAATTCGTGAGGCAAAACGGTCATGATCGACGCTGCCGTCAAGGCGCTTGCGCAAATCCTGTCGCCGCCGATGCGTTCCATTCTGTGGCGATCAATCGGGGTTGCCCTGGTGCTGATCACGGTGGTGGCCATCGGCCTGCAGCGGTTGCTGAGCTGGTTCGCGACATACGGCGAAGGCTGGGCGGAGGCTGCGCTCGGCCCCGGCTTCCACACGCCTCTCTACGCGCTGTCATGGATCATCTCCTTCGCGGCCGGCCTCGGCATCGTGTTCGGCGCGATCCTTCTGATGCCGGCGATCACCTCTCTGGTCGCGAGCCTGTTCGTCGACGAGATCGCCGACCATGTCGAGCGCGAGCACTATCCGGCCGAACGCCCCGGCACCGCGCTGCCCCTCGGGCTTGCCATGCGTGAGGGCGTCAAGATCGCGCTGTTGAGCATCCTGGTCTATTTGATCGCGCTGCCTTTCGTGTTCGTGGCCGGCGTGGGCTTTCTCGCTTTCTTCATCGCCACGGCCTGGCTGCTGGGACGCGAATATTTCGAGCTCGCCGCGATGCGGTTCCGCCCGCCGGAGGAAGCCAAGGCGATGCGCAGGGACAACGCCGCGATCATCTTCACCGCAGGCCTGATCATTGCCGCCTTCGTGTCGATCCCGATCGTCAACCTGGCGACGCCGTTGTTCGGCATGGCCTTCATGGTCCACATGCACAAGCGCTTGTCCGGCTCGCGCCCCGAGCTGATCGAACCGGCCCGCAAGACCCGCGTGCCGACGATGTAGGCTTCGCGCGGCCCGCCGGGTCAGTGCTCGACCAGCGGGCAGCCGGCTTCGGCGAGCGGGCGGAACGCCTGAACGCCCGGAATGACGCCAAGGATCTTGTAGTAATCCCACCGCCCGGTTGACTCGGATGGCGTCTTCACCTGTGCAAAATACATGTCGTGAACCAGCCGGCCATCCTCGCGCAAATGGCCGCCCTTCACATAGAAGTCGTTGACCGGCAGCTCGCGCATCTTCGCCATGACCGCTTTCGCCTCGTCGGTACCGGCCGCGGCGATCACGGCGATGTAGTGACGAACCGCCGAATAGACGCTGGCCTGCGCCATCGTCGGCATCCGGCCCTGCCTGTCGAAAAAGCGCTTCGACCACGCCCGGCTTTCGTCGTCGCGATCCCAATAGAATGCGGTGACGAATTTCAGCCCCTGCGCGGCCTGGAGCTCCATGCTGCGAACGTCGGAAATGAAAATGAGCAACGTGACGATGCTTTGCTTCTTCGTCAGACCGAACTCGTTGGCCTGTTTGACCGCGTTGATCATGTCGCCGCCGCCATTGGCGAATGCCACGACCTTGGCGCCGGAGGCCTGGGCCTGCAGCAGGTAGGAGCTGAAGTCGGAGGTGTTGAGCGGATGACGGACGCTGCCGAGCACCTTGCCGCCCGCGGCCTGAACCGCGGCCGTGGCGTCGGCTTCCAGCGAGTGGCCGAACGCATAGTCGACCGTGATGAAGAACCAGGTGTCGCGTCCCTCGGCGACGGTTGATTTGGCGAGACTCGTCGTCAGCGCATAGCTGTCGTAGATCCAGGATGCTTCATTGGCGTTGCAGTTCTTGCCGGTGAACGCGGTGCTTCCGACCGCGCCCGCAATGGCGATCTTGTTGTGGCTCGCTGCGAGCTGCTCGACGGCGAGTGCCACGGAAGAGTTGTCGAAGCCGATCGCCATATCGACGTTCTCGTCTTCGAACCAGCGCCGTGCGACGGCGGCGCCGATGTCGGCCTTGTTCTGGTGATCCGCAAACACGATCTCGACCGGCTTGCCGAGGACGGAGCCGCCGGCGTCCTCGACCGCCATCCGCGCGGCCGTGACCGAGCCCGGACCGCCGAGATCGGCGTAAAGGCCGGACTGATCGTTGAGGACTCCGATCTTCACGACGTTGTCGGAGATTTGCGCGCGGGCGCTCGTCGCCCAAAGCAAAAGAACCGCAAGGGCCGAAACCAGCACAGGCTGCGATCGCACGACGAGCCTCCCCGGACAAACATGATTTAAGCGGCCCTGAACCGGACCTTGGGCGCAAGGCTATGCCCTGCGGCGATTCCCTACAAGATCGCCGCGTGTCTGCTCTCGAAACGGGATTGAAGCGACGGCTAAACAGTCTTCTCCGGCCAGCGGCAGAGATCGTTGATCAGGCACACCTCGCAGCGCGGCTTGCGGGCGAGGCAGGTGTAACGCCCGTGCAGGATCAGCCAATGATGCGCGTGCAGCATGAACTCGGAAGGAACGACCTTCTCGAGGCCCAGTTCGACTTCGAGCGGCGTCTTGCCCGGCGCGAGCCCGGTCCGATTGGCAACGCGGAAGACGTGGGTGTCGACCGCAAGCGTGTGTTCGCCATAGGCCATGTTGAGCACGACGTTGGCGGTCTTTCGTCCGGCGCCGGGAAGCGATTCGATCCCGGCGCGGCTGCGCGGCACTTGCCCGCCGAATTCATCGATCAGCTTTCGCGAGAGCGCGATGACGTTCTTCGCCTTGGTACGGTAGAGCCCGATCGTCTTGATATAGTCGCGCAAGCGTTCCTCGCCGAGCGCGAGCATCTTTTGCGGGGTGTCCGCAACTGCAAACAGCGCGCGGGTGGCCTTGTTGACGCCGGCGTCGGTGGCCTGCGCCGAGAGCACGACTGCAACGAGGAGCGTGAACGGATTGAGATGCTCCAATTCACCCTTGGGCTCCGGATTGGCCTTGCGAAACCGCTCAAAGGCCTCGCGGATCTCCGCGGCCGTCCAGGGCTTCGCGGCTTTGGGCGATTTGGCTTTGGCCGGTTTGGTCTTGATCGGTTTGGCGTGAGGCGGCTTTTTGGCCGCGCGCGAGGATATAGCGTTGGCCTTTTTTGCCGTTTTTTTCGGCAGCGATTGAACGCGAGCGCGTTTGGCGCGTTGAGCGCGGATGATTTTCGCCATGAACCGGATATACTGACAGGTGATGACCGCAAGCAACGATTTTGATCTCGGCGCCAACGCTGATCCGGCCGAACCCGAACTCTTCAGGGCGCTGTTGACGCCGCATCGGTCGCTCAACCGCACGGGCTTTCTGCTGGTGATGGCGTTCTTGACGACCGTCAGCTTTGCGGCGGGCATCGCCTTTCTGCTGATGGGCGCCTGGCCCGTGTTCGGCTTCTTCGGGCTGGACGTGCTTGCGATCTATTGGGCCTTCAAGATCAATTTCCGTCGGGCGCGGGCCTGCGAACACATCTCGATGACGCCCTCCGAACTGCGGCTGCGCCGGGTGAGCCATCGCGGCCATGTGGTCGAGTGGGTGTTCAATCCGCTCTGGGTGCGGCTCGACCAGGAGACGCATGAGGAGTTCGGAATCGAGCGGCTCTATCTGGCCTCGAGGGGCAGTCGCGTGGCCGTCGGAAGCTTCCTGAGCCCCGAGGAAAAAGGTAGTTTTTCCAGAGCCTTGATTGCGGCGTTGCAGGCCGCCCGGCGGGGCCCGACCTACAATCCCACGACCTGAGCCGTCGGAAATCGGGTGGTTTCAGGAGGCTTCCCGTCCTACATCCTCGGTCATGATGACCCTTGCGATCCATGACCAGCGCCTGGCCAAGCCGGGCCCCCAGAGCGCCGCCGCGCTCCGCGACTATGACTCCGTGCGCCGGGCGATTGCCTTCATCTCGGAACGTTGGCGCAGTCAGCCGACCATCGAAGCGATGGCGGACGCGGCCGCGGTGACGCCAGACGAATTGCATCATCTGTTTCGCCGCTGGGCCGGGTTGACGCCGAAGGCCTTCATGCAGGCCCTGACGCTCGACCACGCCAAGAATTTGTTGCGCGAGTCCGCCAGTGTGCTCGACGCCGCGCTCGATTCCGGCCTGTCCGGACCGGGCCGGCTGCACGACCTGTTCGTCACCCATGAAGCGATGTCGCCGGGCGAATGGAAGAACGGCGGCGCCGGAATGACGTTGCGCTACGGCTTCCATCCCTCGCCTTTCGGCACGGCAATCGTCATGACCACGTCCCGCGGGCTCGCAGGCCTCGCATTTGCCGATCCCGGCGAGGAACAGGCAGCGCTGGCCGACATGACCGGCCGCTGGCCGAAGGCGATCTATGTCGAGGACTATCTCGGCACCGCGCCCATGGCGCAGCGCATCTTCGATCCCAAGCTATGGCGGGCAGATCAGCCGTTGCGCGTGGTCCTGATCGGCACCGACTTCGAGGTGCGGGTATGGGAGACCCTGCTCAAAATCCCGATGGGCCGCGCGGTCTGCTATTCCGACATCGCCAACAGGATCAAGGCCCCCAACGCATCGCGCGCCGTGGGCGCCGCGGTCGGCAAGAACCCGGTATCATTCGTGGTGCCGTGTCACCGCGCGCTCGGCAAGGACGGAAAGCTCACCGGCTATCACTGGGGCATCACCCGCAAGCAGGCGATGCTCGGCTGGGAAGCCGGGCGGCTGGGCATGCAGTAGCGCTCACCCCGCCAGATCAAGCTTTGATGCCACGGTGGCGTCCGCGTTGAGGCGGTAGATGATCGGTACGCCGGTTGCGAGCTCGCGTTTCACGATGCCCTCCGGCGTGAGCTTGTCCAGCACCATGATCAGCGCGCGCAGCGAATTGCCGTGGGCCGAGACCAGCGTGCGCTCGCCGCGCAGCACGCACGGCAGAATCTCCTGCACGTAATAGGGCAGGGTGCGCGCCAGCGTATCCTTCAGGCTCTCGCCGCCCGGCGGCGAGACGTCGTAGGAGCGGCGCCAGATGTGGACCTGGTCCTCGCCCCACCGCTTGCGGGCATCGTCTTTGTTGAGACCGGAGAGTTCGCCATAGTCGCGCTCGTTCAGCGCGAGGTTCTTCCTGACCGGAATCCCGGTCTGGCCGAGCTCGGCGAGCAGAAGATCGAGCGTGTGCTGCGCACGCTTCAAGACCGACGTAAAGGCAATATCGAATTGCAGACCCTGCGCCTTGAGCTTGCGGCCGGCGTCCTTCGCCTCATCGATGCCCTGCGTGGTCAGATCGGGATCTTTCCAACCGGTGAAGAGATTCTTCAAGTTCCATTCGCTTTGGCCGTGCCGTACCAGCACAAGAAGTCGGTCGCTCATGGCTGTAATTTCCGAAGGTTGTTTCGATGTCTAGATGTCGCTCAAGTCCAGCACGTCGGCCATGGTGTAGAGCCCTGGCTTCCTGCCTTGCGCCCACCGCGCCGCTTTCAGCGCACCGTGGGCAAAGATGGCGCGATCCTCCGCGTGATGGGACAGCGTAAGGCGCTCGGAGGGACCGGCAAAGATCACGCTGTGATCGCCGGCGGCGGTGCCGCCGCGCAAGGAAGCAAAGCCGATATCGCCGGCCCGCCGCGCGCCGGTGACGCCGTCGCGGCCGCGCACCGAATGCTCCTCCAGCTTGATGCCGCGGCCGGCGGCTGCGGCTTCGCCCAGCATCAAGGCGGTGCCGGAGGGTGCGTCGATCTTGCCCCTGTGGTGCATCTCCAGGATTTCGATGTCGAACGAGGAGTCCAGCGACTGCGCCACGCGCTTCACCAGCGCGGCCAGCAGATTGACGCCGAGACTCATGTTGCCCGACTTCACGACGACGGCGCGCGAGGTGACGCTCTTGATCACGGCCTCGTCGGACTCCGACAGGCCGGTCGTGCCTATGACATGGACGAGGCCGCGCTCGGCGGCGACCGCGACATTGGCGATGGTCGCCCGCGGCACCGTGAAATCCAGAATGCCGTCGGCGTCCGCCGACAGCGTCCAAAGATCGGCCGAAACCTTGACGCCATTGGCCGGCAGACCGGCGAGCATGCCGGCATCCTTGCCGAGAAGTTCCGACCCGGGCGCCTCCAGCGCACCGGTCAGGACCGTTCCCGGCGTTTCGGCAATGGCGCGCGTCAGCGTCCGGCCCATGCGGCCGCCAGCACCCGCAACGATCAATCGCATGTCGGCCATGGCTCTACCTCTTCGCCGCCTTGTAGCCGGGGCGGGCCGTTCCAGCAACCGACGGGGCCCGTGCCCGTTCCACGAGCGGCTCCGGGCTTAAGGGCCGTCATAGCCTTCGACGATGACGAGATCGACGGTCGAGTGCGGCTGCCGCACCTTGATGTTTTGCTGATATTCCGGCGAGTGATAGCAGGCGAGCGCGGCGTCATAGTCCGGGAATTCGATCACCACATTGCGCGATCGGCTTTGGCCTTCGGCGCCGGTGAATTTGCCGCCACGCACCAAGATGCGCCCGCCGAATTTCTTGAAGATGGCCGCGTTGGCGGCGGCGTAGGGCTTGTAGCCTTCCTCGTTGTGAACGTCGGCCCGCCCGATCCAATATCCCTTTGCCATGCCTGTTCCTCTCCTTTCTCCTCCTGGTTTGACGCGTTTCAGCCAACCAGCGCCGGCGCGATTTCGGCCACGATGGCCTCGGCGACCGCCCTCGGATCGGCGGCTTCGACGATGGGACGTCCGACCACGAGATAGTCGGCGCCCGCGGTGATCGCGCGGGCCGGTGTCATGATGCGCTTCTGATCGCCGCTGGCCGCGCCCGCCGGCCTGATGCCTGGCGTGACCAGCCTCATCTGCTCACCGACGATCCTACGCAGGGAAGCCGCTTCCTCGGGCGAGCAAACCAGCCCGTCGATGCCGAGTGCCTGCGCCTGCCTGGCGCGTTCCTCCACCAGATCGGAGACGCCGAGCCGGTAGCCAGCCGCGCGGAGATCCTCATCGTCGTAAGAGGTGAGAACCGTGACCGCGAGGATCTTCAGATCTGAGCCGGCCCGCCCCTCGAGAGCCGCCGTCATAGTCTGCGGATAGGCATGCACCGTGAGGAAGGTGGCACCAAGCCTGGCGATGCTCTCTACGCCGCGGGCGACCGTATTGCCGATGTCGTGCAGCTTGAGGTCGATGAAAACCTTCTTGCCCTGGTCCGCGAGCTTGCGCACCAGCGGCAGCCCGCCGGCAAAGGCAAGCTGATAGCCGATCTTGTAGAAGGTGACGCTGTCGCCGAGCCGCGCCACCATCGCTTCCGCCGGCTCCACGCCGGGCAGATCGAGCGCGACAATCAACCGGTCGCGGGGAGGAATCTTGGGCGGCATGGTTACCTCACATCATGCGTTGGGAGACGTCGATCAATTGCCGAACCAGTGCCTTCAACGCGTCGATATCGGACGGGTTCTTCAATCTGTCCATATCGTCATAGGCTTGGTCCGCAAACGAAAGCGCGAGCTGGCTCGGGATAACCGTCGCCTGCAAGGCCGACAGGATCAGGCGCAAGGCGGCCAGCGCCCGCGTCCCGCCCAGCCGGCTCTCCGAAGCGGCCGCGATCGCGAAGGGCCGCTCGCGAAACACCTGGCCGCGCGCCTCGTTCGGGTCCTGCACCCGGCTGATCCAGTCGATGGTGTTCTTCACCAGCGGCGGCACTGACGAATTATATTCCGGGGTGACGAGCAGGATGCCGTGATGGGCTGCCATCATGCGCTTGAGATTGACCGCGTTCTTGGGCACTCCGGACTTCACCTGCAAGTCGCCGTCATAGATCGGCAGCGGGAAATCGGCCAGAGACAGCCGCGTGACATCGACGCCGGCCTGCGCGATTTCATAAGCGGCTTGCGCGGCAAGCCTCGCATTGCGCGAGCCGGTGCGCAGCGAGCCGGGGATCACCAGGATTTTCAGCGCGGCCATTGGCGAAGACGCATTCGGGGAAAATGGGTCCGAGCGAACGCGCCGGACGGCATCTAATCCTTCCGATACACCCAGACGCGGGCCGGCGGAAGATTCATCCAGATCCGCTCGGAGGCTTCGGTGGAGATGCCGGGCAGCGATTTCGGGATCGGCGGCACCACCGAATAGGTGAACTGCACGAACGGCGCACCCGGCGCCAGGGTTGCAAAGGCGTCGCGAATGAGGCGGAGCCGTGTCAGCATCGGTCTGGTGACCAGCGGCAGACCGGAAACGATCGCCGTCGCAGGCGTGCTCAGCACATTCCAGAGCGTATCGCGCAGCCGATACGCATCGCCCTGCACAACCTTTGCCTGCGGATACCGATCGCGCAACAGCGCGCAGAAGCCCGGATTGTATTCGACGAGCACAAGCCGCTTCTGGTCGATGCCGTGTTCGATCAGCGCGCTGGTGATGGCGCCAGTGCCTGGCCCGAGCTCGATCACCGGGCCCGTGGCATTGCGATCGACATATTGCGCCATGGTGCGGGCCAGCGGCCGGCCCGACGGCATCACCGCCCCGACATGCAGCGGCTTCGCGATCCATGAGCGCAGAAAACGAACCTCGTCATCGAGACGAGGCTTTTTCAACGTACGCACGGATGATTGCGAAGGCATGTGACCAACCGGACGGGGCCGCGAATTTCGCGGTGAATGTCAGAAAATAGTCATAGACACGTATAGGTAGGCGACGAGGTGGTCAAGCCGAACCGCAGGCCATCAGCAGTTGGCACGGCTTGGTAACGCAATGCATCATCAAAGGTTTTCGGCAGCCCGCGCCAGGGACAAACCGCCTTTACGCATAGCTGCTAGCTGGCGGCGCGATTGCCGAAGAAATCCTTGACCTTGGCGAAGAAGCCCGCGGCCTCCGGCTGGGTCGCGCCCGAGGACAGTTTTTCGAACTCAGCCAGCAGTTCCTGCTGCCGCTTGGTGAGATTCTGCGGCGTTTCCACCACAACCTGGACGTACATATCGCCCGTCTGCCGCGAGCGCAGCACCGGCATGCCCTTCGATGCGATGCGAAAGCGCCGGCCGGACTGGGT
Source organism: uncultured Bradyrhizobium sp. (assembly GCA_964454955.1). GTDB lineage: Bacteria > Pseudomonadota > Alphaproteobacteria > Rhizobiales > Xanthobacteraceae > Bradyrhizobium. The sequence goes on along the minus strand of CAYVVB010000151.1, from coordinate 1,532 downwards.
TCCCGACGGGACTTTCACCTTGGTCTTGCCCTTGTCGATGGTGGGCACTTCGAATTCGCCGCCCAATGCCGCCGTCACCATCGAAATCGGCACGCGGCAGTGCAGGTCTGCACCGTCGCGCTGGAAGAACGCATGCGCCGACAGCGAGAGGAAAATATAGAGATCGCCGGGCGGGCCGCCGCGGACGCCGGCCTCGCCTTCACCGGCCAGCCTGATGCGGGTGCCGTCTTCCACGCCCTGCGGGATGTTGACCGACAGGGTCCGCTCGCGCGTCACCCGGCCCGATCCCGAACAGGACGGACAGGCGTCCTCGATCATCTGGCCGCGGCCCTGACAACCCGGGCAGGTGCGCTCCAGGGTGAAGAAACCCTGCGCCTGCCGCACGCGCCCCGCGCCGCCGCACATCGCACAGGTCTTCGGCTTGGTACCGGCCTTGGCGCCGGTGCCCGAACAGGACTCGCAGGTGACGGAAACCGGAATCTCGATCTGCGCCGTCTTGCCCTGGAAAGCCTCTTCGAGCGTGATTTCCATGTTGTAGCGCAAGTCGGCGCCGCGCTCGCGCCCGCCGCGACCGCGCTGCGCGGCCATGCCGAACAGGTCCTCGAAAATATCCGAGAAGGAAGACGCAAAGCCCGCGCCGAAGCCGGGCCCCTGGCCCATGCCGCCCTGTTCGAACGCAGCATGACCATAGCGATCGTAGGCCGCGCGCTTCTCGCCGTCCTTCAGGACTTCGTAGGCTTCGTTGATTTCCTTGAACTTGACTTCGCTCTGGGCATCGCCCGGATTGCGATCCGGGTGCCACTTCATCGCGAGCTTGCGGAATGCCGCCTTGAGCTTGGTTTCGTCTGCGTTACGGTCGACCTCGAGGGTTTCGTAGTAGCAGCGCTTGGTAGACATCAGTCAGACCCGCCCGAACTTCGTCTTCATTCCGCAGTGATGCAAGGAAGATGGAGTTTTCGATTCATCGAAAATGACCCTCACCCATCGAGACGCTGGTCGCGCGCTCTTTGGCGTGAGGGCCATGATCATTGCCCGCTTAAGCGGACTTCTTCTTGTCGTCGTCGACTTCGGTGAACTCCGCGTCGACGACGTCGTCCTTCTCAGCCGCCTTGGCGGCATCGCCTTCGGCCTGCTGCTTGTACATCGCCTCGCCAAGCTTCATCGAGGCCTGCGCCAGCGTGTTGGTCTTGGCCTTGATCGCCTCGGCGTCGTCGCCCTTCAGCGCTTCCTTCAGATCGCTGACGGCGTCTTCGATGGCACGGCGCTCGGTCTCGGCGATCTTCGAACCATGCTCGGCCAGCGCCTTCTCCGTGGAATGCACCAGCGCATCGGCATGGTTCTTGGCATCGACCGCCTCGCGGCGCTTCTTGTCGGCGGCGGCGTTGGCCTCGGCGTCCTTGACCATCTTGTCGATGTCGGCTTCCGACAGGCCGCCGGAGGCCTGGATGCGGATCTGCTGCTCCTTGCCGGTCGCCTTGTCCTTGGCCGAGACGTTGACGATGCCGTTGGCGTCGATGTCGAAGGTCACCTCG
>CAYVVB010000150.1:0-1635 GCA_964454955.1 uncultured Bradyrhizobium sp. | reverse complement strand
CGAGCAGGCGATCTAGGCGCAGCAGAACAGCGGATGAGCCTCCAGAGTTTTGCCGCCGTGCTTGCGTGCCCGCGCTGCCGCGCAGGGATAGAGGTGCAGTCGCAGCGCTATCGCTGTCTCAATGCGCGCTGCCCGTTTTCGAAGGAAGGTTTTCCGGTCGCCCTCGACCAGCCCGTGCTCGTGGACTTCGAGAACAGCCTGTTTGCTCGCGAATACTACGAGGCCTACCGCGCCCCGGTGATGGAGCGAGACGAAAACCGGCGCGGCGCCCGGGGCAAGCTCCGGGCCTTTCTGCTCGGCACCAACAAGGTGGCCGCAGCCTGTGCTCCGATCTTTCTCAGCACGGTCTGTTCGTCGACACCGGCCAGGCCGCGGGTACTCGTGGTCGGCGGCGGGCGGATCGGCTCGGGTGCCGAGTTGCTTTACAGCGACGAGCGCATCGAACTGATCGGGACTGACGTCTACCCGACGGACAACACCGCGTTGGTCGCCGATGGGCACAGCCTTCCGTTTCGCGACGGTTGCTTCGACGGCGTTTGGATACAGGCCGTCCTCGAGCACGTCCTGGAGCCGGCCGCAGTTGTCGCGGAAGTGGCGCGTGTTCTGAAGCCCGGCGGCGTCGCCTTCGCCGATACGCCGTTCATCCAGCAGGTCCACGAGCAGGCGTACGATTTCACCCGCTTCACGCTCAACGGACATCGCTGGCTGTTTCGTTCATTCGATGAAATCTGGTCCGGGGCATCGGCCGGACCGGGGACGGCTCTCATCTGGTCGATTCGCTACCTGCTGCGCTCGTGGGGCGTCAGCGGAGGGCTGGCGGCCGGGCTTGCCCTCCCCTTCTTCTGGCTGCGCTTCCTCGATCGTCCCGGCGGCGCCGGCACTCAGGCCGATGGCGCCAGCGGCGTGTTCTTCCTCGGCCGCAAGGCAAGCCGTCCCATGACCCCGCGCGAATTGGTCGCCTACTACCAGACGCATCGCGCTTCCACCCAACAAGTCCCCCTGCGGGCCAGCTAGCCTCATGCTCATCGCTCACGTCACGACCCGTTTGATCAACGGCGGCGCCGATGAAAACATCGTCGCCTGCAGCAACTGGTCGGCCGCCCACGGGGACGAGGTCGTGCTGATCCACGGGCGGGATACGCAGCCGGAAATATTGGCAAAGGTCGCTCCGACGGTCCGGCTGCTCGAGGTGCCCGCGCTGGTGCGCCCGGTCTCACCGCGAGCGGATGCCGGCGCCTATTCGGCCCTGCGGCACCTGTTCCTGAATCTGAAGCCGGACATCGTCCATACGCACACCAGCAAGGCCGGCATACTCGGGCGCTTCGCGGCGAGGGCCGCGCGTGCGCCGCGGATCGTGCATGGCGTCCACATTGCGCCGTTTCTCGGGGTGTCGGCCATCGAAGCCAGCGCCTATCTTGCCGCGGAGCGCATCGCAGCCGCGTGGACGCATGCTTTTGTCGACGTGAGCGAAGCGATGCGGCGCCTCTACGTCAATGCCCGGATCGGGCCGGAGGCGGAGCACCATGTCGTTCGTTCCGGCATGGACCTTGGCGCCTTTCGAACGCCGGCGCCGGTCCGCGATTGGCGCGCCTTGCTCGGGTTGCGCCCCTCCGATCCCAAGCCACCCATCGTCCT
>CAYVVB010000149.1:0-6831 GCA_964454955.1 uncultured Bradyrhizobium sp. | reverse complement strand
CCCGGCGTCGTGAAAAGCCGCAATGCGCTGATGGACGCGGCCTATGATGATCAGGTCTATGTCGACGACCGCACCATCGACAGCCACATCAAGCGGCTGCGCAAGAAGTTCAAGGTCGTCGATTCGGACTTCGAGATGATCGAAACCCTTTACGGGGTCGGTTACCGCTTCAAAGAAGCCTGATTTGAAGCACCTTTACGCGCTCTGCGCACTGACGCCATCGTCTGTCCCGGGGTAGGATGGCGGAGCAAGAACGTAGTCGAAACAATCGGCAGTGTTGACCATTGCTTGATCGGACGCAGCCTGATGCAGGACTGAACGCGGGGGGCCTTTCCTCGTCCGTGATTCTGGAAGCCGCCGAAGCGGAACGTCGGCCATCGAAAGGCTGGCACCGTCCGCTGGGATGGCTGAGCCGTGCCGGACAGTTCCTGTTCACCCTCTCCTTCTCGAGCCTGACGCGGCGCATCGTCTCGCTCAACATAGCGGGACTGCTCGCGCTGGTCGCGAGCATCCTCTATTTGTCGCAAGTCCGCGCCGGCCTGATCGACGCGCGCGCCCAAAGCCTTCTGGTGCAGGCGGAGATCATTGCCGGCGCGATCGCGGCGTCGGCCACCGTGCAGACCAATACCATCACCGTCGACCCCGACCGGCTGCTCGATCTGAAGCCCGGCGAGACCCTCAGCGCGCCGGACGAATACTCGCCGCTCGACTTCCCGATCAATCCGGAACGCGTCGCTCCGGTCCTGCGCACCCTGATCTCGCCGACCAAGACGCGAGCCCGGATCTACGATCCCAATGGCGGGCTGATCCTCGACAGCCGCAGTCTCGAAAACGTCCTGCGCTTCGACCTTCCGCCGCCGTCGCAGCCCGGCCTCGTCGAACGCGCGCTGATCTCGGTGCGCACCTGGCTCAACCGCGGCGACCTGCCGCTGTATCGCGAATACGAGAACGGCTCGAGCTACGAGGAGGTCGCCGACGCGCTCAAGGGCCAGAAGCGCAGCATGGTGCGGGTCAATTCCCGCGGCGAAGTGATCGTCTCCGTTGCGGTACCTGTACAGCGCTCGCGCGCCATTCATGGCGAATTGATGCTGTCGACCCAGGGTGACGACATCGACCAGATGGTGACCGCCGAACGGCTGGCGATCCTCAAGGTCGGCGGCGTGGCCTCCGCGGTCATGATGCTGCTCTCGATTCTGCTGGCCAGCACGATCGCGGGTCCCGTGCGCCGGCTCGCCGACAGCGCCGAACGCGTCCGCCGCCGCATCAAGACCCGGGTGGAAATTCCCGACTTCACCCGCCGCCGCGACGAGATCGGCCATCTCTCGGGCGCGCTGCGCGACATGACGGGCGCTCTTTACAACCGCATCGAGGCGATCGAGATGTTCGCCGCCGACGTCGCCCACGAGCTGAAGAATCCGCTCACCTCGTTGCGTTCGGCGGTGGAAACGCTTCCGCTTGCGCGCAACGAAAACAGTCGGACGCGCCTGCTCGGCGTCATCGAGCACGACGTCAAGCGCCTCGACCGGTTGATCTCGGACATCTCCGATGCCAGCCGGCTGGACGCAGAATTGCAGCGCCAGGACATGGCTCCGGTCGACGTGCGCCGCCTCTTGAACACGCTCACCTCCGTTGCCAACGAGACCAAGCTCGGCCACGACGTCGGCGTCGAAGTACGCTTCGAGGGCAGAAGCTCCACGGATACGTTCTCGGTGCCGGGCCATGATTCGCGGCTCGGACAGGTGATCTCCAACCTGTTGTCCAATGCCCAATCGTTTTCCGAGTCCGGCAGCAAGGTGCGCATCACCTGCCGGAGAGTGCGATCGGAGATCGAGATCGTGGTCGACGACGATGGGCCCGGGATTCGCGCCGACGCGCTGGAGCGCGTATTCGAGCGCTTCTACACTGATCGACCGCACCAGGGCTTCGGCCAGAACTCCGGACTTGGACTGTCGATCTCCAAACAGATCATCGAGGCCCATGGCGGCCGTATCTGGGCGGAGAATCGTCCCGGTCCGTCGGGCACTGACGGCGAGCCGACGGTGGCGGGAGCACGTTTTGTCGTCAGGCTGCCGGAGCTATGAGCGAGCAAGCGAGGCCGAGCATCCACGCCTCCGCGGTGAAGGTGGGGGAGCGCGCGGTGCTGATCCGCGGCCCCTCCGGCGCCGGCAAGTCCCGCCTCGCCTTCGATCTGATCCTGGCGGGCCGCGCGGGACAGCTCCCGGCGGCCGTTCTGGTGGGGGACGACCGTGTCCGGCTGGACACACGCGGCAAAGAAATATCGGTTCGCTCCGTGCCAGAACTCGCGGGCCTGATCGAGATTCGCGGCCTTGGGATTCGCCATTGCGACTTCGTGGGCGAGGCGACAGTCGGCTTGGTCGTCGACCTGTCAGCCGCGGACGCCGAGCGCCTGCCGCCGCCCGAAGCCCTCCAGACCACTCTTTTTGGTGTTGCGCTACCGCGAGTCCCCGTCGCGGCCGGCTGCGATCCCTTCCCTCTGGTTGTCGCCGCGCTGACGACAACTGCAAGTTCACCTTCCGGTAACCTTTCGGGCCATTGTGTGAAGGGAATTGGTAACCATATCACCCCCACTATCGCGACCGATTAGACCGGCGCGGCTCCCCTTGCTTACCGCCAGATTCCGGGAGAACCGCAAACATCCCCTCTTGCGCGGGGGCTCTGGATGGTCAAAGTGGCGCGTTCGTGCGGTGCACCAAGGGCACCCGCGAGGAGTTTCCGATGATTGGCCTAGTACTGGTGACCCATGGGCGCCTCGCCGACGAATTCAAGGCGGCGCTCGAGCATGTCATGGGTCCGCAAAAACAAATCGAGGCGGTCACGATTGGCGCCGAAGACGATTCCGATCTGTGTCGGAGCGACATCATCGAGGCTGTCAACCGCGTGGACTCTGGTGACGGCGTCGCCATCCTCACCGACATGTTCGGCGGCACGCCTTCCAACCTCGCCATTTCCTGCATGAGCCGCCCCAAGGTCGAAGTGCTCGCAGGCATCAATCTTCCTATGCTGGTCAAGCTCGCCAAGGTCCGCGAGGAGCGCTCGCTGCCTGACGCGATTGCGATGGCCCAGGAAGCGGGCCGCAAATACGTCACCATCGCCAGCCGCGTGCTCGCAGGCAAATGAGCGACGATGACACGTCGATCGAGCACGTTCCCGGGCCGCGGGTGCCCGAAGGCGCCATTTCCAGAGAGCTTCTCATCATCAACAAGCGCGGGCTGCACGCGCGGGCTTCTGCGAAATTCGTCCAGACCGTAGAGCGCTTCAACGCCGAGGTCTGGGTGACGCGCGGCACGGAGACGGTGGGTGGCACCTCGATCATGGGACTGATGATGCTGGCGGCCGCGCCCGGCACCACCATCGTCGTCTCCGCCACCGGCACGGAGGCGGAAGCCGCGATCAAGGCGATCACCGAGCTCGTCGAAAGCAAGTTCAACGAAGAAGGGACGTAAGCGGATCCGAAGGTCAGCCTGCCGGCGGTTGAATGAAGATATTCCACGCGACCGACGGACCCGGATGACCCTGGAAGAAGCGCTGCGTCGTCATCACCAGCTGCTCGGCATTGGGCGCATTCTCTTTCATCCAGGCCTCGCACGCCGGCAGCCGCGCATCGGTGGTGTCGCAGATGCCGATGAACCCGAACCGTTTGGCCTCTTCCAGCGAGGTAAGGCCTGACGACCACACCTCACCCGGTGTGAACGGTGCGGGATGATCGGGACTGTAGAAGGTCATGGGCTCGCCGATTTCCGTGGTGCCGGCAACCACGGCCCAGCGCGAGCCAAACCGCATACGCCAGGCCTGGGTCAGCTCACGCGCGAGTTGCGAGCGCGCGGCATAGCTGTTGGCCCCGCTCGGATTGTCGGAGATCTCACGCACCGCAATGGTCGGCGCGGCGGCAAGCATCGCCAGAGACAGCACCAGCCAGATCGCCGTGATCCGGAACAGCGCCATCGCCGGCACCCGAAGCGAGGGGATCGCGATCAGCGCGAGCGGCGTCAGGAAGAACAGCGAGATGCCCCAGTCGGTCTTCATGTAAATCGCGAAAGCCAAACCGCCGAGCGGCGGGCCGATCGCCACGATGATCTGGGTCATCCAGATGTTCAGCGCCTGCGAGCGATTGATCCCGGTATTGGGGCCTGGCCTCCAGATGCGCGCAATCGAGCCTGGCGGCCAAGCCAGGGCCAGGGCGCCGAGCAGGACCGGGACCGCGAGCAGCGCGGCGTTGTGTCCGATGTAGCCGAGCACGAGCCTTGCGCTTTGCGCGCGGCTCGACAGGCCATAGACATCGCCCGCATAGGTCAAGGGTACGAAATCGACCTGCTTCAGCCAGATCAGATGCGGCACCATCGCAACCAGGAGCGTCGCAATCGCGGCCCATGGCGCTGGCGAGCGCAAGAACTTCAATCGATCGGGATGGATGAGCGCGGCAAGCCCGATGGCGCCGATCATGGTCAGCACCCAGTATTTGGTCATCAACGCCAGCGCGCCGGCGAGTCCCAGCCAGACGCCGGAGAGCCAGCTGCGCTTCTCGAAGGCGTTGAGATAGGCCAGGACCAGAAGCGGCAAGGTGACAAGCTGCAACAGGTCGGGGTTGTACTTGAAACCCTTGAAATTGAAGATCGGATACAGCGCGAGCATCACCACCACGAAGAACGCGCGGCGGTAGTCGACCACGCGTCGCGCGATCATCCAGCAAATCACCAGTCCGATGCCGAGCGTCGTCATCGCCAGGAGGTAAGTGGCCCAATCGGCGGCCGGAAAGAAGTAGAACCAGAGGCCTGCGATCCAGCCCGAGAGCGGTGGATGCTTGCCATAGCCGAGCTGGAACTTCTGCCCCCAGGCGAAGGCTTCCGCCACATCCATGTGGACGTCCTGCGCCGCCTTGAGCTTGATCAGGATCAGGGTCCAGAGCAGGGCATGCAGAACGGCAAAGGTGACGACCAGCCAAAGGCTCGTCTCGGGATCCCTGGCGCGTGCCACAAGCCACGCCGCAGGACGGCGCAGGCGCAAGCGCCGGCGGACGCGGGCAGTCGTGGGCAAGAGCGATGCAGTCGACATGACCTGAGGCGTACCGCGTTTTGTGATGAAGTGGAATCAGCTTGGCGTGAACAAAACCCCTTACAATAAAGCAATATAGTTGCCGCCCGGAGAGGCCAATGCTATCCCGCGCCCATGACGACTGTTCCCATTTCAAACATCCGCAATTTCTCCATCGTCGCCCATATCGACCATGGCAAGTCAACGCTGGCCGACCGCCTGATCCAAATGACCGGCGGACTTTCGGATCGGGAAATGGCGGGCAAGGAACAGGTGCTCGATTCCATGGAAATCGAGCGCGAGCGCGGCATCACCATCAAGGCGCAGACCGTCCGGCTCAACTACCATGCCAAGGACGGCAAGGACTACATCTTCAACCTGATGGACACGCCCGGTCACGTCGACTTCGCCTATGAGGTTTCGCGATCGCTCGCAGCCTGCGAAGGATCGCTCCTCGTGGTGGACGCAAGCCAGGGCGTGGAGGCGCAGACGCTCGCCAACGTCTATCAGGCGCTCGACAACAATCACGAGATCGTCCCGGTCCTGAACAAGATCGATCTGCCGGCGGCGGAACCGGAGAAAATCAAGCAGCAGATCGAGGATGTGATCGGCATCGACGCTTCCGACGCGATCATGATTTCGGCCAAGACCGGCCAGGGCATTCCCGACGTGCTGGAGGCGATCGTCACGCGCCTGCCGCCGCCCAAGGGCGACCGCGAGGCAACCTTGAAGGCGCTGCTGGTCGATAGCTGGTACGACGTCTATCTCGGCGTGGTGGTCTTGATCCGCGTCGTCGACGGCGTCATGAAAAAGGGCCAGCGCATCCGCATGATGGGCACGAAGGCGGCCTATGACGTGGAGCGGGTCGGCTTCTTCACTCCGAAAATGCAGCAGGTCGACGAGCTCGGTCCCGGCGAGATCGGCTTCATCACCGCTGCGATCAAGGAGGTTGCCGATACGAGGGTCGGCGACACCATCACCGACGACCGCAATCCGGTGAAGGAGATGCTGCCGGGCTTCAAGCCGGCGATTCCGGTGGTGTTCTGCGGCCTGTTTCCGGTCGATGCCGATGATTTCGAAACCCTGCGCGCCGCGATGGGCAAGCTGCGTCTCAATGACGCGAGCTTTTCCTTCGAGATGGAGACCTCGGCCGCGCTCGGCTTCGGCTTTCGCTGCGGCTTTCTCGGCCTGCTGCACCTGGAGATCATCCAGGAGCGCCTGTCGCGCGAGTTCGATCTCAACCTGATCGCGACCGCCCCGAGTGTGATCTACAAGATGCATCTGACCGACGGCTCGATGATCGAGATCCACAATCCCGTCGACATGCCGGACGTGGTCAAGATCGCCGAGATCGAGGAGCCCTGGATCGAGGCGACGATCCTCACACCCGACGAATATCTCGGCAGCGTCCTCAAACTCTGCCAGGACCGGCGCGGCTCCCAGAAGGAGCTGACCTATGTCGGCAACCGCGCGATGGTGAAGTACGACCTGCCGCTCAACGAGGTGGTGTTCGATTTCTACGACCGCCTGAAGTCGGTCTCCAAGGGCTATGCCTCGTTCGACTATCATCTCACCGACTACAAGCCGGCCGATCTCGTCAAGATGCAGATCCTGGTGAATGGCGAGCCGGTGGATGCGCTGTCGATGCTGGTGCATCGCAGCCGCGCCGAAGGACGCGGCCGCGCCATGGTCGAGAAGATGAAGGAATTGATCCCGCCGCACATGTTCCAGATTCCGATCCAGGCGGCGATCGGCGGCAAGGTGATCGCGCGCGAAACGGTA
>CAYVVB010000148.1:0-8916 GCA_964454955.1 uncultured Bradyrhizobium sp. | reverse complement strand
TGCGCGAAATCGCTTGCAGAAAAGCGTTTTCGAGCGATGTGGGTACCGTTTCGGGTGAAGAAAACGCGTCAATAAATAAAAACCTGCAGGATAAGCAAGACGACGACGCGCCCTGCGTCGTCGTCGCCAAAGAGAACAATGCGCTGAAAATCCATTCGCTGGACGACGCAGCCGCGCGGTTTGGCCTGGACGTCGGCCTGCCGCTGGCGAACGCCCGAGCCATCTGTCCGCATCTGAAGGTCTTCGATGCGGATGAGGCGCTTGATGCCAGAACACTCAATGACATCGCCGACTGGTGCGACCGGTTTACCCCGCTGGTGGCGCTCGATCCGCCGCGCGGCCTGTTCCTGGATATCACCGGCTGCGCGTATCTGTTCGGCGGCGAGGCCGCGCTGCTCAAGCTCCTGTGCGATCTGTTGACCGCGCAGGGGTTTACGGTCAGCGCGGCGATCGCCTCTACGTCAGTGTGCGCGCGGACGCTGACCCGGCATATCCATGGCGCGATCATTGCGTGCGGCGAGGAAGCGCGTGCGGTCGCGGCCCTGCCGGTTTCCGCGCTTGGTGCTGACGAGGCAATCGTCACCGGCCTGCGCCGCGCCGGCCTGAAAACCATTGGCGATGTCGCGTCCCGTGCGCGTTACGAAATCACGGCAAGATTCGGCGCAGCCTTTACCATCTGGCTCGAACGGGCGCTGGGGCAGGGCGATGGACCGATCAGCCCGCGCAAACCGCTGCCGGATTATATCGTCGAGAAGCGCTTCGCCGAACCGGTCGCAACCGATGCGGTGATCGCGGCCACCTTGTCCAGGCTTGCGCAGATGCTGACGGTCTCGATGGCGCAGCAGGGCAAGGGCGCGCGACAGCTTCAGGCCTGTTTCTTCCGCACCGATGGAGCGGTGCGCCGCATCGTGGTCGATACCGGGCAAGCCGTCACGCGGAGCGAGGTGATCGACCGGCTGTTTTTTGAGCGGCTCGATGCCTTGAGCGATCCGCTTGATCCCGGATTCGGCTTTGATCTGATCCGCCTGTCGGCAAGCCGCACCGAGATCGTGGTGCAGCAGCAGCACGATCTCGATGCTCATGTGCATGACAATGACGAACTGGCAGCGCTGATCGACCGCATCGCGGCACGCATCGGCTCCCGGCGCGTCGTCGTCCATCTGCCGCAGGACACCCATATTCCCGAACGCGCAGTGCTGCCCGTCCCCGCGCAGCAGCATCTTGCCGCCGCTTCCCAGGCGGCCTGGCCGGCGCGCGCCGAAGGCGAGCCGCCGCTGCGCCCGTTGCGGCTGTTCGAGCGGCCGGAAGAGATCAAGGTGATCGCGCTAGCGCCGGACGGCCCGCCGGCGCGCTTTGTCTGGCGCCGTGCCACCCATGCGGTGGTGCGCGCCGAAGGCCCCGAGCGCATCGCCATGGAATGGTGGCGCTCGGAAGGTGAGCTGCTCACACGTGATTATTTCCGCGTCGAGGACGAGGAGGGCTTGCGGTTCTGGCTCTATCGCGACGGCCTTTACGATCGCGAGCTTGATCCGAAAACGGGGCGGCCCGTGCAGCCCTGCTGGTACATGCATGGATTGTTCGCATGACAACGGCCTATGCGGAGATCGGCGTCACCACCAATTTCTCCTTTCTGCGCGGTGCCTCGCATCCGCAGGACTATGTGCATCAGGCCGGCGAATATGGCCTCGTGGCCATCGGCATTGCCGATCACAATACGCTCGCCGGCGTGGTGCGCGCCCATAGCGAGCTGGAAAATCCTGAAATCAAACACAAGCCAAAGCTCCTGATCGGATCGCGGATCGTCTTCATGGACGCAACCCCCGACATTCTGGTCTATCCGCGCGACCGCGCGGCTTACGGACGGCTTTGCCAGTTGCTGACCTGCGGCAAGCGCGGTGAAGACGTTGAAAAGGGCGAGTGCCATCTGAAACTCGACGACCTCCTGGAATTTGCCGAAGGCCAGCTCCTGGTGCTGGCGCTGCCGCATCGGTTCGAGGCCGCGCCCGCCTTGAAGCTTCTGGATCGCTTGAAGGAGTCCCGCGCCGAGGGCGTCTGGCTTGCGGCAAGCCTGCTTTATCGCGGCGACGACCGCCGCCGGCTGGCGCGGCTCACCCGCCTCGCGCAAGCGGCCAGGGTGCCGCTGCTCGCCACCAATGAGGCGCTCTACCATCATCCCGCGCGCCGGCCCCTGCAGGACGTGCTCACCTGCATCCGCGAGAAGACCACGATCGAGGCGGTCGGCCGGCGGCTCGAAGCCAATGCGGAGCGGCATCTCAAGCCGGCGGAAGAAATGGCGCGGCTGTTTCGCGATGCGCCGCAGGCGATTGCGGAAACCATCCGCCTCGCCGACCGCATCGAATTCTCGCTCGATCAGCTCAAATACCAATATCCCGACGAGCCTGTGCCGCCGGGAAAAACCGCGCAGCAGCATCTGGAAGATTTGACCTGGGAAGGCGTTGCCGCGCGTTTTCGGGACGGGATCGATGAAGGCTTGCGCGCGACGTTGCGCAAGGAGCTCGATCTCATCGCCGAGCTCAACTACGCGCATTATTTCCTCACCGTGCACGACATCGTGCGCTATGCGCGGAGCCAGGGCATTCTGTGCCAGGGCAGGGGCTCGGCGGCCAATTCCGCCGTCTGCTATGTGCTCGGCGTCACCTCCGTCGATCCGACCGAGATCGACCTGCTGTTCGAGCGCTTCATCTCCAAGGAGCGGCTGGAGCCGCCCGATATCGACGTCGATTTCGAGCATTCGCGGCGCGAGGAGGTGATGCAATATGTCTACCGGCGCTATGGTCGCCACCGCGCCGCCGTGATCGCGACCGTCATTCATTATCGTCCGCGCAGCGCCATCCGTGACGTCGGCAAGGCACTGGGGCTGACGGAAGACATCACCTCGCATCTCGCCGATACGGTCTGGGGCAGCTGGGGCGACGGCCTGTCCGAGGGGCAGGTGCGGCAGGCCGGGTTAGATCCGCAAAATCCCATGATCGAGCGCGCGGTCAGGCTTGCGGCCGAGCTGATCGATTTTCCGCGGCATCTGTCGCAGCATGTCGGCGGCTATGTGCTGACGCAGGACCGGCTCGACACCTACGTGCCGATCGGCAATGCCGCGATGGAGGGACGCACCTTCATCGAATGGGACAAGGACGATGTCGACGCACTGCATATGATGAAGGTCGACGTGCTGGCGCTGGGCATGCTGACCTGCATCCGCAAATGTCTTGATTTGATCGAACATCACAAGGGCGAACATTACGAGCTCGCCACCATCCCGCGCGAGGACGCCCGAGTCTACGACATGCTGTGCAAGGGCGAGTCGCTCGGCGTGTTCCAGGTCGAGAGCCGCGCGCAGATGAACATGCTGCCTCGCCTGAAGCCGAGAAACTTCTACGACCTCGTCATCGAGGTCGCGATCGTGCGTCCCGGTCCGATCCAGGGCGACATGGTGCATCCCTATTTGCGCCGCCGCAACAAACAGGAAGAGGTGAGCTATCCCTCGCCGTCGTCGGATCATGGCAATGCGGACGAGTTGTATCGCGTGCTGCACAAGACGCTGGGCGTGCCGCTGTTCCAGGAACAGGCGATGCGGATCGCGATCGAAGCTGCGAAATTCTCGGCCGAGGAGGCCAACGGCCTGCGCCGCTCGATGGCCACCTTCCGCAACCTCGGTACCATCGGCAAATATGAGTCCAAGCTGATCGACAACATGGTCGCGCGCGGCTATGACCCGGCCTTCGCCAAAAGCTGCTTTGACCAGATCAAGGGCTTTGGTTCCTACGGTTTTCCGGAAAGCCATGCCGCAAGTTTCGCGCAGCTCGTTTATGTCTCCTCCTGGCTCAAATATCACCATCCCGATGCGTTCTGCTGTGCGCTTTTGAACTCGCAGCCCATGGGCTTTTATGCGCCGGCGCAGATCGTGGGTGATGCCCGCAAGAACGACGTCGAGGTGCGCGAGGTCGACGTGTCCCATAGTTTTGCGCAGAACACGCTGGAGGAGACAGAAGGAAAATATTGCGCGGTGCGCCTCGGCTTTCGCCAGATCGACGGTTTCCATTGGATCGATCCGGATGAGCGGCGGTTGAAGGAAATACGCGCTTCACTCCGGGATATACGCGAAGAATGCTCGTTGATTGAATCGGTCTGGCCGCGATCTCGGTTCACCTCTCCCCGACGGGGAGAGGTCGATTTGCCCTTGGCGATGCGAAGCATCGTCCAGGACAAATCGGGTGAGGGGGAGCAGGTCCCTCGAGAGACTGCGCCCCTCACCCGCGCCTTCGGCGCGACCTCTCCCTATGGGAGAGGTGTGCCACCGCCTATGTCGCAGCTTGAAGAAGACGACTGGGCCGATCGCATCGTCAAAGCCCGCGCGCGCCGTCCGTTCACGTCGCTGGAGGATTTCGCCCGCGACACCGGTTTGCCCAAGCGCGCGTTGATCCTGCTGGCGGACGCCGATGCATTCCGCTCGCTCGGTCTCGATCGCCGCGCAGCATTGTGGGCAGTCAGGCGGCTGCCCGATGACGTGCCGCTGCCATTGTTCGAAAGCGCGGCCGCGCGCGAGCAGCCGGATGAGGCGGCGGAAGCCTTGCCCCTGATGCCGCTGCCGGAACAGGTGGTCGCCGACTACCAGACGATCCGGCTGTCGCTGAAGGGACATCCGATGCAGTTTTTGCGGTCGATATTTACACGCGAAAAGGTCGTCGCCTGCAGCGCGGTGTCCCACGCCAGAGATAGGGACTACGTCCGCTGCGCGGGCGTCGTGCTGGTACGGCAACGCCCGGGCAGCGCCAAGGGCGTCGTCTTCATGACGTTGGAAGACGAAACCGGCATCGCCAATATCGTGGTGTGGCCGAAGGTGATGGAGCGCTACCGCAAGGAGGTGATGGGCGCGCGGCTGGTGCTGGTGGAGGGGCGAATCCAGAGCAGCCCGGAAAAGGTCGTGCATCTCGTCGCCGAGCGCCTGATCGACCGCTCGGCCGACCTTATCGGTCTCGCCAATGACGCGCTCAACCGCAAGCCGCCGGTGCCTGCAGGCCCCGCGCTGATCGAGCCTCTGCAAGATGATCGCCGCGACCATCCGGAAAATCCCGCGCAAAAACTCCGCCATCCCCGCAATGTCCGCATCCTGCCGCCCTCACGCGATTTTCATTGAGCTGTCATTCCGCGGCCCGAAGACGCGAGCCTGGAATCCATAACCACAGGAGGATGTGGTTCGCGAGAGCGAGCGACGAACGAGGTGACTACAACGACGGTCCGTGGTTATGGGTTCCGGGCTCAGCCCCTTCGGACTGCCCCGGAACGACAGTGCGCTTCTGCCAGACGGGCTATAAGGTACGGGTTGCAATTGAGAGCCGAGGCCCATGCACCAAACGTCCCGTGAAATCCTCTCCGATCTCTGGAGTCTTGCCGGCGGCGAACCTGCCGCGCTTCAATCCGTCACCTTGACCGGCGAGGAGCCGCAACTGCCGTCTTCGTTTCGTGTCGCCGCTGCCGCGCAAGCGAGCATCGCAGCCAGCGGCCTTGCCGCGGCTCACATATGGCAGATGCGCAGCGGCGAGCCGCAGCAGGTTGCGGTCGACATGCGTCATGCGGTGGTTGAATGCCGCTCCGAGCGCTATTTGCGCCTCGACGGCAAGCCGCCGCCGCCGGCGTGGGATCCGACCGCAGGCGTCTACCGGACAGGTGATGGGCGCTTCGTCCGGCTGCATACCAATTTCCCGCATCACCGCGCCGCCGTCTGCAAGGTGCTGAGCTGCGCGGCCGAGCGCGAGGCGATCCAGGCGGCCCTGATGCAATGGGACGGCGAAGCGTTTGAAACCGCGGCTTACGCGGGCGGCGCGGTCGTCGCCTTGATGCGTTCATTCGACGAATGGTCGGCGCACCCGCAAGCAAAGGCGCTTGCCGAACTGCCGCCCTTCACAATCGAGAAGATCGGCGAGGCGCCGCCAAAGCCCTGGCCGGCAGGCAACCGACCGCTCGCCGGTTTACGCGTGCTCGATCTGTCGCGCGTGATCGCAGGTCCCGTCGCCGGGCGCACGCTCGCGGTGCACGGCGCCGATGTGCTTTTGATTTCGGGCGCCGAGCTTCCAACCATTCCCTGGCTCACCATCGATACCGGCCGCGGCAAATTGACGAGCTTCGTCGAACTGAAAAATGACGTGGGGCGTGCAATCCTGCGCGAAATGCTCGCGCAGGCCGACATTTTCTCGCAAGGCTATCGGCCGCGTGCGATCGCGTCTCTCGGTTTCTCGCCGGAGGAGGCGGCGCAGATCAGCCCCGGCATCGTCTATGTCTCGCTCTCGGCCTACGGCCATGTCGGCCCCTGGGCGGACCGCCGCGGCTTCGACTCGCTGGTGCAGACCGCGACCGGTTTCAATCACGCCGAAGGGCAGGCAGCCAGCGTCGACGGGCCGAAGGAGTTGCCGGCCCAGATGCTCGACCATGCCACCGGCTACCTGATGGCGTTCGGCGCGATGATGGCGAAGGCGCGCCAGGCGCGCGAGGGCGGCAGCTGGCTCGTGCGGGTTTCACTGGCGCAGACCGGGCGCTGGCTGTGGAATCTGGGCCGCATTGCAGATGGGCTCAAAACCGCGGATTTGATGGCCGAAGCCGTGCTGCCCTTCATCGAGGCGCAGGCTTCCGGCTTCGGTCAGCTCCATGCCGTCAGCCATGCGGCGAAATTGTCAGAGACCCCGGCCTTCTGGGCGCGGCCGGCGATGCCGCTCGGCAGCCATCCCCCGGAGTGGCCGCCGCGCGGAACCTGATTGTAGTTGGATTTTCAACGGCCTTTCATGAAAATCCGTAAAGCCGTGCGGGATTGTCGACCAGGATCGTTTTGCGGGTTGCGGCGTCCGGGGCCCAGACCGGAAGCTGGTTGAGCAGCCGGCCATCGTCGATCTGGAGCAGCGGGGTGACATCGGTCGCCTTGTGACCGGGCGGAGTGACGGAATCCGGATGTGGCCAGTCGCTCCCCCAGACGATCCGATCTGGGTTGGCGGCAATCAGCGCCTTCGCGAGCGGCATCACGTCGGGATAGTCGGGCGCCATTTTCGACGCCCGGTAAGCGCCGGAGATTTTGACGTAGGCCTTGCCGCCCTTGACCAGATCCAGCATGTCGGAAAATCCGGGCTGCTCGACGCCCAGCTCGGCCTGCGCGCCGCCGAAATGATCGAACACCGCAGGCACGGGCGAGGAGGCGACCTGGTCCTTGATCGCCGTGATGACCGAAAGCGTGGTGTAGAGCTGCACGTGCCAGCCGCGCGTTTTCATGCGATCGACGGCGGCCTGAAATCGTGCGCGCGCGACATTGGGATCGCTGATGCCGACGGTTGCGAGATTGAGCCGAATGCCGCGAAAACCCGCCTGCTGCATGGCATCAAGCTCGCTTTCCGCCGTCTTGTCGTCGATCACCGCAACGCCGCGAGCGGTCGGCCCGCGCGCCTTCATGCCGAACAGCGTTGCGGAATTGTCGGTACCGTAGACGCTGGGGGTGACGATCACCACACGCTCGATGTGCAAACCCTTATGCAATGCGCTCATTTCCTCAGGGCTTGCCTGCTCGGGCGTGTAGACGCGGCCCTGGTAGAACGGGAACTTCTCGGGATCGGCGTGGATGTGGGTGTGGCAATCGCAGGCCCCGGCGGGCACATCGAAATTCACCGGCGTTGATGGTTGGGAAGCCTTGGCGCGGGCTGTCTGGTTCTGCATGGCTACTCCGGCGGCGATCGAGGCAAGCAACATGGTCCGTCGCGTCAGCATGGTCACTCCCTCCTTCGGTTGCGTAATCTGCAGGGGGATATTGCGTTTCGTGCCTAGCTCTCTTGCGGCGCTCTTGCATCTTTATGGTCGCCAGCGTGAACCTTTGCGCGCTGCTCCGCAAGCACCTCCAAAAGCACCTTCAACCTTGGCAGTTGCTTGTTCGCCACAAATGATTATGCAGGAGCGTTGTCAAAGCCCGGTTTCGGGCGTCTCCTCGTTTCGCCCGGATCCCATCCGATGACAAAAATGTTCTCCGATCCCGAGGCGATTGCGGACGACATCATTCGCGACGTCGGCACCAATCTCGTCGTCGGGCTGCCGCTCGGGCTCGGTAAGGCCAATCATATCGTCAACGCGCTCTATGCGCGGGCTGCCGCCGACCGCTCGATCAGGCTGTCGATCTTCACTGCGCTCACGCTGGAAAAGCCGAAGCCGAAGAATCTGCTGCAATGGCGCTTCATCGCCCCGGTCATCGAACGGCTTTTCGGCGGCTACCCCGATCTCGCTTATGCCGAAGCGCTGCGCAAGGGTGAGCTGCCGCCCAATATTCGCGTCGCCGAATTCTTCTTCCTGGCGGGGCGATGGATGCATGTGCCGTCAGCCCAGCAGAACTACATTTCGGCGAACTACACCCATATTCCGCCGTTCTTGCTGGCTTCCGGAGTGAATGTCGCCGTCCAGCTCGTAGCCAAGCGAGTTGTCGACGGCCAGCCGCGCTACAGCCTGAGCTCCAATACCGACATTACGCTGGACCTGGTGCGCGCCCGGAAGGAGGGGCGCGCGTCTTTCAAGCTGGTCGGCCAGGTCAATTCCGAACTGCCGTTCATGCCGGGCGAGGCCGATCTGCCGGCGGATGAATTCAGTGCCGTGCTTGACAGCCCGCAGACGGACTTTCCGCTGTTCGCGCCGCCCGCCGAGCCGATCTCCGATACGAGGTATGCGATCGGCCTCAATGCCGCCGGCCTCGTGCGTGACGGCGGCACGTTGCAGATCGGCATCGGACAGATCGGTGACGCGGTCGCGCAAGGGCTGATCGTTCGTCACCACGACAATGCGCGATTCCGCGATATCATGAAGCGTCTTGTGCCGGATTCAGGACAGCAGGGCGCGCTGGAGACGGCTCCATTCGAACGGGGTCTCTATGGCGTCAGCGAAATC
>CAYVVB010000147.1:0-11760 GCA_964454955.1 uncultured Bradyrhizobium sp. | reverse complement strand
GCGGGCGCCACCTCAGGCGGCGCGATGGATGCGTCCAACCTGCTCAAACCCGCGCTGGCATCCGGCACCATCCGCTGCATGGGCTCGACTACCTACAAGGAATATCGCCAGCATTTCGAGAAGGACCGCGCGCTGGTGCGGCGTTTCCAGAAGATCGACATCAACGAGCCGTCCGTCGATGACGCGATCGCGATCCTCAAGGGGCTCAAGCCCTATTTCGAGGATTACCACCGGTTGAAATATACCAACGAGGCGATCGAGGCCGCGGTGCAGCTGTCCTCCCGCTACATCCATGACCGCAAGCTGCCGGACAAGGCGATCGACGTGATCGACGAGTCGGGCGCGGCGCAGATGCTTGTTGCCGAGAACAAGCGCAAGAAGACTATCGGTATCAAGGAGATCGAGACCACCATCGCCACGATGGCCCGGATTCCGCCCAAGAGCGTGTCCAAGGACGATGCCGAGGTGCTCAAGCATCTCGAGCAGACCTTGAAGCGCGTGGTGTTCGGCCAGGACAAGGCGATCGAGTCGCTGTCCGCTTCCATCAAGCTCGCGCGCGCGGGCCTGCGCGAACCGGAAAAGCCGATCGGCTGCTACCTGTTCTCCGGTCCTACCGGTGTCGGCAAGACCGAGGTTGCAAAACAGCTCGCGGCGACCCTCGGGGTCGAGCTGCTCCGCTTCGACATGTCCGAATATATGGAACGGCATACCGTCTCGCGCCTGATCGGCGCGCCTCCGGGCTATGTCGGGTTCGACCAGGGTGGCCTGCTGACCGACGGCGTCGACCAGCATCCGCATTGCGTCGTGCTGCTCGACGAAATCGAGAAGGCGCATCCCGACCTCTACAACGTGCTGTTGCAGATCATGGACCACGGCCGGCTCACCGATCACAACGGCAAGCAGGTCAATTTCCGCAACGTGATCCTGATCATGACCACCAACGCCGGTGCGGCCGATCTCGCCAAGCAGGCGTTCGGTTTTACCCGCAGCAAGCGCGAAGGCGACGACCACGAGGCGATCAACCGGCAGTTCGCGCCGGAATTCCGCAACCGCCTCGATGCCATCATCTCGTTCGCGCATCTCAACGTCGATGTGATCGGCATGGTGGTCGAAAAGTTCGTGCTGCAACTGGAGGCGCAGCTCGCCGACCGCGACGTCACGATCGAGCTCTCCGAGCCGGCCAAGGCCTGGCTGATCGAGCACGGCTATGACCAGCAGATGGGCGCGCGTCCGATGGCCCGCGTGATCCAGGAGCACATCAAGAAGCCGCTGGCCGACGAGGTGCTGTTCGGCAAGCTGAAGGGCGGCGGTCATGTTCGCGTCGTGCTGGTCAAGGACGAGGCGACGGGAGCGGACAAGATCGGGTTCGAGTTCGTCGAAGGCCCGGTCACGCCGAAGCCCGAAAAACTGCCCGGTGCGCGCAAGCGCAAGCCGAAATCGGGCGGCCCGGGTGGTGGTGGCGGAGGGGCCAAGGGCCCAACCTCGAAAGGGCCGCTGGTCAAGGTGTGACGCGGTTTGACTTAATGGTTGAAAAGGCCGGCAATGCCGGCCTTTTCGTTGCCGGTGATCAAGCTCGGCAGCGCCCGCGGTCAGTCACCCTTCAACCGCTGACCGTCCCGCACGCGCACATGCTCGGCGCCGCGCGCGCCTGTCTCCGATAGGCGCAGCATGCTCAAGCAAGCGCCGACCAGGGCGAAGCCGACGCCCGCGAACAGCGAGACGTGGGTGCCTTCGTCCGGATAGCGCGCCAGAAACAGCGCAACCAGCGCAGCGCCGGTGGTCTGTCCCAGCAGCCGCGCGGTGCCCAGCATGCCGCTGGCGCCGCCCGTGCGCTCGCGCGGCGCGGCCGCGATCATAGTGCGGTTGTTGGGCGTCTGGAACAGGCCGAAGCCAGCGCCCGCGAGCGCCATTCGCCAGATCACGTTGGGGATGGTGGGCTGGTCGGGCAACAGCGCGAGCGCCGCCAGCCCCAGCGCGAAGATCAGGAGCCCGACGCCGCCAAGTAGGCCGGCCGAAAGGCGCTCGACCAGCCGGGCCGCGATGGGGGCCGAGATGCCGACCGCGATCGGCCAGGGCGTAATCAAGAGGCCGATTTCGACGGCCGTATAGCCGAAACGGCTCTCCAGATAGAAGGGCAGCGAGACAAAGGCGAGCATTTGGGCGCAGAAGGAGGCGATCGAGGTCGCGATCGACAGGGCGAAGATCGGGATCCGCAGCAAATCTACGGGCAGCAGCGGCGGACTTGTCATGTTCATCTGGCGATAGAGCAGGGCGCCGCCGGCTGCGAGCGCGATGGCGAATTGCAACAGGCAGGTGAGGAGCGGCTCGCCGTGGCCGACGCTGTCGATCGCGGCAATCCCGACGCCAAAGGTCACCGCGCTCAGGCCGGCGCTTTGCCAGTCAAAGGAGTGTTCGGCCGGCCTCGTATGCGGCAGCGAGCGCCAAGCCAGGACCAGTGTAATCACGCCGATCGGAAGGTTGACCGCGAACAGGTACGGCCAGCTCGCTACCGCCAAGATTCCGGCTGCAATGGTCGGGCCGACCGCGGCGGATGTCGCAACCACCATGGCGTTGATTCCGATGCCCCGGCCGAGCTGCGCATGCGGATAGGTAAAACGCACCAGCGCCGAATTGACGCTCAGGATGCCGGCGGCGCCAAATCCCTGGACGATGCGGGCGATGGTGAGCAGCGACAGCGTGTGGGCCAGCGCGCAAAACAGGGACGCGATGGTGAAGAGCACGAGGCCCGCAAGGTAAACGCGCCGGTAGCCGATGATTTCGCCGAGCGACGCCAGCGGCAGCAGCGAGATCGTGACCGCGAGCTGGTAGCCATTGACGATCCAGATAGCGAAGGCGGGCGAGGCGTCGAGGTCGCGCGCGATCGTGGGCAGCGCAACGTTTGCGATGGCGCCGTCGACCACCGCCATGACGATGGCGAGCGCAATGGTCAGGATGGCCCAATAGCGCTGCGGTAGCGGCAGGCCGTCGGCGTGTTCAACGATGGTCGATGACATCCAGGGAAACGGTCTTTGCGATTCTTTCGGCAAAATAGCTACCGCACGGCAAACCGGGCAGGGTGGCCGGGGTTCCATCAGCCATGCGCAAGGGCTGTTGCTTTGTAGTCCGATTCGATCTCGGCCACACCGGACCTGCGCGCGCTTTTCAGCCAGCGACTACTTCGATTGGCTATTTCGGTTTCCTGCGTTCGTGCAGGAACTTGAGATAGTTGACCGCTGCTTCGGCGTCGCGCCGGCCGAAATGGAAGGTGGGCATGTCCGGGTGCATGGTGCTCAGCCCATCCTGCAGGCGCTGGCCAAAGTCTTCATCATAAAGCTTTTCTTCGCTGAAGGTCCGAAACGGCGGCGCATCCGGGTGTCGGCTCCGCCCCGTTTCGCCCACCGCATGGCATCTTGCGCAAAGTTTCTCCAACAGCGCTTTTCCATGCTCCTGCTCGCGATCGAGCGCGTGACTGGCTGTGCCGAACGGGAGGATCAGGAGCAACGCCAAGCAAAGGTCGGCTGTCCCGACGCGGTTCCGATAGGCTGCAATTACCACCGCGATGTCGCCTTTCCGTACCTATGAAGCACCACAAAAACGCTCGCATGGCTACCGAGACGCGTGTTGAGCGAAATCAACCGTGTCCCATCGGGCGCAAGTCGAGCTCTGCACTGGAGGGGGAGCACGACTATGTTCCGTCTGTCCGGTGCGCTTTCGGGAACAAGCATCCTCTTGCCGACTTTTGTGGGGATGCGCCCCGCTTTCTCCCTTGCTCTGGCATTGCTGTTGCTCCCGACCGCTGCGGTCCGGGCGGATGACACGCCGGCCAAGACTGAAATCGCAACGCCGAGCGTTGAGGAACTGGCGACCCAGAAGCAGCCGCAGAAACTGGCCGATACCGACGCCGGCACCCGCGAGGCCATCTGCCTGATGATCGAGTCGGCGGCAAGGGCCAACGACCTGCCGCTGGAGTTTTTCGCCCGCGTGATCTGGCAGGAAAGCCGTTTCCAGTCCGATGCGGTCGGCCCCATGACGCGCAGCGGCCAGCGCGCCCAGGGCATTGCGCAATTCATGCCTGGCACGGCCAACGAGCGGCGCCTGCTCGATCCCTTCGATCCCGTGCAGGCGCTACCGAAATCGGCCCAGTTCTTGAACGATTTGCGCAACGAGTTCGGCAATCTCGGGCTTGCTGCTGCGGCCTACAACGCGGGCCCGCGGCGCGTGCAGGAATGGCTGGCCGGGACCGGTCCCATGCCGCAGGAAACCCGCAACTATGTGTCCGTGATCACGGGCTCGACGGTCGACGAATGGAAGGCTGCGGGCAAGGGCGCGAAGACACCGCCCAGCAGCCCCATGACCTCATGTCGCGAGCTGATGGCGCTGTTGCAGCGCGCGCCCAACCCGTTCGTCACGCATCTCGAACAGCATGTGCAGCTCGCCGCCGCAAAGGTCTGGGGCGTGCAGCTCGCCGCCGGATTTGATCGCGACAGGGCGCTCGCGATGTATGCTCGCGCGATCAAGGGCCTTTCGGCCGTCATCGGCAACCGTGACCCGAGCATCCTCTCATCCGTCATGCGCACGCGCGGTACGCGGCCGTTCTACCAGGTGCGGATCGGCACCGACACGCGCCCCGAGGCCGACGACCTCTGCAACCGCATCATCCGCGCCGGCGGGGCGTGCTTTGTGCTGCGGAATATGGGGGTGAGGGGGTAAGCAGCATGTGCGCTCTGCGGGTGCCCCGGAATAACGGTGCCCGTGCATGACAGCCTTGAACTGCTCTTCCTTGACGGGCACCCCTTTCATCCGCCTTATCGCTGCAGATTTCACGCCTGTTCGCTTTCCCCGTGTCTCTCCCACCGCTCGATTCACCCAAATGGCATGGTTCCGTGCGCGCCTTCGCGTGGGGGATGAGTGCGACTGCGTCCACCATTCTCTCGCTGGTGCTGTTCGTCACCTATATCGGCATCGGCGCGCTGGCCCATGACACCCATTTCTCGCTCGCCTGGGCGCTGATGAGCACATTGTTGGTGTGGGCCGGGCCGGCGCAGATCATCCTGATCTCGACGCTGGCGTCCGGAGCGACCATGGTGCAATCGGCGATCGCGGTGACGGTGAGTGCGATCCGGCTGTTTCCGATGGTCGTCGCGGTGCTGCCGCTAATGCGCACGCCCGAGACCAGGCGGCGGCAGCTCGTGCTGGTCGCGCATTTTACGGCGGTCACCCTCTGGGTCGAATGCTACCGCTTCCTGCCGCATGTACCCCGCGAGCGGCGCATCGCCTTCGTCCACGGGCTCGGCTGCGGCCTGGTTTCCATTGGCCTCATCGCTACCCTCATCGGGTATGAGCTTGCCGCCAATCTGACGCCGACTTTCAGCTCGGCCATCTTGCTGCTGACGCCGCTGTCCTTCCTGTTCTCCACTGCGCGCAACTCGAAAGAGCTCGCCGACATATTGGCGCTGGGGCTCGGCCTTGCGTTCTACCCAATCGCCTCTCTGATCGACAGCGGCCTCGACATCCTGCTGAGCGGGGTGGTGGCGGGCACCATCGCCTTTGGCGTGCACAAATGGCGGGAGGGGCCATGAGTGAATTTTTCGGAGATTGGCACGCGCTGCTCCTGCTTCTGCTCGCAGGCGTGATCCCCAACCAGGTCTGGCGCATGCTGGGCCTTTGGCTCGGCGGCGGAATCGACGAGGGCTCCGACCTTCTGATGTGGGTCAAGGCGGTAGCGACCGCGATCCTTGCCGGAGTGATCGCGGAGATCCTGGTACACCCGCCTGGCGCGCTGGCGAGCGTGCCGGCCTTCCTGCGCTACGGCGCGCTGGTGGCGGGTTTCGTCGCCTTCATCCTCACCCGCCGGTCGATTTTCGCAGGCGTGGTCTGCGGCGAAATCGTCATGCTCACGGGGAAATGGTTGCTGGGTTGATACGGCGCAATTTGCGACGCGGGCATAATCCGCTAGAGTTGCTGATATTTTCCTGGATTGGATGCACATGGCGAAGGACACGGAACTCCGCGAAGGCGAGATGGCGGTCGAGATGCCGGCAGGGCAGGACGCGGGCCTCATCTTCATCGGCCGCATCCGCACACCCTGGACCTCGCGGCTGGAGACGCCGCGGCAGGGCCGCCAGGATGGGCCGATCTGCCGGCTGGAAATCTTCGAGCCCTGGGTGCCTGCGATCAAGGGCGTCGATTTCTACAGCAATCTCGAAGTGATCTATTGGCTGGACCAGTCGCGCCGCGATCTCGTGCTGCAAAGCCCAAAGCACCACGGCTCGACACGGGGCACGTTTTCGCTGCGTTCGCCGATGCGGCCCAACCCGATCGGGACTTCGATCGTCAGGCTGGTTGCGATCGAGGGCAACACCATTCTGGTGCGCGGGCTCGATTGCCTCGACGGCACGCCGCTGCTCGACATCAAGCCCGACCGCTGCGAGTTTTCACCATTGACGGCGCCGCAACCGGGGGATGCGCAGGCGGGATAGCGCAGCGCTCGTCCGATCACGGAGAAGGGAGAGCTACGCGTCCTTCAGCGCTGCAATCAGTTTGGCCGCATTCTCTTCCAGGACATGCGCGTCTTCCCTGCGGCTTGCCGGCGCGAGCAGCGCGATGGCATCGTGACGCGGCATCACGTGCACATGCAGGTGAAACACGACCTGTCCGCCCGCCGTTTCGTTGAACTGCTGGATGGTGATGCCATCGGCGCGGAACGCCGTCTTCGCCGCGCGTGCGATGAGGCGCGTGGCGCGCGCGACGTGGAGGTAGTCTTCCTCCTTGATGTCGAGAATGTTGCGCGCGGGGGCCTTCGGGATCACGAGCGTATGCCCGGGCGAACGCGGCATGATGTCGAGGAAGGCGAGCACATGCTCGTTCTCGTAGACCTTGTAGCAGGGAAATTCACCGCGCAGGATTTTTGCGAACGCGTTGCTGTCGTCATAGGCGGTCATGGCGGCTCCCAGAAAAAGTTGGCGCCAATTTCGCTGCCGGGCGGCGTGCGGTCAAGACGCTTCGTCGGCCGCTTTTCGGAACGGGGCAGCTTCGGAAAGCTCGCGTCCCGCCTCGGCCACATAGGCGCGCTCGCGCTTGAGGTAATCGTTGATGGCGCGCCGCAGGCCGGGATCGGCGATGTAATGTGCGGAATAGGTGGTTTGCGGCATGTAGCCGCGCGCGATCTTGTGCTCGCCCTGCGCGCCGGCCTCGACGACTGCCAGGCGTTGCCTGATGGCGTACTCGATGGCCTGGTAGTAGCAGACCTCGAAGTGCAGGAACGGATGATGCTCGATCGCGCCCCAATGCCGGCCGAACAGCGTGTCCGAACCGATGAAGTTGATAGCACCCGCGATCCAGCGGTGATTGCGCCGCGCCATCACCAGCAGCACGTCCTTGGCCATGCTCTCGCCGATCAGCGAATAGAAAGCGCGGGTGAGATAGGGACGGCCCCATTTGCGCGAGCCGGTCTCCATGTAGAAATCGAAGAACGCATCCCACGCGTCCTCGGTGATATCGGCGCCGTTGAGCCAATGGATGGTGATGCCGTCTGCGACCGCTTCGCGGCGCTCGCGCTTGATCGCCTTGCGATGGCGCGAATTGAGCGTGGCGAGAAAATCGTCGAAGCTGGCGAAGCCCTGATTGCGCCAGTGAAACTGCTGGTCGGTGCGCTGCAGGAAGCCGTGGCGAGCGAGAAGCTTCCACTGCTCTTCGCTCGCGAAGGTCACGTGCGCGGACGATGCCTTGCTCACCCCCGTGAGCGCGATCAGCCCGCTGGCCAGCGCCGATGCGATCTGCTCGCGGTTCACGCCGTCGCGGATCAGGAGCCGCGGACCGGTCGCCGGCGTGAAGGGAACGGAGGCCTGCAGCTTCGGATAATAGCGTCCGCCGGCGCGCTCATAGGCGTCGGCCCAGCCGCGGTCGAAGACATATTCGCCTTGCGAATGCGATTTCAGATAGCAGGGCACGATGCCCGCGATCGTGCCCTCCAGTCTGGCAACAAGATGCCGCGGCCCCCAGCCGGTGCGTGGCGTCGCCGAGCCTGAAGCCTCCAGCGCCGAGAAAAACGCATGGGAAACAAACGGGTTGTAAGCGGTCTTTGTCTCGGCGCAGGAATTTGCCCCGGATGTGGCCGAAGGATCAATTCCGTTGCCCTTGCCGGCAAGCCTATGCGGATTGGCGCAGGCATCCCACGTCTCGGCCGGAACATCGGCGACAGAGGGAACTGCTTCAAGGGTGATTTCAGAGGATGCCATCTGCTCCGAAAGATCGTGCATTGCAGCAGGGACTTCAAGGGGCAACGATGGTCGAGTCCGGAAGGCGCTCAACTCTCCGGCACAAATCCTTCAAAAATCATCTGGTCGGCATAGCGCGCCGCGCGCGCGCGCTGGTCGGGTGTACGAACGGTCCAGGTCAGCAGCGGACAGCCGAACAGATTGCGCGCGGCCCAGGGCGCGGCCGAAGGGAGTTCGTTGACATGGAAGGCGACGAAGTCCGGCCGGCTGCGGAAAAAGTGGCGCAAGTGCGTCATGTCGCGGCGCTGGGCGGGTGAGGCCTCCGGCCATTCCTTCGCCGTATAGTGTCGCTCGGCGACGATACCTCGGGGACGCGAGGGGATCAGTTCGCGCAGGGCCACGACCTGGTCGGGATCGAACGACATCCCGACCGCCGGACCCTGATAGGTCGACAGCACCTCCGCCATCCGCTTCACAAGCGCCCGATCACCATCGAAATGGCTTTTGACCTCGATCACCAGCGGCACGCGGCCGGCGACCAGCGTGCAGAGATCGGCTAGCGTCATCATCCGTTCGGAGGTCCCATTGAAGCGTACCGCTTTCAACTCCGCCGCAGTCTTCTCGCGCAGTCGCCCGCTGCCCTCGGTGAGCCGGCCAAGCACGTCGTCATGATGCACCATGGCTTCGCCATCGGCGCTGAGATGGATGTCGCATTCAATGGCGAAGTTGCCTGCGATCGCCCCTTGAGCCGCCGCTGGCATGTTTTCGATGATGCCGCGGGCGGCCTCATGCAGGCCGCGATGGGCCACCGGCCGCGCCGTCAGCCAGTCTGGAGCGCGCAAACCTTCAACTCCGCTTTCAGGAGACTTCGAACAGGCCTTCGACCTCGACGGACGCGTCCGCCGGAAGCGACGCCACGCCGACCGTCGTCCGGGCATGCCGTCCCTTGTCGCCGAACACCGCGACCATCAGATCGGATGCACCGTTGAGGACCTTCGGCCCGTCGAGGAAGTCCGGCGCCGAATTGACGAAGCCGCCCAGCCGTACCACACGCACGACCTTGTCGAGATCGCCGATCGCGGCCTTGACCTGCGCGAGCAGATTGATCGCGCAGCCTCGTGCCGCGGCGTTACCTTGTTCGACAGTCACGCCGGCCCCGAGCTTGCCCTTGGCGATCAGCTTGCCTGCCGCATCGAAGCAAACCTGACCCGATACGAACAGCAGGTTGCCTGTCCGCACGAAGCCGACATAGTTCGCCACGGGCGCGGCAGGCGCATGCAAGGTGATGCCCAATGAAGCCAATTTCTGTTCGATCGTGCCCGCCATCTGACGTCCCTCGCTTCCCTAAATGATGCCTCGCTGCCAGTCGACCCGACCGGACGCGGCCTTGTTTCGCCGATTGCGCCATCACATGCAAGCGACCCCCTAGGGGTCGTGGCGGTCGGGGTTTCTACAGAAAAAACAGCGATCTACGCGGCCAACGCGCACTTTTCCGTGAAGCAGCCCCAGTTGCGACGCAATAGGCCGGTGATTATGGTGACGAATCTTCCCACTCAAGGATGAATCATGGCTCGCTCGTTCCAGATCTCGCTCGGCGCGTTGGCAATTGCGGCACTTGCCTGCGGACCGGCCAAGGCCGCAGCCAGCCTGCCGTTTCTGCCGCATCAGGCAATGTACGATTTGAGTCTGGTGAAGTCGCGTGGCTCCAACGCCGTCAACAGCGCGCGCGGCCGCATTCTCTATAACTTTTCCGGCAATGCCTGCGAGGGCTACACCTCGGACTTCCGGCAAGTCTCCGAACTCGAGGTCGGCGAGGGCAAGGTGATGCTGAGCGATCTGCGCTCGACGTCCTGGGAGGACGGCGCCGGCAAGAGCTATCGTTTCAAGATCGACACGCGGACCAACGACTCCGATTCCAACCCGGTCGATGGCATCGCGGAGCGGACCGGCGATCACGTCACGGTCAAATTGAAGCAGCCGGAGACCAAGACGTTCACGATCGATGGCCCGGTCGTGTTCCCGACCGAGCAGATCGAGCGCATCATCGCCGCCGCGAAGGAAGGTAAATCGCTGCTCGAGCTGACGGTCTATGATGGTTCCGACAACGGCGAGAAGGTCTACAACACGCTGACCGTGATCGGACAGCCGATCCCCGGCGACAAGAGCGTCGCTTCGCCCGATCCTTCCACCGAGAACCAGCAGATGAAATCGCTGACGCGCTGGCCCGTCACGGTGAGCTACTACGATCGCGACGCCAAGTCCAAGGACGGCGAGCAGACGCCGGTCTATGCGATGTCGTTCGAACTGTTTGAGAATGGCGTCTCGCGCGCGCTGGTGCTCGACTACAACGATTTCGTGATTTCCGGCGCGATGGGCAAGTTCGACGTCAAGGACGTCAAGGACACCAAGCCCTGTAACTGACCGGGCCGGATTTGCGGCCGACAAAGCTCGCAGGCCGTTGAAGTAACGTGATGACGCGCGCTCTTTAACTGGCCGGCCGCCTTTCTCATTTCCCGTCGTGGAGCCGGACGTTTTTCGGCTTCTTACGATCAACGGAGAAATAGAATGGCCAGGCTGAAGCTTTTCTCGGCTGCCTTGTTTGCTGCAGCCGTATTCACTGTTCCCGCAATGGCGCGTGAGGGCGTCGCCGCACGGCACCTCGCAGAGGACGCCTACGTTACCACGGCGCCATATCCGGCTTATGGCGTTTCGCCTTATGCGGCCTACGCCTATCGATATGGCTGCATCCCGGGGCCGCGCGTCGGCGCCTTTGCTACTCAGCCCTGGGACAATGTCCCGACCTGCCCGCCCGGACCGGTGGCGCCTTACTGAGCCATCGCGGGCCCGCGGCATCATGATGGAGCCTACGCCAACGGGTCGCGCGAATGCGCGGCCCGCGGGTGCGCAGTGACGGGCGAAGCGTTTCATCCGGCCTTCTCGGGTCCCTCGTAGGCGATGCCGCGGATCACCGCGCCGGCGCCGAATTTTTTGCGCAAGTCGTCGATCGCCCGTTCGGCATGGGCGGCGCGGCGATCGAGCATGTCGCTATCGTCGGCGGCCGATCCCTCCCGCAGCGCGCTGACGCCGGCGCCCATCAGGCGGAAGGCTGTGCCGTCGATCTCCCTGGCCAGCAGCTCGCGCAACACCGCAAAAATCTTCGCCGCGAGCTGGGTCGGCGCGGCAATCGATTGCGCGCGGGTGCGCTGGCGGAAATCCGATGTCTTCAGCTTCAGCGTGATGGTTGAGCCGGCGAGGCCGGCGTTCTTCAGCCGAAGCGAGACCTTTTCCGAGAGCCGCCACAGCAGTCTTTCAAGCGTTGCGAAATCGCGAATGTCAGTTTCGAACGTCGTCTCGCTGGAAATCGTCTTCGCCCCGCGATCGGGCACGACCTTGCGGTCATCGATGCCGCGCGCCAGCCGCCACAGCCTGCGGCCGTCGCTCGGAAACTGCTTCATCAACTCGATCTCGTCGGCGCGCTGCAAATCGGCGATGGTGCGAAAGCCGCGGGCCGCAAGTCTGTCCTGCGTCGCCGGCCCGACGCCGA
>CAYVVB010000146.1:0-1761 GCA_964454955.1 uncultured Bradyrhizobium sp. | reverse complement strand
ATGTCTGCGATCATCCTTTCTATCGCGCTGAAGCAGCGCGTTGCCGCCACGGTAGCCGCGGCGCTCGGTCTTGGTCTGGTGCCCCAGCTGGCGGCCGCCGCGCCTGCCCATGGCATTGCGATGATCGGCGAACCGGCGCTGCCGGCAGACTTCGATCATTTGCCCTATGCCAATCCCGCTGCGCCGAAGGGCGGCCGCATCACCTACGGTGTGGTCGGCTCTTTCGACAGCATGAATCCTTTTGTCGTCCAGGGCGGTTTCACCTCGGCCCGTGGGTTGCGCGACCCGTCGCTCGGCAATCTCGTCTTCGAGAGCCTCCTCGCACGCAGCGACGACGAGCCCTTCACCCTTTACGGCCTTCTCGCCGAGACCGTCGAAACGCCTCCGGACAGGAGCTGGGTCGAGTTCACCCTCAATCCCAAGGCGAAATTTTCGGACGGAACCCCGGTCACCGTCGACGACGTGATCTTCAGCCTCGAGATCCTGCGTGACAAAGGCCTCCCGAATTACCAAGCCTATTACTCGAAGGTCGAGAAGATCGAGCGCGTCGGCGAGCGAGGCGTCCGCTTCCATATTGAGAATGCCCACGACCGCGAGCTGCCGCTCATCCTCGGGCTAATGCCGATTATCCCAAAGCACGCGATCAATCCCGACACCTTCAACAAATCCACGCTGAAGCCGATTGTCGGCTCCGGTCCCTATGTCCCCGTCGAGATCAAGGCTCCCGACCACATCGTCTACAAACGCAATCCGGACTATTGGGCGAAGGACCTGCCCATCAAGAAGGGTTTCGACAACTACGACGAGATCCGGATCGATTTCTATCGCGATGCCAGCACCATGTTCGAGGCGTTCAAGACCGGCCTCTACGACGTCCAGCCTGAAGGTGACCCATCCGAGTGGAACACCGGCTACAATTTCCCGGGAGTCTCTTCCGGACGTGTCGTGAAGGAGACCTTCAAGACGGGCACGCCGAAGGGCATGTCGGGCTTCGTCTTCAATACGCGCCGGCCGATCTTCGCGGACGTTCGGGTGCGGAGCGCATTGGCCAAGCTCTTCGATTTCGAGTGGGTCAACAAGAATTACTACTATGGCGCCTATGTTCGCTGCGGCAGCTATTTCGGCGACTCCGAGCTCTCCGCCCTTGGCCGCCCCGCGGACGAGAAGGAGAAGGCGCTGCTGGCGCCCTTTCCCGGGGTCGTTTCAGACGATGTCATGAACGGCACCTACAAGCCTGTCGTGAGCGACGGCAGCGGCGGCGATCGCAAAGTCCTCCGCGCGGCGCTGGCCGAGCTGCAGTCAGCGGGATACGCGCTGCAAGGCAATGTCCTCGTCAACGCGAGCACTGGCACACCCCTTACCTTCGAAATTCTGGTGACGACCAAGGAGGACGAACGTCTGGCGCTGGCATACGCCCGCACCCTTCAGCGCATCGGCATCAATCCCACTATCCGCAATGTCGACTCCGCGCAGTACCAGCAGCGCAAGCAGGCCTTTGACTACGACATGATCCGCTTCACCTGGGGCGTCTCGCTGTCGCCGGGCAACGAGCAGATCTATCGCTGGAGCCAGTCTGCGGCCGACAGCCATGGTTCATACAACTACGCTGGAGCCTAGCAGCCCGCGATCGACGCAATGATCATGTCGATGCTCGCGGCCAACAGCCGCGAGGATTTCGTTGCCGCCGTGCGCGCCCTCGATCGCGTATTGATTTCGGGCAACTACGTCGTTCCGCTGTTCTATTTGCCGGAGCAGTGGGCC
>CAYVVB010000145.1:0-6651 GCA_964454955.1 uncultured Bradyrhizobium sp. | reverse complement strand
CTGCTCACCGGCGTGCTGTGGCCCAATGGCGGACGTATCCTGCTCGAAGGACATGACATCACCGATCTGCCCGTGCACAAGCGCGTGCTGCGCGGCCTGTCGCGCACGTTCCAGATCAATCAGCTCTATGCCGATCTGACCCCGCTGGAGACGATCGGCCTTGCCGTCTCGGAGCGGCTCGGACACGGCGGCGACTGGTGGCGGCGGATGGGCACGCGCGACGACGTCAATGCCGAGATCGCCGAAACGCTCGTGCGCTTCCATCTGCTCGACGTCATGAACGAGCCGACCGCAACCATGCCCTACGGCAAGCAGCGCCTGCTCGAGATCGCGGTCGCGATCGCCGCCAAACCGCGCGTGCTGCTGCTCGATGAACCCGCCGCCGGTGTGCCGGAAAGTGAGCGTCACGACATTCTTGCGGTGGTCTCGGCGCTGCCGCGCGACGTCACCGTGCTTCTGATCGAGCACGACATGGACCTCGTGTTCTCCTTCGCAGATCGCATTTCAGTGCTGGTTTCCGGGGCGCTCCTGGTCGAAGGCCCGCCCGACGAGGTCGCACGCGACCCGCAAGTGAAGGCGGTCTATCTCGGCGAGGCTGCCGATGCCTGATTTGCTCGCGATCGAGAACTTGCGCGCAGGATACGGCGAGGCCGTGGTGCTGCCCAACATGTCGCTGCGCCTGCCGGAGGGCGAGGTGCTGGCCGTGCTGGGGCGCAACGGCACGGGCAAGACCACGCTGATCAATTCGGTCGTCGGCGTGACCCGCCGCCTGAGTGGCACCGTCGCGCTCGGCGGGCGGGACATCACGGCGATGCGCCCCGATGAACGGGCCCGCGCAGGGATCGGTTGGGTGCCGCAGGAGCGAAATATTTTTCGCTCCCTCACCGTGGAAGAGAACATGACTGCGGTAGCCCAGCCCGGTCCGTGGACAGTTGAAAAGGTCTACGGGATGTTTCCCCGGCTGAAGGAGCGGCGCAACAATTTCGGCAACCAGCTCTCCGGCGGCGAGCAGCAGATGCTGGCGATCGGGCGGGCGCTTACGCTCAATCCAAAAGTGCTGCTGCTGGACGAGCCGACCGAAGGACTTGCCCCGATCATTGTCGAGGAACTGTTGAAGGCGATCGGGACCATTACCCGCGGCAGCGGTATGTGCTCCATCATTGTCGAGCAGAACGCGCAAAAGATACTGGGGCTTGCCGACCGCGTTGTGATATTGGAACGCGGCAGCATCGTGCACGATGCGCCGAGCCACGCGCTGAAGGCCGATCCCGCGGTACTCGAACGCCATCTCGGCGTGGCGGGCGCCGCGGCACACTGAGATAGTCAGGGAGTGAAATCATGCAACGGACGAGACCCCCATTCCGCGCCGACGAGGTCGGCAGTCTGCTCAGGCCGCAGCGCATCAAGGAGGCGCGCGCCAAGCTCGAGAAGGGCGAGATCAGCGCGGACGAGCTGCGCAAGATCGAGGACGTCGAGATCGAGAAGGTCGTGCACAAGCAGGCCTCTGTCGGATTGAAGCTTGCGACCGACGGCGAATTCCGCCGCTCCTGGTGGCATTTCGACTTCCTGGCCAAGCTCACCGGCTGCGAGCTGTTTCACCCCGACGCCGGCATCCAGTTCGCCGGCGTGCAGACGCGGCACGATGCGGTGCGCGTCATCGGCAAGCTCGACTTCCCGACCGACCATCCGATGCTGGACCATTTCCGGTTCTTGAAGACGCATGCAGACAAAGCGAACGTCGTGCCGAAGATGACGATCCCGTCGCCGGCCGTGCTGCACTTCCGCGGCGGCCGCAAGGCGATTTCGAAGGACGTCTATCCCGATCTCGATGCATTCTATGAGGATCTCGGCAAGACCTACCGCAAGGCCGTCAAGGCGTTCTACGACGCCGGCTGCCGCTATCTGCAGTTCGACGACACCGTATGGGCGTATCTCTGCTCCCAGGAAGAGCTGCAGAAGTCACGCGAGCGCGGCGATCATCCGGAAGGATTGCAGCAGATCTACGCGCGCATCATCAACTATGCCATCGCCGAACGTCCGTCTGACATGGTGATTACCACCCACGTCTGCCGCGGCAATTTCCGCTCGACCTGGATTTCATCGGGGGGCTATGAGCCGGTCGCGGAGACGATGCTGGCCGGCACCAATTACGACGGCTATTTCCTGGAATATGATTCCGACCGCGCCGGTGGTTTCGAGCCGCTGCGCTTCCTGCCGAAGGGCAACAAGGTCGTCGTGGTCGGTCTGATCACCTCGAAATTCGGTGAGCTGGAAAAGCGGGACGACATCAAGCGCCGGCTGGAAGAGGCGTCCAGGTTCGCGCCGCTGGAGCAGCTTGCACTGTCGCCGCAATGCGGCTTTGCCTCGACCGAAGAGGGCAACGTCCTTTCCGAAGAGGAGCAGTGGGCGAAGCTGAGGCTTGCGGTCGAAATCGCGAACGAGGTGTGGGGGAAGTGAAACCTTCGCCATTCCGGGCGCGGTCCCAGTGGAGGCGCCCCGGAATGACAGGCTCATGCGCCACCGGGCGGGGGGTGGCCCTGTTGGGCAGAAGGTGATAGCACGGGCAGCCGATTGATGGCTGCCCACTGTTGTCCCAACGCGTTCGTATGAAAAACGACGAGATCCTGGTCCAGATTTCCGAGTTCTGCCGCCAGGCGGAGATGGCGGAATCGACCTTCGGGCGGCGCGCGGTCAACGACGGCAAGCTGGTGCATCGGCTGCGCGAGGGCAAGCGCATCACCATCGATACCTTGGAGCGCATCCAGGGCTACATCGCTGCCACCACGGGGGGCCCGCCGCCCCCGCGCGGGCTCAAGGTGCCGCCGGAAAAGCGCGACCCGCGTGGCAATTTCCGGTTTTTCGAGAATCGCCAGAAATACCTGCTGTTCGTCCATACCTGCAGCGAAAAGCGGGTGATCGCCGACCGGATCGCGCTGGAACTGTCCTCGATCCATCCGCGCCCGCCGGCGCTGCGTGTGTTCGACGCGGGCGTCGGCGACGGCACCGTTCTGGCGCGGGTGCTGCGCTCGATGCACAGCCGTTTCCCACACATGCCGTTTTATCTGGCCGGCAAGGAACTGAGCCTGGAGGACGTCCGGCTGACCCTGGAGAAGGTTCCGGACCGGCTGTTCGAACATCCGGCGACCGTCTTTGTGCTGACCAACATGAACTACGCCGAGGCCCCCTGGCTGACGCCGGCCTCGCCCACCGCGGCCGCGGGCATGCTCTGGCATGAGGTCGCCCGGCGCGGCGCCTCTTCGGGCGAATTCGAGGCGCAGATCGCCGATCTGCGGTCCTTCCTGGACACGAACTGGCGCGCCAGCGTGTCTCCACGCACCGGCATGCCGGTCTATGAGCGGCCGGTAGCCCTGGTGCTGTACCGGGAGGATCATCGCTTCCTGCTCGATTCCATCATCCCCCGTGCCGGTCGGACCGAGGCCAATTTCGACCTGATCATCGCTTCTCAACCCTATCGGGCCAAATCCTCGGTGAATTTTCGCGCCAAGCGCATTATCGCACCGCTTGCTCGGGCACTGCGCCCGGGCGGCCGGCTGATCGGCATTCACTCCCATGGACAGGACCCAGGAATGGAGATCATCCAGGCGGTGTGGCCCGGAGAAAATCCTTTCTCGGTGAGCCGCCATGAGCTATTGCGCGCGGTAAAATATGAGCTGGGCTCGGCCGGGCGGAACCTGAACTTCAATGCCTATGCCGACAACCGGTCGATCTTTCGCTATGATATGGAAGCGCTGCCGAACGAGGTCACCGGCACGATCGGAACTTCAACGGCCTTTGCAGCTTGGAACGCGGCGGTGTATGTCGCCCAGATCGAAGATGACCGGTTGACGGAAATGGCCCACAGCGGACCTGCTCTCGATGCCGCCAGGGAAGTTTTGCGCAAGCATAACGGGCTCTGGTTCTACGACGAATCCTACGTCATCTCGCGCCGGCGGGATTGACAATCCGGAACAGTTTGAAACGACCGCCGGATCAGGCGGAACAATGGGGATGCTTGATGCGTGCGTCTTATCTCTTCACCAGCGAGTCGGTTTCCGAGGGCCATCCGGACAAGGTCTGCGACCGGATTTCGGATGAAATCGTCGACCTGTTCTACCGCGAGGGCCCGAAGGCGGGCATCGACCCCTGGGCGATCCGCGCGGCCTGCGAAACGCTCGCCACCACCAACAAGGTGGTGATCGCCGGCGAGACCCGCGGTCCCAAATCCGTCACCAACGATCAGATCGAAAGCGTGGTGCGCGGGGCGATCAAGGATATCGGCTACGAGCAGGAAGGCTTTCACTGGGAAAAGTGCGACATCGAAATCCTGCTGCATCCGCAATCGGCCGACATCGCGCAGGGCGTCGACGCCAACCAGCCGGGCGTGGCCAAGGAAGAGGGCGCAGGCGACCAGGGCATCATGTTCGGCTATGCCTGCAACGAGACGCCCGATCTCATGCCGGCGCCGATCTTCTATGCACACAAGATTTTGCGACTGATCTCGGAGGCGCGTCACGCGGGCCGCGAGAAGGTGCTGGGCCCCGACTCCAAGAGCCAGGTCACGGTGCAATATGAGAACGGCAAGCCGGTCGGCGTGCGCGAGATCGTGGTCTCGCACCAGCATCTGATCGAGGACATGACCTCCGCCCAGGTCCGCGAGCGCGTCGAGCCTTACGTCCGCGAAGCGCTGCCGGAGGGCTGGATCAACGGCAAGACCATCTGGCACATCAATCCGACCGGCAAATTCTTCATCGGCGGTCCCGATGGCGACACCGGGCTGACCGGGCGCAAGATCACCGTCGACACCTATGGCGGCGCGGCCCCGCATGGCGGCGGTGCGTTTTCCGGCAAGGACCCGACCAAGGTGGACCGCTCCGCGGCCTATGCCGCGCGCTATCTTGCCAAGAACATCGTCGCCGCCGGTCTTGCCGACCGCTGCACGCTGCAGCTCGCTTATGCGATCGGCGTGGCGCGTCCGCTGTCGATCTATATCGATACCCACGGCACCGGAAAGGTCCCCGAGGACAAGCTGGAAAAGGCGGCAGCCGAAGTGATGGATCTGACCCCGCGCGGCATCCGCACCCATCTCGACCTCAACCGGCCGATCTATGCGCGCACCTCCGCTTACGGCCATTTCGGCCGCACGCCGGACAATGAGGGCGGCTTCTCCTGGGAGAAGACCGACCTCGCCGAGCCGTTCAAGCGCGCCGTCTGATTTCGTGCCGTCATTCCGGGATGCGCCGCCAGGCGCAGACCCGGAATCTCGAGATTCCGGGCTCGGTCCCTCGGACCGCCCCGGAATGACAAGCCAAACGAACAGGAACAACGTATGACCGTCGCCGCCAAGAAGCCCGACTTCACCGACTACATCGTCAAGGACATTTCGCTTGCCGAATTCGGCCGCAAGGAAATCTCGCTGGCCGAAACCGAGATGCCCGGCCTGATGGCGACGCGCGAGGAGTTCGGTCCCAAGCAGCCGCTGAAGGGCGCGCGGATCGCTGGCTCGCTGCACATGACCATCCAGACCGCGGTGCTGATCGAGACACTGGCGGCGTTAGGGGCTGACATCCGCTGGGTTTCCTGCAACATCTATTCGACCCAGGACCATGCGGCGGCCGCAGTCGCTGCTGCCGGCATTCCCGTGTTTGCGGTGAAGGGCGAGACGCTCAAGGACTACTGGGACTACACCGCAAAGCTGTTCGACTGGCATGGCGGCGGCACGCCCAACATGATCCTCGACGACGGTGGCGATGCCACCATGCTGGTGCATGCCGGCTACCGCGCCGAACAGGGCGATGTCGCCTTCCTCGACAAGCCCGGTTCGGAGGAAGAGGAGATCTTCTATGCGCTGATCAAGCGCCTCCTGAAGGAGAAGCCGAAGGGCTGGTTCGCCGAGATCGCGAAGAACATCAAGGGCGTCTCGGAAGAGACCACCACGGGCGTGCACCGTCTCTACGAGATGGCGAACAAGGGCACGCTGTTGTTCCCGGCGATCAACGTCAATGACAGTGTGACGAAATCGAAGTTCGACAACCTCTATGGCTGCCGCGAGTCGCTGGTCGATGGCATCCGCCGCGGCACCGACGTGATGCTGTCGGGCAAGGTCGCGATGGTCGCGGGCTTTGGCGACGTCGGCAAGGGTTCCGCCGCCTCGCTGCGCCAGGCCGGCTGCCGCGTCATGGTCTCCGAGGTCGATCCGATCTGCGCGCTGCAGGCGGCGATGGAAGGCTATGAGGTCGTCACCATGGAAGATGCCGCGCCGCGCGCCGACATCTTCGTCACCGCGACCGGCAACAAGGACATCATCACCATCGAGCACATGCGTGCGATGAAGGATCGCGCCATCGTCTGCAACATCGGCCACTTCGACAACGAGATCCAGATCGCCTCCGTGCGCAACCTGAAATGGACCAATATCAAGCCGCAGGTCGACGAGATCGAATTCCCCGACAAGCACCGGATCATCCTCTTGTCGGAAGGACGTCTCGTGAACTTGGGCAACGCCATGGGCCATCCGTCCTTCGTGATGTCGGCCTCCTTCACCAACCAGACGCTGGCGCAGATCGAGCTGTTCGCCAACAACAAGGACGGCAAGTACGCAAAGAAGGTCTATGTGCTGCCGAAGACGCTGGACGAGAAGGTGGCGCGGCTGCA
>CAYVVB010000144.1:0-23044 GCA_964454955.1 uncultured Bradyrhizobium sp. | reverse complement strand
ATCTGGGCTGCCACCGGCAAGACCGTGATCTTCGTGACCCACAGCCTGACCGAAGCCGTCTATCTGGCCGACGAGGTCGCGGTGATGTCGGCGCGCCCGGGCCGGATCGTCGATCATCTGCAGGTGCCGCTGCCGCGCCCGCGCACCTACGAGATGCTGAGCGGCGATGCTTTCGGCAACTTGCGCGAACGCATCTGGCGTCACATCCGGAAATCGGCATGAGGCAGCGATGAGAGCGAGCACATTGCGATGGCTGATCGTGATTGTCCTGATCGCGTTTTGGGAAATCCTGCCGCGCAGCGGACTGATTCCGGAGCTGTTCCTGCCCTCGCTGTCCTCGACCTTGGCAGCGGGCCTGAATGACGCGGGCGAATATGCCGCGGCGCTGGCGGTAACGCTGTACGAGGTCGCGATCTCCTTTGTCTTCGCCTGTGCGGGCGGCATCCTGGCCGGCGCGCTCATCGGCAGCCTGCCGCGCCCACGTCTTCTGATCATGCCGATGGTATCGAGCCTTTACGCGGTTCCGCTGGTGATCCTCTATCCCGTGTTCACGGTCTGGCTCGGCATCGGCTCGGAATCCAAGATCGCCTTTGCCTCCATCTACGGGTTCCTGCCGACGATGCTCGCGACCGCCGCCGGCATCCAGACCATCGATCCGCAACTCCTGCTCGCCGCCCGCAGCATGGGCGCGACGACGAGCCAGCGCCTTTTCCGGGTCGTGCTGCCCGCGGCGATCCCGACGGTGCTCGCAGGCCTTCGCGTCGGCGGCGCGCTGGTCATCGTCGGCGTCGTCGTGTCGGAGATGCTGATTTCATCGGCCGGCATCGGCTATCTGATCTCGCGTTACCGCACCATCCTCGACAGCCCGCATGTCTTTGCCGGCGTGCTGCTGGTGCTGGCGATGGCGGTCGCGTTCAATGCGGCGCTGAAATGGATCGAGCGGAGCTGCGCGATCTGGCAGACCGGAACGCGCGGCAGCGAACGGGCGGCCGAGGAGATTACATCGCCCGCGATGCAGCCGGCGAGTTGAAGCCGAGCAGAACGGAAACGGAGCGAACCATGGTGAACCTGCCAAAGCATCTCCTGCCCACCACCGTGGTCGGCAGCTACCCGCAACCCGATTGGCTGGTGGACCGCGCGATGCTGTCGAAATCGGTGCCGCGCACGCGCATGCGCGACATGTGGCGGCTGCCCGACGAGCATCTGGAGGAAGCGCAGGACGACGCGACCATCGTCGCGATCCGCGACATGGAGCGCGCCGGCATCGACATCGTCACCGACGGCGAAATCCGCCGCGAGAGCTATTCCAACCGCTTCGCCACAGCGCTCGACGGCGTCGATGCGGACAACCCTGCGATCATCGTGTCGCGCTCGGGCCACGAGACGCCGGTGCCGCGTGTGGTCGGCAAGATCAGGCGCACGCGCGCCGTCGAGCTGCGCGACGTGGAGTTCCTCCGCCGCAACACGGATCGCCCGGCGAAGATCACCCTGCCCGGTCCCTTCACCATGAGCCAGCAGGCCAAGAACGAGGTCTACAAGGACGACGAAGAGCTCGCCATGGCATTTGCCGAAGCGGTGAATGCGGAAGCGCGCGACCTGGAGAAGGCCGGTGCCGACGTGATCCAGCTCGACGAGCCCTGGGTGCGCAACAATCCCGAGCTTGCCCGGCGCTACGCCGTCAAGGCAATCAACCGCGCGCTGGACGGTCTCACGGTGCCCACGGTCGTGCATCTGTGTTTCGGCTATGCCGCGGTGGTGCCGGGCTCGACCAAGCCGTCCGGCTACTCGTTCCTGTCGGAGCTTGCCGACACTACGGCCCGGCAGATTTCGATCGAGGCCGCGCAGCCGAAACTCGATCTCGGCGTGCTGAAGGATCTTTCGGGCAAGACGATCATGCTGGGCGTGCTCGACCTCGGCGATCCCGAAATCGAAAGCGTCGAGACGGTGGCGGGGCGCATCCGCAACGGGCTGAAATATGTGTCGGCGGAGCGGCTGGTGGCCGCGCCGGATTGCGGCATGAAATACATGCCGCGCGCCACCGCTTTCGGCAAGCTGAAGGCGATGGCCGACGCTGCGGCGCTGGTGCGCAAGGAGATCGGCTGAACTCAGGAACCCAGCGCCGGCTGCGTGTTCGGCGCGGGCGCCTGTTC
Organism: uncultured Bradyrhizobium sp.; assembly: GCA_964454955.1. Lineage (GTDB taxonomy): Bacteria > Pseudomonadota > Alphaproteobacteria > Rhizobiales > Xanthobacteraceae > Bradyrhizobium. The sequence goes on along the minus strand of CAYVVB010000144.1, from coordinate 20,894 downwards.
GAGCTCGGCCTTCTCCGGCAGCTTGTCCGCATGCACGGGAAGCTGCGGCCCGATCCAGAGCGCGTCCGCAAGATGGTCGCGGCGCGGATCGGTCGTGTTCGGGTGCACCAGAATGCTGAGAGAACCATGGTTGAGCATCAGCCATGGCACCAGCGCGGCAAAGACGTCAGGCGCGAAAGCCACCTGATACATCGCCTGGTCGTGCGGTCCGACCTTCACGTCGTGCCAGCGGCCGAGCGTGACCAAGAAACGCTCGCCGATCCAAACGCGTAGCCGCTCGGCCTCCGCTTTGGTCGTCGCGGGGTCGTAATACACATGGGCATGGAAGCTCGCGATCTCGCCGATTGGCCGCGCCGTTGCGCCTTGTTGAACATCGACCATGTCGGGATCCCCGGTTGCCTGAATATTAGCCTTGCGGACGCGCCGTTGAAAGCCCGGCGTTTCGGTCTGGCTAACATGGGCGCAAGCATGTACACCCTCGATCATGACAGCCAGCGTCAACGTCGTCGCCCACCCCCTGGTTCAGCACAAGCTGTCGCTGATGCGCGAGCGCGACCGCTCGATCAAGGGCTTTCGCGAGCTCCTGAACGAGATCGGCATGCTGCTGTGCTACGAGGTGACCCGCGATCTTCCGCTGGAGTTGGTCGACATCGAGACGCCGCTTGCGCCCATGCGGACGCCGATGATCGCCGGCAAGAAGATAACCTTCGCGCCGATCCTGCGCGCCGGCGTCGGCTTTCTCGACGGCATGCTGGCGCTCGTGCCTTCGGCGCGCGTCGCCCATATCGGCCTCTACCGCGATCCGGAAACGCTGCAAGCGATCGAATACTATTTCAAGGCGCCGCAAGACCTGTCCGATCGGACTGTGGTGCTGATGGACCCGATGCTCGCAACCGGCAATTCCGCCTGCGCCGGCGCAACGCTCCTGAAGGAGCGCGGCGCGCGCGACATCCGCTTCGTCTGCCTGCTCGCCGCGCCCGAAGGCATCGCGCAATTCCGCAACGAGCATCCGGACGTGCCGATCTGGACCGCCGCCATCGACGATTGCCTCAACGAGCACGGCTACATCCTGCCGGGCCTCGGCGATGCCGGCGATCGCATGTTCGGAACGAAGTAACGGCCGAACTGCTGCCGCAAGAGCAGCGTCCTTCGCCCGGATCGCGTGGGACTCTCTGGATTCCGAGGCGCGCGACCTGGAACAAAATCGTTGATCGACGGTCAATTGTGGATAGCCTGCTCCTTCCGAGACACGGAAGGCTGACGATCATGGGAAGCATGGTTCTACTCGACCTCCTCGGCGGCGTTGCGCTGTTGCTGTGGGGCCTTCACATGGTCCACAGCGGAATCCTGCGCGCCTTTGGCCCGGACCTCCGGCTGTTGCTGTCGAAGGCCCTGCACAACCGCTTTGCGGCTTTCGCCGCGGGCCTCGGACTCACGGCGGTGCTTCAGAGCAGTACTGCGACGGCGCTGATCACGAGTTCGTTTGCCGCCGCGGGGCTGGTCGGCCTGGTTCCGGCGCTTGCCATCATGCTCGGCGCCAATGTCGGCACGACGCTCATCGTGCAGGTGCTGTCGTTCAATATCGCGACGATCGCGCCGGTTCTGTTCGTTCTCGGCCTCGTCGCTTTTCGTAGCGGACCTCGCTCCCGCATCAAGGATTTGGGCCGGGTTTCGATTGGCCTTGGCCTGATGCTGCTGTCGCTGCACATCATGCTCGACACGCTGGCGCCCGCTGAGACTGCGCCCGGCGTTCGCGTCGTCATGGGAGCGATCACCGAAGATCCCATATTGTGCATCGTGATTGCCGCCAGCATCACATGGGCCGTGCACTCGAGCGTGGCCAGCGTGCTGCTGATCATGTCGCTGGCCTACGCGCACTTCATCACGCCGGAGGCGAGCCTCGCGCTCGTGCTTGGCGCGAACCTCGGTAGCGCGATCAATCCGCTCGTCGAGGGCGCGAAGCGCGACAATCCGGCCAGCTACCGCGTCCCGGTCGGGAATCTCGTGAACCGGCTCGTGGGCGTGCTCCTCGTCCTGCCGGCCCTGCGTCCGATTGCGGCCCATTTGCAGGCCTGGCAGCCCGACCTTGCCAAGCTCACGGCCGAGTTTCACATCGCCTTCAACGTCGGAACCGCCCTCATCTTCATCGGTCTGCTGGATGGCATGTCGCGGCTCCTGGAACGGCTTCTGCCCGAGCGTATCCAGGTAGCCGACCCGGCCCGGCCGCGCCATCTCGACGAAAGCGCGCTCGATACCCCCTCGCTCGCGCTCGCGGACGCCGCGCGCGAAACCTTGCGCATGGGCGACATGGTCGAAACCATGCTGCGCAACGTGATGACGGCGATGATGACCAACGACCGGGCGCTGGTCGACCAGGTGTCGCGCATGGACAATGCCGTCGATGCCATCGACGAAGCGATCAGGCTGTATGTCACCAAGCTGACGCGCGGCAGCCTCGACGAACGCGAAGGCAAGCGGGCGATGGAGATCATTTCCTTCGCCATCAATCTCGAACATATCGGCGATATCATCGACAAGAACCTCAGCGAACTCGCGGTCAAGAAGATCAAGCGCCGGTTTCAGTTCTCGCCCGAGGGCGCGGAAGAACTGTCCGCGTTCCATAAGCAGATCCTGGACAACCTGCGGATCGCCTTCGGCCTGTTCATGTCGGGCGATGCCAGTGAGGCAAGAAAGCTGCTCGCCGAGAAGGCGGCCTTGCGAAGCGCCGAGCTTGCAGCAACCGAGCGGCATCTGGACCGCTTGCGCGAGGGACGCCCCGAGAGCATCGAGACCACCTCGCTTCATCTGGACGTGCTGCGCGACTTGAGACGGATCCACTCGCACATCTGCTCGGTGGCGTATCCGGTGCTCGATGGAGCAGCGAATCCGGAAGTGCAGCGGAGCGAGAACGCAGCCGTTTCCACCCCCGCCGCGCAACCCTCGCCGCGATCGTCTACGGCGATTTGATCACGACTTGGGAAACAGCTTGTCCCTGATGTAGCGGGAGGTCGCGGTTAGGCGCACGCTGCGCGGCTTGCGCCAACCGGCGCGGTCGATTTCATTCTTGTCACCGATCAAAAGGCGGCCGGACGCTCTCTTGGCGATGAAGATCGCGTCGCTCATCTTTCGTCCGGTGTGCCGGTTTTTGGATGTGACTTCCTTCCAGAGGCGCAGCCGGCCCAGCTTCAGCTTGGGAAGCTCTTCCTTGATTTCACGCCGCAGGCAATCCTTCGCACTTTCGCGCTGCAGCTTACGACCGCCCGGAAACATCCAGAGCCGGTCACGTCGGCGCCTGACAAGGAGAATGCGGCCTCCCTTTGCCGCCACGAGTTTGGATGATTTCGTCATTCCCGCCCGTATAACAAGTCCAGAGAATCGTTTGCAATTTTAGTTGCTTACGTGCTGAAAACAAAGATCGTGCCAATCTACGCGCGCCACATACTCACATTAAAGTTTACGCTGAGGAAGCCCACGCCGCAGTCGGAACCGGCGTTGCGCTCCCTCCGACCATAGCTTCGACATTCTGATCTTGTTCCGGCAAGGCCCAGACAGCGCAACAGCCCGCTCAGAGCGCCTCGCCTCTGAGCCACGCGGCACCGCGGGCGTAGAGCGCCTCGACTTCCGGCCCCTTCAACCCCGGCATGTCGCGCTTGACCGTGTAGCCGATGCGGGTCTGCAAGTAGGCAAGATGCCGATAGCCGGCCGGAAACTGCTCGAGCAACGCGCGATCGAGCACGGGCGCACTGCCGGGCGTCACCGGGTCCATCCGATCCTTCTCATAGATCGGCTGGCGCAGCACAATGCCCCATTTTCCCTGGCGCTTTTCCAGGAAATCATAGAAGCGCCCGGTGCACAGCACGTCGCACAGCACGCCTTCGACCTCGGCCCGCTGCGAGATCGTCATCTTGGTCTGGGAGACCGCGCGATCGCCGGCGAGATCGACCGAGATGCCGCCCAGGAAGTGCAGGATGTTCACGCCCTTTGCCCAAGCCTGCTTGCTGATCTCGATGAACTCGTCGCCCGTGCCTTGCGTCCAGGTCGCCATCATCCGCCCGTCGGGATGCCAGACGGTGCGGAAGCGCTCCCAATCGCCAGCGTCGCGCCAGATCGCCCAGTTCTGCAGCAATTCGCGAATCTGGCGGTCGTCTTCGATCTCGGCTGCGGTCCTGGTCTCGGCTTTCGGCATCACGGCAGGTTTCCTCTTGCAAAACGCCGTCACGGATACGCGTTCTGCGAACAGGCCGCAATGACCGCCTCACCCGAACCTGTGTGCATAGCGGCTGATCGCGAGCTCGCCGATATCGACCTCCGGCTTGCGGCCGCTCAGGACATCGGCAAGCACGCGGCCCGATCCGCAGGCCATGGTCCAGCCCAGGGTGCCGTGGCCGGTGTTGAGATGCAGGTTCGCATACGGCGTCGACCCGATCAGCGGCGGGCCATCGGGCGTCATCGGGCGCAGCCCGCACCAGAAGTTGGCGTCCGCAAGATCTCCGGCGCCCGGGAACAGATCGGTCAGCGAATGATCGAGCGTCGCCTGCCGCGCGGGATGCAGGAAATTCGAATAGCCGGAGATTTCCGCGGTTCCGCCGACGCGGATACGGCCGCCGAGCCGCGTGATCGCGACCTTGTAGCTCTCATCCATCACGGTCGAGAGCGGCGCAGCCGCGGGATTCTTGACCGGCACCGTGATCGAATAGCCTTTCACCGGATAGACGGGGATCGAGATGCCGAGCGGCTTCAACAGATGCGGCGACCAGCTTCCCAGCGCCACCACATAGGCATCGGCTTGCAGGAGACCTGCGGAAGTCACGACGCCGCTGATCCGCGCACCCTGCACGACCAGCCTCGTGATCGAGGTGCCGAAGGCAAACTGCACCCCCAGTTCCGCCGCACGCACGGCGAGCGCTTGCGTAAACATGTGGCAATCGCCGGTCTCGTCGTCTGGCAGGCGCAGGCCGCCGACAAATTTCTCCTTCACGGCGGCGAGGGCCGGCTCCGCACCGATGCAGCCGGATCGATCGAGCACCTCATATGGCACGCCATATTGCTTGAGCACCGCGATATCGCCGGCAGTCGCATCGAGCTGGGACTGCTTGCGGAAGAGCTGCAGCGTGCCGCGGCTTTCTTCGTCGTAGTGAATGCCGATCGCGGCACGCAGGGCACGCAGGCAATCGCGGCTATATTCCGCGATAGGAATCATCCGTCTCTTGTTGACGGCGTAACGGGCCATCGTGCAGTTGCGCAGCATCTTGAGCACAAAGAGCCACATGGCGGGATCGGCCCTCGGGCGGATCACCAGCGGACCATGTCTCATCAACAGCCACTTGATGGCCTTCACCGGCACGCCGGGCCCGGCCCAGGGCGAGGCATAGCCGGGCGAAATCTCGCCGGCGTTGGCAAAGGAGGTTTCAAGCGCGGGGCCCGGCTGCCGGTCGACCACCGTGACCTCATGGCCCGCTTTTGCAAGATACCAGGCTGACGTCACACCGACGACGCCGCCGCCGAGAACAAGCACCTTCACTGATCAAGAACTCCCGCGCAATTGCCGCACAGCCTGAGATGTGCACTGCAATCGCGCCGAGCAAGGATCAGGCCACGGGGTCGAAGTTATCTGCCCTGCTCTATCGCCAGTTCGGCCTGGAGGCTGGCGAGATCTCGATAGATCGAGGCCACTGCGAGCACGCGGCCCTTCTGTCTATATTGAACGAGGCAATCCCTGCCGGCAATGCTGCCGTCGATTTTGATCTCGTCCCAGCCTTCCGCGTGGCCGACATAGTTGATCGGCACATCGTAGTGCTGGCTCCAGAAGAACGGGACGGCATCGTAGCGTTCGCGCTGGCCGAGCATGTTGCGCGCCGCGGTCTGACCCTGGCGTTCGGCAACGACCCAATGCTCGACCCTGATATTGGTCTTCGAATGTGCATCCGGCCAGCGCGCGATATCGCCGGCGGCGAAGATGCCGGGAACGCTGGTTTCGAGATAGGCATTGACCGTCACGCCGCGGTCGGTCGCGAGCCCCGCCCGCTCGGCGACCGCCACGCGAGGCCGGACGCCGACACCGAGCACGACCGTATCGGCTTCGATCGTGCCGCCGCTCTTCAACGTGGCGCGCTTGCCCTCGATCCCGGTCACGGTGTCCTGCAGATGGAAGGTGACACCATGTTCTTCGTGCAGCGCGCGCACGAAATCTCCCATCTCGACGCCGAGGATACGCTCCATCGGCCGCTGCTCGGGCGCCACCACATGAACTTCGAGATTGCGGGCGCGCAGTGCTGCCGCCACCTCGAGCCCGATAAAGCTCGCGCCGATGACGAGCACGCGTTTGGCGTTTTCCGCGGCAGCGATGATCGCGCGACTGTCGGCAAGCGTGCGAAGCGTGTGGACATGTGGCTGGTCGGCGCCCGGGATTGGCAGCCGCACCGGCTCCGCGCCGGTTGCGAGCAGGAGCCGATCGAACGGCAGCGAGCCGCCACCTGCCAGCACGACTTTGCGTTCCCTCGCATCGATCGTGGTGACGGGGGTGTTCAGCCGGAGTTCGATGCCCGCTTGCGCATAGTAATCGTCCGGACGAAGCGGCACCCAATCCTCTGGCGCCTGACCCGCCAGGTAATCCTTCGACAGGTTCGGCCGATCGACCGGGGCTGCGGCATCGTCGCTGATCATGGTGATCAAGCTGGCAAATCCCTCGCGCCGCAGCATCTCGGCCGCGGCGAAGCCGGCGGCCCCGCCGCCGATGATCACGATTCGGTCAGGCAAGCCGCCGGCCTGGCGCGGAGCAGGTGCCGCTTGCTGTGGCGCGTCGCGCTTGTGGCGCACAAAAATCCGATCGCTCTCGCGTTCGACCTGCCAGACCGCGAGAGCGGTCAGTGCGGGTGGACGCACGGCTTCGCCGTTTCGCAGCGAGAAGCAGGCATGATGCCAAGGACAGCGGACGGTGTCGCCAACGACGAGCCCTTCCGCGAGCGGGCCGTGATAATGGCTACAGAAAGCGTCGATCGCGACGATCTCGGAGCCGAGTTGGACCAGGAGCACCTGCTCGTCCCCGACGTGGCCGAGCAGCTTGCCGTCGGCGAAATCGGCAGCCGACACGCCTTGCGTGAGATCGGGACCGCGTGGCCGGTTGTCCTCGCTCATGATGGTTCTCCGCTTGCCGGCGTCGCTGCACAAACGGTGGCAGCAGGGTCAAACACATACGCGTCGCGCCGTCAGTCTAGACGGTCCCGAGCGCGAAAGGTTCCCCCCAGCAAAACGCAAGAAATATCATCGCCTCGCGAAAGCGGCGCCGATATGCCTGAGGCGATCGGCGCCGCCTTGGAAGCTAGACGATCCGGATCGACATGTCGGGCAATCCTTCGAGCTTGCACAGAAGCACGTCCCCCTTCACCACCGGACCAACATTTTCCGGCGTGCCGGAATAGATGATGTCGCCGGCCTTCAGTTCGAACGCCTCGGACAGTTTGGATATCTGCTCGGCAACGCTCCAGATCATCTTGTCGAGGTCGGAGTTCTGCCGCACCACGCCGTTGACGGCGAGCGAGATCGCGCCCTTGGTGAAATGGCCGACTTTCGAAACCGGATGAATCGGCCCGAGCACCGCAGCGTGGTCGAAGCTCTTGCCGATCTCCCATGGCTTCTTTTCCGCCGCCATGCCGTTCTGCAGGTCGCGCCGGGTCATGTCGAGCCCGAGCGCGTAACCATAGACATGGTCGAGCGCCTGCTCCGGCGGAATGTTGGTACCGCCGGATTTCAGCGCCGCCACCAGTTCGACCTCATGATGATAGTTCTTGGTGAGCGAAGGATAGGGATGGTCGGCGACCGCGCTGATCGGCACGTTCTGGATTGCATCTGTCGGCTTCTGGAAGAAGAACGGCGGCTCACGGTTCGGATCCGAGCCGCGTTCGATCGCGTGCGCGGCATAGTTGCGCCCGATGCAATAGATGCGGCGGACCTGAAACACGCCCGTCTCGCCAACGATCGGGATCGTTGTGATCGGCACGTCGAAGATCGGCCCGGCACCGGCCGGCGCAGCGGCCGAAGCCGCGTCGGAGATCGTGGCAGCCGCCACGGCACCGGTTGCCGCAGTCAGCAGATCGCGTCGAGAGGTCGTTCGCATGTGATGCTCCATTGGGCCGGCGCCGCAGGTGTGCGGAGCCGGAGAGATTGAACACGATCAGTGCGCCAGCGGGTCGGGCCGCATCTGCACCTTGAACACTTTCGGGTAGGCGTCCTTGCCGCCCTCGCCGTGGAAGTTCGCCCGCGTGCCCGAGGTGGTCCAGATGCCGCGGCCCTTCCAGCCGGCCGAGGGATCATCGATCCGGCCGTCCACATTCTTGGTGAAGAAGCCGAGCGGATAAGGCACCCGAAGCGTGACGAACTCACCGTTTACCAGGGCCAGGAGCGACTCGCCGCCGTTGGCGCAGGCGATCGGCACATTGGCGCCGAGCCCGAGAACATTATGGCGATCGACCCAGAGGTAATAGGCATGGTTGGCGCTTCCCTTGGGGTCCAATCCCTTGAATTGCGGACCGGGCATCCGGTAGACCTTCCAGCCTTCGGGACATTGCTTGCCTTCGGCTGTGGTCGGTCCGTTGAGCGGCCCCTTGCACAGCTTGCGGTCGAAACTCGCCAGATGGCCGCTCGACAGCACCGTCCAGACGAGGCCGTCCAACCCAACATCGATACCGCGCGGACCGAACGTGCCTTCCGGGGGCTGATAGATTTCCGCAAGCGCCGTGTTGGCCGGATCGGGCCCGGGCACCACGCGAACGATATAGCCGGGCTGATCCATGCGCGAGAACCCCGGCCCCATCGACTGGCCCCAGATGGAATCGTCGACCGGACTCGGCATCACGCCGTAGAAAGACGCCGTGACGCGCTTGTCCTTGGCCGGATCGAGCGGGTCCTTGGCACCGACATAGGCATCGCGCTTGCCGTTGCCGTTGGTGTCGATGACGAGCGGTGTCCAGCCTTGCGAAGCGACGCCATCATGCGTCTCGCGAAACTGCTTGGTGTTCAGCCAGCCGACGATGCCACCCCCGAGACCAGGCCCGCCCGCGCTCATCCAGAGCGTGTCGTTGGAATCGTGCCCGAAATAGAGGTGATGGGTCGAGAAGCAGGTGTTGATCAAATCCCACTTGCCGGTGACGGGATCGAAGCGCGACAACTGGCGGACCGAGGTGGCCTGCGGATCAACCTTCGCGGAAGGATGGCTGGACCCCTGCTTGCAGTAATCCGGATTTTCCGGCGGTCGCAGGCGTGCGGTGAACCAGACCTTGCCCTGCTCATCGATGATGACGTTGTGAATGCTGGTGTGGCCATCCCAGATCGCCGCGTCATCCCAATAAGCCGATGTCCCGTGCGGGGCGTCCGCCGATGACGGCGTTTTCGGATCGAGATAGGGCTCCCTGATGCTCGAGGCGACATTCTTGACCGGGTCAAGCGTCGGGATCAGGTCGGTACTCTCTTCGGGCGAGCCGTAGATCAGTCCGTTGGCGTTGACGGTCGGATTGCGCTTGTCGGTCGAGATCGCATCGTGCTGGTAATGCGTGGGCGAAGCCCAATCCCACTCGGTATAGACGACGTTTCGCTCGACGCCCTTCGGCCGCTCCGGTTTGTCGAAGGGCAATTCGCCCTCGGCGATACGATCGGTCCATTTCGAGAACAGCGAATAGACCTTGTCCGGCCCCATGCTGCCCAGCGCCACGGCCATGTATTCCATGGCCTGGCCGGCCTGGGTACGCATCGCCCACGCTGTTTGCGAGTCATGCCCTTCTTCCATGAATATCTTGGGCACTTCGCGGATGCCTCGCGACCCGAGCGCGTGGCAGGACTGGCACATGTTCTTGACCGTATCCACCCACTGCGCCTGGCTCTTCATGGTCTCCGGCATCTTGTTGCCCTTGTCGCCGGTCCCGGGAAATTCCTGCGGCGGCGGAATGTCGAGCATGGAATACCAGTACATGCCGGGATAGAGCTGAGCTGCCGCAGCGGCGGAGGCCGCGGGCTGGACCTTGAAGTCAACCTGCTTGCCGGGGCCTGCATTGACGGGCGCGCTGTCGGTCAGGCCGTAGCCGCGAACCCAGACCTTGTAGCTGGCGTCGGGCAGACCGGGAATGACGAAGCGACCCTGGTCGTCCGTGACAACGATCTTGGCGTATTTGGTCGGAAGGTCCCTTGTTTCGGCAATGACCCAGACCCCCGGTTCCGGACCTTTCTCGCCGATTACCTGGCCGCCAATGTCATGGGCGGATATATCGATATTCGCGGCAATGACGGCGCCGCCATGCGACAGAGCCAGAACCCCGGCGCATCCTGCGATCCATTGCTTCAGCTTCATGTTTCTCCCTCTGCTCATGCGGTTGTTCCGCATTGCTTTTTTGGCTGGACGCCGATCTTCCGGGCGGTTCGTCGCGGTTGAGAGTTGACCAACAACTCCCCCTTGTCGAGCGATTTGGCGAATGGCTATCAGTCTTTTTCGCAGTGGTCCGGCACCGCCGGACACACCGCGCCTATTTTCGCAATCGCATGGAACGATCCGCAGCCGCGACTCACGAGGCCGCACCGTCGACGCAACTGTGGAGAACTGTTGTCAGCGGGCGTGGCAGATTTGCCGCAGCGGTGCGGATTCGGCCACAAAGCCTAACCCTTTCAGAAAGTTAATGCGACAAGGCACGACGGAACGTCAAAATGTCGTGCTTCGGAATGTCCCGGGGATCGCGGAACGAGTAATCTCCGGCAAATGCAGATTTATTCCGATCAACCCTTGTGACGCCGGTTCATGGACAAGCCGCTTAAGCCACCGACCAAAGCCCCTTTGATCGAACCTCCAACCAAGCCCCGGTCGCGCTGGCGCTCCGCGCTGACGACAATCATCGTGCTTGGGGTGGTCGCAGGTATCGTCTGGTGGACGAGGCAGGGAACTGCCCCACACCCGGGCAACGGCGGACCCGGACGCAACGCTGCCCCGATGTCCGTCGTCGACGAGGCGATCGGCACCGGCGACATCGGCATCACGCTCAATGCGCTCGGCACCGTGACCTCGCTCGCAACCGTCACCGTCAGGAGCCAGATCAGCGGCTATCTGATGAAGATCGATTTCAAGGAGGGCGACGAGGTCAAGAAAGGCGACCTCATCGCGGAAATCGATTCCCGCCCCTATGAGGCGTCGCTGGCGCAGGCCAAGGGCCAGCTTGCACGCGACGAGGCGCTGTTGAAGGGAGCACAGGTCGATCTGCAGCGCTACCAGGGTCTTGCCGCGCAGAACGCCGTGCCGCATCAGACCCTGGACACGCAGGTCGCATTGGTCGCCCAGGACCAGGGAACGGTTGAAGCCGACCGTGCCGCGGTCCAGTCGGCGGAAGTCAACCTGAACTACACAAGGATCCTCTCGCCGATCGACGGACGGGTCGGCCTGCGTCAGGTCGACCAGGGCAACTACGTCACTCCGGGCGATACCAACGGCCTTGTGGTCATCACCCAGCTCACGCCGATCAGCGTGCTGTTCACCGTGCCCGAGGACAATCTGCAAGCCATCGCAAAGCGCCTGAAGGCGGGCGCCGTGCTGCCGGTCACCGCGCTCGACCGCAGCGGCTCCGGCAAGCTCGCCGACGGAACGCTGCAGACGTTCGACAGCCAGATCGATCAGACCACCGGCACGATCAAGCTGCGCGCGCTGTTTCCAAACGACCAGCGGACGCTGTTTCCGAACCAGTTCGTCAACATCCGCCTGCTGCTCGACACCCATAACGGCGTGATCACGATGTCGACGGCGGGCGTCCAACGCGGCGTCCCCGGAACCTTTGCCTATCTGATCAACGCCGACAGCACCGTTTCCGTGCGTCCGATCCAGCTCGGCGTCACCGACGGCGACCGCGTGGAGGTGCTTTCGGGCCTTTCGAAGGGCGATCGCGTCGTGATCGACGGCGCCGACAAGCTGCGCGACGGCGCCAAGATCGTGCTGCGCCAGGCGGCCGACGCCAACAACCCGCCCGCCGCCGCTCCGGCCTCGGGCCCGAACAATCCGGCCGGCGCCGCGCCGGCGTCCGGCCCGGACAAGGCGGGCGGCGGCAGGAAGAAGCGTTCGGACGGCAGCTCGAAACAATGAACCCGTCCCAGCCATTCATCCTGCGGCCGGTGGCGACCACGCTGCTGATGGTCGCCATCATGCTGTCGGGCATGCTGGCGTTCAAGTTCCTGCCCGTGGCGGCGCTGCCCGAGGTCGACTATCCGACCATCCAGGTGCAGACCTTTTATCCGGGCGCCAGTCCCGACGTGATGACCTCCTCCATCACCGCGCCGCTCGAGGTGCAGTTCGGCCAGATGCCCAACCTCAACCAGATGAGCTCGGTGAGTTCGGCTGGCGCATCGGTCATCACGCTGCAATTCGGCTTGAGCATTTCGCTCGACGTGGCGGAACAGGAGGTGCAGGCCGCGATCAATGCCGCCGGCAATCTGCTCCCTTCCGACCTGCCGGCGCCGCCGATCTACGCCAAGGTAAACCCTGCGGACGCGCCGATCCTCACGCTCGGACTGACGTCGAAGACCATGCCACTCACGCAGGTCGAGGATTTTGCCGATACGCGGCTTGCGCAGAAAATTTCGCAGCTTGCAGGCGTCGGGCTCGTCAGCATCAGCGGCGGCCAGCGCCCGGCCGTGCGCATTCGCGCCGACATCCGCAAGCTCGCCGCCTACGGACTCAACATCGACGACCTGCGCACCACCCTCGGCAACGCCAACGTCAACACACCCAAGGGTAATTTCGACGGTGCGATGCGCGCCTCCACCATCAACGCCAACGATCAGATCCGCAACGCCGCCGACTACAAATCGCTGATCGTCGCCTACAAGAACGGATCGCCGGTTCGCCTGAGCGACGTCGGCGATGTCGTCGACGGTGCGCAGAACGACAAGCTCGGCGCCTGGATGAACGAAACGCCGGCCATCATCCTGAACATTCAACGCCAGCCCGGCGCCAACGTCATTTCGGTGGTCGACGGCATCAAGGCGTTGTTGCCGCAACTGCAGGCGACGCTTCCGGCCGCGATCGATCTCAACGTCCTGACCGACCGCACCGTCACCATCCGCGCATCCGTGCGGGACGTCGAGTACGAGCTCTCGCTCGCCGTGATCCTGGTCGTTCTGGTCATCTTCGTCTTCCTGCGCTCGACCCGGGCAACCCTGATACCGAGCCTTTCGGTGCCGCTGTCGCTGGTCGGCACTCTCGGCGCCATGTACCTGTTCGGCTTCAGCCTGAACAATCTCTCGCTGATGGCGCTCACCATCGCGACCGGTTTCGTGGTCGACGACGCCATCGTCGTGATCGAGAACATCTCCCGCTACATCGAGGAAGGCGACCCGCCGCTGCGGGCCGCGCTGCGCGGCTCCGAGCAGATCGGCTTCACCATCATCTCGCTCACGGTATCGCTGATCGCCGTGCTGATCCCGCTGCTGTTCATGGGCGACGTGGTCGGGCGGCTGTTCCGGGAATTCGCCATCACGCTCGCGGTGACCATCCTGATCTCCGCCGTGGTCTCCCTGACGCTGGTGCCGATGGCCTGCGCCAAGCTGCTCAGGCCGGAAAGCGAGGCGAGGGAGAACGCCTTCCAGCGCTTCAATCGCGAAGCCTTCGACCGCGTGATCGCCCTTTACGGACATATGCTGAACTGGGTGCTCGACCGCCAGACCTTTGTACTGCTGGTGGCACTCGCAACTTTCGCCTTCACCGCCGCGCTTTACGTCGTGATCCCGAAGGGATTTTTCCCGCTGCAGGATTCCGGCGTGATCCAGGCGATTTCGGAGGCACCGCAATCGGTGTCCTACGCCGCCATGGCCGAGCGGCAGCAGCAGCTCGCCAGGATCATTCTCAAGGATCCGGAGGTCGAAAGCCTGTCCTCCTTCATCGGCGTCGACGGGACCAATACCACACTCAACGCCGGCCGCATCCTGATCAACCTGAAGCCGCATGATCAGCGCAAATCCGACATCGGCACCGTCATGGGACGGATCAAGAACGCGACTGCCTCGCTGCCGGGCGTCACGCTGTACATGCAGCCGGTTCAGGACCTGACCATCGAGGGAACGGTCAGCAAGACGCAGTACCAGTTCATTCTGCAGGACGCCGACCCGGCGCAGCTTGCCGAATGGACGCACAAGCTGGTCGACAAGCTGCGAACGCTGCCGCAGTTCGCTGACGTCGCGACCGACATAGCCGCGCAAGGCCTTTCGGTATTCGTGGACATCGATCGCGACCAGGCCGCGCGTTTCGGCATCACGCCCGCGACCATCGACAATGCGCTTTACGATTCCTATGGTCAGCGCATCGTCTCGACCATCTTCACCAACTCGAATCAGTACCGCGTCATCCTCGAGGCCGACCCGGCCCTGCAGACCTCGCTGCAATCGCTGTCTGACATCTACCTGCCGTCGTCGGTCGGCAGCACGCCGGTTCCGCTGGCCTCGATGGCCACGATGCGGGAGACCACCGCGCCGTTGCAGGTGTCCCATCTCGGGCAGTTCCCGTCCGCCACCGTTTCGTTCAACCTGGCCCCCGGCGCCTCGCTCGGCGAAGCGGTCGATGCCATCAAGCAGGCGCAGGTCGACATCGGCCAGCCGCTCGGCGTGATCACGAGCTTCCAGGGCGCGGCACTCGCGTTCCAGGCGTCGCTGACCAATCAGCTTTTCCTGATCATGGCGGCGATCGTCACCGTCTATATCGTGCTCGGCGTGCTCTACGAGAGCTTCATCCATCCCATCACCATCCTGTCCACCCTGCCGTCCGCCGGCATCGGCGCGCTGCTGGCCCTGATGATGGCCGGCGACGACCTGACCATCGTGGCGATCATCGGCATCATTCTCCTGATCGGCATCGTGAAGAAGAACGCGATCATGATGATCGACTTCGCGCTCGATGCCGAACGCAACGAAGGCCTGCCGCCGCGCGACGCCATCTACCAGGCCTGCCTCTTGCGGTTCAGGCCGATCCTGATGACCACGCTGGCCGCGGTGCTCGGCGCGCTGCCGCTGATGCTCGGCAGCGGCGCGGGTTCCGAGCTCCGCCACCCGCTCGGCATTTCGATTGTCGGCGGCCTCCTAGTCAGCCAGCTTCTGACGCTGTTCACGACGCCCGTCATCTATCTCTGGTTCGACCGGCTGGCGTTGCGGTTGACCGGCCGGCCGCGCAGCCTCGGCCAGTTCAGCGGATCTCGCTGAGCCATGGATCCGTCCACCCCCTTCATTCGCAGACCGGTCGCAACGACCTTGCTGACCTTCGGGCTTGCGGCTGCGGGAATCGTGGCGTTTTTCAAGCTGCCGGTGTCCCCGCTGCCGCAAGTGGATTTTCCGACCATTTCGGTGCAGGCGATGTTGCCCGGCGCAAGCCCGCAGGATGTCGCCACGACGGTGGCGAGCCCGCTCGAGCGCCATCTCGGCCAGATCGCCGACGTCACCGAGATGACATCGCAGAGCACGGTCGGCACCACCCGCATTACGTTGCAGTTCGGGCTCAACCGCGACATCAACGGCGCCGCGCGCGACGTGCAGGCGGCCATCAACGCGGCCCGCGCCGATCTTCCGACCAGCCTGCGCAGCAACCCGACCTACCGCAAGGTCAATCCGGCCGACGCCCCGATCCTGATCCTTACCCTCACCTCCGACACCTTGACCCGTGGCGACGTTTACGACGCGGCGTCGACGGTGCTGGCGCAGAAGCTGTCGCAGGTCGACGGCTTCGGCGAGGTGGTCATCGGCGGCGGCTCCCTGCCGGCGGTACGGGTCGATTTGATCCCGCAAGCCATCTTCAAGTACGGGATCGGCCTGGAGGACGTCCGCGCGGCGCTGGCAAGCGCCAATGCGCACAGTCCCAAGGGCGGCATCGATGTCGGCGACCGGCGCTATCAAATCTACGCGAACGACCAGGCCAACAAGGCCAAGGATTACCAATCCCTGATCGTGGCCTACCGCAACGGCTCGGCCGTGCATCTGTCCGACATCGGCGAGGTCACCGACGGAGTGGAGAACATCCGCAACGCGGGCCTTGCCAACGGCAAGCCGGCGGTGCTGATCATCCTCTACCGGCAGCCGGGCGCCAACATCATCTCGACGGTCGACCGGGTGAAGGCGCTGATGCCGACCCTGAGCGCGTCGGTCTCGCCGGCGATCGACATCTCGCTCGGGGTCGACCGCTCGACCACCATCCGCACCTCGCTGCACGATGTCGAGCGGAGCCTGATACTCGCGGTGATGCTGGTGATCATCGTGGTGTTCGCGTTCCTGCGCAACATGCGCGCCACCTTCATTCCCGTCGTGGCGGTTTCGGCATCGCTGGTCGCAACCTTCGGCGTCATGTACCTGCTCGGCTACAGCCTCGACAATCTGTCGCTGATGGCGCTGACGGTCGCGACGGGCTTTGTGGTCGACGACGCCATCGTGGTGCTGGAAAACGTCACCCGCTACATCGAGGACGGCCTGTCGCCGTTCGAAGCCGCCCTGAAAGGCGCCAACGAGGTCGGCTTCACCGTGCTCTCGATGAGCATCTCGCTGATCGCCGTCTTCATTCCGATCCTCCTGATGGGAGGCATCGTCGGCCGGCTGTTCCGCGAATTCGCGATGACGATCTCGATCTCCATCCTGATCTCGCTGGCAATCTCGTTGTCCACCACGCCGATGATGTGCTCGGTGCTGCTGCGCCCGCACGCCGAGGCCCCCCGCGGCCTCTTCTATGGCGCGAGCGAGCGCTTCTTCGAGGCGATGCTGGGCTTCTACCGGCGCACCCTCACCAACGCGCTGGAGCATCCACGCTCGGTGATGCTGATCCTGCTCGCGGTGTTCGGACTGAACTTCTATCTGTACGGCGTCATCCAGAAGGGCTTCTTCCCGCAGCAGGACACCGGGCGCCTCATCGGTATCATCCAGGCGGACCAGAGCATTTCGTTTCAGCTCATGCAGCAGAAGCTGAATCAGTTCGTCAGCATCATCAAGAAGGATCCGGCGGTGGAGACCGCAGTCGGCTTCACCGGCGGGGGATCGACCAATTCCGGTTTCATGTTCGTCTCGCTCCATCCGCGCAGCGAGCGCGACGTCACCGCCGACGGGGTGATCGCGCGCCTGCGGCGGCAACTCGCGGCCGTGCCGGGCGCCACCTTGTTCCTGCAATCGGTGCAGGACATTCGCGTCGGCGGCCGCGCCAGCAACGCGCAGTACCAATACACGCTGCAGGCCCCCACGCTGGAAGAGCTGAACGCGTGGACACCGAAGATCGTGGCGGCGCTGCAGCGCGAGCCTAGTCTCGCCGACGTCAACAGCGATCAGCAGAACAAGGGGATCGAAACCGACCTCGTGATCGATCGCGACGCGGCGGCGCGGCTCGGCATCACCGTGAGCCAGATCGACAACACGCTGTACGATGCCTTCGGCCAGCGCCAGGTTTCCACCATCTATGTGGCGCGCAACCAGTATCACGTCATCATGGAGGTCGCGCCGCGCTACTGGCAGAATCCGGAGACGCTGAAGGACGTCTATGTCAGCACGTCGGGCGGCTCGGTCGGCGGCTCGCAGTCGACCAACGCGGTGGCCGGAACAGTCGTCTCGGGCGGCAAGACCTTCTCCGCGAATTCCGCCAACGCGCAGGCCGCGCGCAACCTCGCCACCAACTCGATCGGCGCAACCGGCAAGGGGATCTCCTCGACAGGCTCGGCCGTGAGCACGAACCAGGAGACGATGATTCCACTCTCGGCGGTCGCGCACTTCACGACCGGCGCCACGCCGCTCGCCGTCAATCACCAGGGCCTGCTCGTCGCCAACACCATCTCGTTCAACCTGCCGCCGAACGTCTCGCTGGGCACGGCGGCCGCGACCATCGAATCCACCATGAACCGTATCGGCGTGCCCGCCACCATTCGCGGCACGTTCCAGGGCACGGCAAAGGCGTTCCAGGATTCGCTGAACAACCAGCCCTATCTCATCCTCGCGGCGCTGGTGACGATCTACATCGTGCTCGGGGTTCTCTACGAGAGCTACGTGCATCCGCTGACCATCCTCTCCACCCTGCCCTCGGCCGGCGTCGGCGCGCTGCTGGCGCTGATGGCGTTCAAGACCGAGTTCAGCATCATGGCGCTGATCGGCGTCATCCTGCTGATCGGCATCGTCAAGAAGAACGCGATCATGATGATCGACTTCGCGCTGGACGCGGAGCGCAGGCGCGGCCTCGCTCCTCTCGATGCGATTCGCGAAGCCTGCCTGCTTCGCTTCCGTCCCATCATGATGACGACCATGGCTGCCATGCTCGGCGCCGTTCCGCTGGCGCTCGGCGTCGGCGACGGCGGTGAATTGCGGCAACCGCTTGGCATCTCCATCGTCGGCGGACTCGCGCTGAGCCAGGTGCTGACGCTTTATTCCACACCTGTGATCTATTTGTATCTGGACAGGTTCCGCCTCTGGGGCCAACGTCTTCGGGGCAACGCGGCACCTTACACGCCCGGGCCTTCACTGCAGCCAGGCGAGTAGATGCCGAGATCCGCATTAGATCCGATCGTTCGCAACATCCGGACGCTTGCCCGGAGCGTGTCCGCGCGAAGCGGCGCGAAATTCCGCGCGGCGTCCGCGCTGGCTGCGCTCGCGATCAGCCCCGGCCTGTCGGGCTGCATTCTCGGCACCGAGCGACCCGAACTCGGTCTCGATGTGCCCGCGTCCTATCGCTATTCCACCAAGCGCGACGCCGATGCCGCCGTGCCGGCGCTCGACTGGTGGCGTGGATTCCGTTCCAGCGAACTCACCGCGCTGATGGATGCGGCCCAGGTCCACAATCTCGACATCGCCGTGGCGATCGCGCAGATCGTGCAGGCCGACGCCCAGGTCGGGATCTCCGGCGCCCCGCTGCTGCCCAGCGTCAGCGGAAGTGCGAGCGCCGAGCGCGAACATTTCGGATCGACCAGCTCCGGCTCGGGCGTTGGCGGCGGCCTCGGCGGCGGTGGTCTCGGTGGTGGCGGCGGTGGCGGCTCCAACCTGTCCATCTATTCGACCAGCCTGACGGCGAGCTACATGCTCGACTTCTGGGGCAAGAACCGCGCGACCCTCGCCGCGTCCGAGGAGAGCGCGACGGCGGCGCGCTACAATCGCGAGGTCGTCACGCTCACCACGATGGCCACGGTGGCCAACACCTATTTCACAGTGCTGGCCGCCCAGGACCAGTTGCGCGTGACGCGCCAGAATCTGGCGGCGGCCGAGCGAATCCTCAACCTGATCAAGACCCAGTTCGCCGGCGGAACGGCTTCGCAACTCGACCTCTCGCAGCAGGAGGCACTGGTCGCGACCCAGCGCGCCGACATTCCGCCGCTCGAGGTCACCCGTGACCAGAACATCGCCGCGCTTGCGGTGCTGGTGGGCCGCGCCCCCGCCAGCTTCAGCGTCCGTGGCGGCACGACCAGCCACATCGCGGTGCCGCGGGTCACGCCGGGCCTGCCCTCGGAGCTGCTCTATCAGCGGCCCGACATCCGCCAGGCCGAAGCGACGCTCGCCTCCTCCAACTTCAGCATCGAGGCCGCGCGCGCCGCGTTCTTTCCGCAAATCCAGCTGACCGGCACGACCGGCCTGCAGAGCACCGCGCTGGCTTCGCTGTTCACGCCGGGCGCATGGTTCTACACCATGACGGCAAGCCTGACGCAGCCCCTGTTCGACGGATTCCTGCTGGAGAGCCAATTGAAGCAGGCGAAGGGCCTGCAGCTGCAAGACCTCCAGACCTATCGCAAGGCTGTCATCTCCGCCTTCTCCGATGTCGAGAAGGCGCTGATCGCCCTGCAAAAATTCACCCTGCAGGAGCGCCTGCAGAACGACGTGGTGACGGCCTCGCGCAAGGCCTTCGAAGTCGCGGAGACGCAGTTGCGCGGCGGCACGGTCAACCTGATCACCGTTCTGCAGGCGGAGCAGACACTGTTCACCGCGGAAAATGTGCTGGTGCAGGTACGGCTCAACAAGCTGCTCGCGGCAAGCAGCCTGTTCCAGGCCCTTGGCGGCGGATGGACGCCGCAGGGTACGCTGGCGTCGGTGGAGTGAGCAATGCGTGCGCGTTATCCGGTCTCGGTTTTTCTGGCGGCCTGCATCGCCGCGGCCACGCCGGCCTTCGGCGGCAGCCCGTTCGCGATCCCGCAGAATGGCGTGCCGCTCAGCTTCGGCATGACTCCCGATGAAGCTGCGCAGTCCCTCGGCGTGCCTTTGCTCTACGTTCGCGGCCGTCCGGGCAACGAGCTGTTGCTTGCGATTCCCAATGTAAAGGGCAGCGCGTTGTCCGTCCGCAGCGATGGCCTGTACCTGCAATTCCGCAAGGGGCGGCTCACGGGGTGGAAAGGCGATTGGGGAACGATCCGGCCATGAAGCACACGCTTGCGTCGAAGATGGCACCTCTGCTCCTCGCGATATCCGTGTTTGCGCCGCCGGCTCTCGCAGGCGAATACTACCCTCGTCCGCTCCGCTACGGCGTCACCAGCCCGTGGTGGACGTTCGACGCCCGCAACGACGATCGTGACTTCCCGACCAACGGCGGCTTCCCCGGCAATTTCGCCGCCAGCCCGCCGCTCGCGTCGATCGGCTCCGCCGGCTTTCTCGAGAGCAATCCTTACCGCGCCCGATGGCCCTACCCGTCGCAGGTCGTCTTCGGCCACCCGCCAGGCGAGGCAAGCTATTGCGCCCGGCACTTTCGCTCCTTCGATCCGGTCTCCGGCACCTATCGCGGCAAGGACGGCCTTCGCCATCCATGCCCGGCGTTGGCGCGATAACGCGATTCTGTGCGGGGCATGACGACGGACAGAGATCCGCATTTCGTCACTGCGAGCGCAAACGAAGATTCCATGGGGAGTGGATAGCAGCCAGGTCTGAAGCCAGACTGAGGTTGCTGAAGCACTCAACCT
>CAYVVB010000143.1:0-1707 GCA_964454955.1 uncultured Bradyrhizobium sp. | reverse complement strand
ATATCTGGCCCGCACCGTCTCGCCGTTGCTGACCAGACGGACGGTGTGGGCGTCTTCGATCACCGCGCGGCTCTTGACGATGCGCGCGCCGGACTTCTCCACGTTGGTGGTATAGGCCGCCTCCAACCGCGCGATCTCCTTGTCCTTGTTGGCGATCAGCGTCGGCCAGTCGAAGGTGGCCGCGGGAATGGTCCAGCCAAAGCCCGCGGCGTCCTCGATCTCGTGCCGGACATGCGATCCGATCACGAACAACTTCTTCGGCACGCAACCGCGGATCACGCAGGTGCCGCCCATGCGGTACTCTTCCGCGATCATCACCCGGGCGCCATAGCCGGCCGCGATGCGCGCGGCGCGCACGCCGCCCGAGCCGCCGCCGATGACGAAGAGGTCGACGTCGAATTCAGCCATTGTTCACCTCGACCTCTCCAGGACGCGTCCGTTCGGACGTTCGTATCAGATGTCCTTGCCGCGCTTCTTCATCTCGGCGCGGAAGGTGGCCATGACGGTTTCGGCGAAGTTCTGCGCCCAGGAGTTCATGAAGGCCATGCTGAGGCCGATCGCCTTCGGCTCGCTGGTGATCAGCTTCTGGCCCAACGGCGACTTGTAGAAGGTCACGAGGTCCTTCAGCTCCTGCTCGGTGAACTCGCTGGCATAGACCTGCGCCATGCCCTCGCCGATCTCCTTCTCGCGACCGGCGAGCTGCTGGGCCACGATCGGAGCGACCTCGTTCAGATCCTTCTGGTAGTTGAGGTTCTGCTGCATCAGCGTGACCTTGGTCTTCTCCACCATGCCGGGCACGGCATTGGCGTACATCACGTTGGCATTCTTCAGCGCCAGGATTTCCTTGGCCGCGGCGATCGCTGCCGGCGACGGCTTCGGCGGCTGCTGGGCCGATGCCGGAACGGCGCCAAAAGCCAATCCGATCGCGAGGCCGGCCACGGGCAAGATCTTCAATACGCTCTTCATTCCTGGTCTCCTTTCGGCGGCTCAGCGCCGTTCAACTACGCGGATTCCCGCGCCACCCGCCAGAACAGCCACGCTGGCCAAGCCGACGAACAGCCCGTGCTCGACCACGCCGGGGATGGCGCTCAGCGCCTTGGCGAGGCGTGCGGGGTCCTCAATCCGTCCGAGATGGGCATCGACGATCCAGTGGCCCCCATCGGTGACGAAAACGTGGCCGGCGCTGGACTTGCGGAGCGCCATTTGCCCGGAAACGCCGCTTTGTGCAAATGCCTTCTCGATCGCACGGCGGGTCGCGGCGATGCCGAACGGAATGACCTCGACCGGCAGCGGGAAACGGCCCAGCGTGGCGACCAACTTGCTGTCGTCGGCGATCACGATCATGCGATCGGATGCCGCCGCCACGATCTTCTCCCGCAGCAGCGCACCGCCGCCGCCCTTGATCAGGTTGAGCGCGGGATCGATCTCGTCGGCGCCGTCGACCGTCAGATCGAGGCGGTCGATGCCGTCCAGCGTGGTGAGCGGCACGCCGCAGCGCTCGGCATCCGCGCGCGTCGCTTCCGACGTCGGCACACCGACCACCTTGAGGCCCGCGCGCACGCGCTCGCCGAGCAGCTCGACGAAATGCTTCGCCGTCGAGCCGGTGCCGAGCCCGAGCCGCATGCCGTCGCGCACCTCCTCCAGCGCGCGCGCCGCCGCCTGCCGCTTCAGGCCGTCCATCTCCTGCGCCGAAACCATGCGAAAATC
>CAYVVB010000142.1:0-20093 GCA_964454955.1 uncultured Bradyrhizobium sp. | reverse complement strand
ATCTATGACAGCTTCACCATCACCGTCCTGATGCAGCTCGAGGACCTCGGCTTCTGCAAGAAGGGCGAGGGCGGCAAGTTCGTTGCCGACGGCAACCTGATCTCCGGCGTCGGCAAGCTGCCGTTCAACACCGACGGCGGTGGGTTGTGCAGCAACCATCCCGTCAATCGTGGCGGCATGACCAAGATCATCGAAGCCGTCAGGCAGCTTCGCGGCGAAGCGCATCCGAAAGTGCAAGTACCGAATTGCGATCTCGCGATTGCGCATGGCACCGGCGGACTGCTGGGTGTCCGGCACGCCGCCTCGACCGCAATTCTGGAGCGCGTGTGATGAGTGAAGCAAAAAAATACCCCGCCCCGCAGACCAATCCGGAAACGAAGCCGTTCTGGGATGCGGCCGCGCAAGGCAAGTTCCTGATCAAGCGCTGCACCGCCTGCGGGGAAGCGCATTATTTCCCCCGCTCGATCTGCCCGTTCTGCTTCTCCGACAAGACGGTGTGGGAAGAAGCATCCGGCGAGGCCACGATTTACACGTTCAGCCTGATGCGCAAGTCGCCGACCGGCCCTTACGCGATCGGCTACGTCACCTTGAAGGAAGGCCCATCGCTGCAGACCAATTTCGTCGACTGGGACATCGAGAGGCTGAAGATCGGCCAGAAGGTCAAGGTGGTGTTCAAGCCGACCGAAGGCGCGCCGCTGCCGTTCTTCACGCCGATCTGACCTACTGCCCTTGTAGGAGACGGCGCAACAACGGGTGCCGGTGCCGAAAGCAAAACCGTCGGGGAGGAAGTCGAAAAGATGTGGGCCAGATACGAAGAGCTGAAGGGGCTTAAGAACCTCGGTCAAAAACACAGCTACACCGACCGTGAAGTGATGCTGTACGCCTACGGTATCGGCATGGGCGCCGATCCCATGGACGAACGTGAGCTCGCTTTCGTCAACGAGGCGAGCGCAACGCCGCGCCCGCTGAAGGTGGTGCCGACCTTCGCCTCAGTCGCAGCTTGGGGCGCCGGGCCCGGCGAAATGAACCTCAATCGTGTGCTGGTGGTGGATGGCGAGCGCGACATTACCTTCCACCGTCCCTTGGCAACCGCGGCCCACATCAGCGCCGACTCGTCGGTGATCGAGGTCTACGACAAGGGCAAGGACAGGGGAGTGGTGATCAACCACCAGACCGTGCTGAAGGATGAAAAGGGCGAGAAGCTCGCAACTCTTGTCGCTTCCCGCTTCGCCCGGGGGGATGGCGGGTTTGGCGGGCCGAGCCTCTCGCAACCCGAGCCGCACAAGATGCCGTCGCGCGCGTCCGACAGGACAATCGACATCTCCACCCGGCCGGACCAGGCGCTGATTTACCGGCTTTGCGGCGACCGCAATCCGCTGCACTCCGATCCCGAATTCGCAAGGCGCGCAGGTTTTCCGAGACCCATCCTGCATGGCATGTGCACCTATGGCCTCACCTGCCGCGGCGTCCTGCAGACCTACGCCGATTATGATCCCACGGCCTTCAGGCGGCACACGGCGCGCTTTTCCTCGCCTGTCTATCCCGGCGAGACCGTTACTCTGGAGATGTGGAAGGACGGCAGCGTGATCTCGTTCGAAGCCAGGGTGAAGGCGCGGGGCGTCACAGTGATCAAGAACGGCATGACGCTCTTGGGTTAACGTCGTCATTCCGGGGCACGCGAAGCGTGAACTACGGTGCGCAATTGCGCACCCGAGAATCTCGAGATTCCGGGTCTGGTCCTTCGGACCATCCCGGAATGACAGATTAAACAGGGAGAGACCGCCATGGGACTACTCGACGGCAAGGTGGCGCTGATCACCGGCGGGGGCGGGGGATTGGGAGAGGCTTACGCAAGGCTTTTCGCCCGCGAGGGCGCGGCGGTCGTGGTCAACGATCTCGGCGGCCCGCGCGACGGCTCGGGCGCCGACAAGTCGATGGCGGAGAAGGTGGTCGAGGCGATCAGGGCCGAGGGCGGTCGCGCCATCGCCAACGGCGCCGACATCTCGACCATAGAGGGCGGGCAGGCGGTGTTCGACGATGCCATCAGGAATTTCGGCCGCGCCGATATCCTCGTGAACAATGCCGGCATCCTGCGCGACCAGACCTTCGCCAAGGCGAGCGAAGCCGATTGGGACAAGGTCATCAAGGTGCACCTGAAGGGCGCCTTTTGCGCCACGCTCCCGGTGTTCCGCTGGATGCGCGAGAATGGCGGCGGCGTGATCGTCAACACCTCGTCGACATCCGGCCTGATCGGCAATTTCGGCCAGAGCAATTACGGCGCGGCCAAGGGCGGCATTTGGGGCTTCTCCAACGTGCTCGCCATCGAGGGCCGCAAATACAACATCCGGATCTGGACGCTCGCCCCTGGCGCGCTGACCCGCATGACCGCAGACCTGCCCCGATACAAGGAAAATCCAGGCGCCGCGTTGGGACCGGACGGGATCGCGCCGGCCGTGCTATACATGGTCAGCGATTTGTCGGGCGACCAGACCGGAAAGGTGCTCGGCGTTTCCGGCCCGCGTGGCGTCCGCGAAATGCGGATGATGGAGATGGAGGGCTGGAAGCCGCCGCATTCTGGATGGAAGGCGCAGGACATCGCCGAGCACGCGCACGAGATCTTTTTCTCCGAAGAGGAGATCAAGAAATCCGCGCGAAGGTTTTGATTTGCCGTCGTTCCGGGGCGATGCCAAGCATCGAACCCGGAACCTCGAAATTCTCAGGTGCGCAATTGGCGCACCATAGTTCACGCTTCGCGTGCCTTGGAATGACGCAAGAGATTGGAGACGCATGTGACAAAGCTTACCCCGCAGGCCGCAGGCACTTTTGCAATCGCGCCGACGCCGTTCCATGACGACGGCCGCATCGACGAAAGATCGATCGACCGGCTGACGGATTTTTACGCTGAGGTTGGCTGCGAAGGCGTCACCGTGCTCGGCATTTTGGGCGAAGCGCCGAAGCTCGACGCCGCGGAGGCCGAGCAGGTTGCGATCCGCTTCGTCAAGCGCGCGAAGACCATGCAGGTGATCGTCGGCGTTTCCGCGCCGGGCTTCGCCTCGATGCGCTCGCTGGCGCGTGCCTCGATGGATGCGGGTGCCGCCGGTGTCATGATCGCGCCGCCGCCCAACCTGCGCACCGACGACCAGATCACCGGCTATTTCAAACAGGCGCAGGAGGCGATCGGCGAGGACGTGCCTTGGGTGCTGCAGGACTATCCGCTGACGCTCACCGTGGTGTTCACGCCCGCGGTGATCCGCAAGATCGTGATGGATAGTCCCTCCTGCGTGATGCTCAAGCATGAGGACTGGCCGGGGCTGGAAAAGATATCGACGCTGCGCAATTTTCAGAAGGACGGTTCGCTGCGCCCGCTCTCGATCCTGTGCGGCAATGGCGGGTTGTTTCTGGATTTCGAGATGGAACGTGGCGCCGACGGCGCCATGACCGGTTACGCCTTCCCCGAGTTGCTGATCGACGTCGTGAAGCTGTCGAAGGCGGGCAAGCGCGACGCCGCACACGATCTGTTCGACGCGCATCTGCCGCTGATCCGCTATGAGCAGCAGCCGGGCGCAGGACTTGCCGTGCGCAAATATGTGCTTCAGAAGCGCGGCATCATCGCCTCCAGTGCCCAGCGCAAGCCGGGCACTGGCCTGACGGCGACGGCGCGTGCGGAAGTCGATTATCTCTTGTCGCGCGTGGCGCGAGTCGACCGCCGCGCCAGTCTGCAACCTCAGTCCAGCGCGGCGGGCTGACCCATGGCCGAGATCGTCGCCCCGCGTCACGCATCGACCACGCTGCTCCTGCGAGATAATGCGGGGAGCGGCGAGATCGAGGTGTTCATGATGGTCCGCCACCATCAAATCGAATTCAATTCGGGGGCCCTGGTGTTTCC
Organism: uncultured Bradyrhizobium sp.; assembly: GCA_964454955.1. GTDB lineage: Bacteria > Pseudomonadota > Alphaproteobacteria > Rhizobiales > Xanthobacteraceae > Bradyrhizobium. The sequence goes on along the minus strand of CAYVVB010000142.1, from coordinate 16,207 downwards.
CGGCGGCAGCATCGACCAGGGCGACAGGGAGATCGTCGCAAGGCCCGATCTTCGTACCGGTGGGGAATGGCTCGATGAAAGCGCTCTGAGCTTCCGCGTCGCGGCCATCCGCGAAACTTTCGAGGAGAGCGGCATATTGCTGGCGCGCCCGAACGGCTCGACAAGTCTGGTCGCGGCTTCGCGCGCCCGCGAGATCGAGGCTGCCTACCGTGCCCCGCTTTGCGAAGGCAAGATCACGTTCCTGGACGTGCTCGCTGAAAACGAGCTCCGGCTTGCTGTCGACGAACTCGTTCCCTACGCACATTGGATCACGCCGGAAGGCATGCCGAAGCGGTTCGACACCTGGTTCTTCCTTGCCGCAGCGCCGCCGGACCAACTCGGCGCCCACGACGGGAGGGAATCGACCGATTCGATCTGGGTGTCGCCGCGCGAGGCGCTGCAGGGCGGCGAGAACGGGCGCTTCAAGCTGCCGTTCCCGACCACGCGCAACCTGATCAAGCTGGGCAAGGAGGGAAGCGTCGGCCAAGCACTCAACGCGGCACGCGGCAAGCCGATCGTGACCGTGATGCCCGTCATGACCCGACTCAATGGCGGGAGGCAGCTGCGGATTCCCCGCGAAGCCGGATATGATGGCGAGCTCTTCGAGGTCGGCGCGCTTGGTTAATGGTTAATGCAGATTCGGCCGAATCGGCCCGGTTTGCGACCGGATCCCCGACGCCCCATGCTCTTCCCGCGCCAAAATACGTCGTATAATGCGCCTTCTAGGCTCGGGCGGGAATTACCATGCCACCTGCCTTCTTGGCGCTTCTGAAACGGGTCCGATCGTTTTCGCTCTCGATCGGGCAGCTGACGTTCGGCAGCTTCTTGCTGCTGCTCGTTCTCATCGCCGCGACAAGCATGGCGAGCGTGGTCGCCATCCGCCATATCGATTCGACGTTTGCCGAGCTGCAGCGGCTGCAGGATGTCGGCGATCTCGCGGAGGAAATCGACCGCCAGATGAACGAGCTGCGGCTCGCCGCGCGTGATTTCGTCACCGATCCCGGTGCGCAATCGGACCGGGTCGCGCAGGCGTCGTCCGAATTGAACGCGCTTCTGAAGAAGACCCGGCTGCAACTCGCTCCCGAGCAGCAGGCCATGATCGACGGGGTCAGCCAGCGGCTTGCGAACTACCGCGAGGGCATCGAACGAGTCTCCATGCTGATCTCGCGCCGTGCCGAGCTGCTCGCCGCCCTGCAGCCGGTCCGGGCCCAGTTCGAGCAGGCGGTGGCCGATGCGCCTGACCGCGCCAGTCGCCGAATGGTGTTTCTCGCCCAGAACGAAATCGCGAGCGCCTTGCTTGCCAACGACCCCGTGGGCGCCGGCCGGGCGGCCGGGCGGATGAAGGCGCTTGCGATCGACGATCCGGTGCTGCGCCAGGCGGCGGACGCCTACGCCCAGGCGATCATCGCGATTGCGACGACGGAAAGTGAAATCTCCACGCTGGACAGGGACGTGCTCGGCACCGAGGGCCGCCTGATCGGGCGGGTGACCGAACTGCTTCGCGAGCTCAGCGCGCGACAGGGGCGGGTGCTCAGCCACGATTTTGCCCGTACGCTGGCGGAAGCCAAGTGGCAGAGCATCATTCTCTCCACCATCGGGGTGCTGATCGGCACCTTTGCGGCCTCTTTCGTGGTCCGGCGTACCGTGGGGCCGCTGGTCTCGATCGCGAGCTCGATCCGCGCGCTCGCCGCAGGCGAAAAGAGCGCATCGATTCCGGCGACGGACGTCGCCAACGAGATCGGCGATATCGCGCGCGCCGCCGAAGTGTTCAGGCGAACGCTGGTCGATGCGGATGCCGCGCGAGAGGCCGCAGTGCGGGCGTTGAGCGAACAGCGCCTTGCCGAAGAAAGCTATCGCAAGCTGTTCGAGGGCTCGGTGGACGGCATCTACGTCACCACCCCGGGCGGCGCGCTGCTGAACGCCAATCCGGCGCTGGCGCGGATGATGGGCTACGAGAGGCCGGCGGATCTGATCAACGGCATCCGCGATGTTTCCGCCAACGTCTATGTCCATCCCGAGGCGCGCGAGGAATACAAGCGGCTGATGCAGCGCGACGGCATGGTGCGCGATTTCGAGTACCAGGTGCGTCAGCGCAATGGCGGCATTCTCTGGCTTTCCGACAGCGCGACTGCGGTGCGCGACGAGAACGGCAGGATGGTGCGCTATGAAGGCACGGTGCGCGACATCACCGACCAGAAGCGCGCAGAGGATGCGATCGCCGAGGGCCGACGGCTGTTGCAGCAGGTGATCGATACCGTGCCGGCCGTCATCAATGTCAAGGACCGCAATCTGCGCTATGTGCTGATGAACCGCTACATGGCGGGCATCTTCGGCGTCGACCCCCTGGAAGCGATCGGCCGCACCACCACCGACCTGATGTCGCGCTACGGTTCGGCAAAAACCGATGACAACGATCAGCGCGTGTTGAAGACGAAAAAGGGACTTGGCTTCTACGAGGAGGAATACCTGGACGCCAACGGCAGCCTGCGGCACTGGCTGGTGAACAAGCTGCCGGTGCTCGACGGCGACGGCGAGATCGAGCACATCGTCACGGTCGCGCTCGATATCGGAGAGCGCAAGCGCGGCGAGCAGGAGATGCGGAAAGCTCGCGACGCCGCCGAGATGGCGCTGCGCAATCTGCGCGAGACACAGGCCTCGCTGATCGAGGCGGAGAAGCTTGCCGCCCTGGGGCGGCTCGTCGCCGGCGTCGCGCATGAGGTCAACAATCCGATCGGGATCAGCCTGACGGTGGCCTCGGCGCTCGAGCGAAAGGCCGCGAATTTCACCGCTGAGGTCGAGCGCGGCAACTTGCGCCGCTCCAGCCTCAACGACTTCCTGGAGACGAGCCGCGATGCTTCCTCCCAGCTTGTCGCCAATCTCAACCGCGCCGCCGAATTGATCCAATCGTTCAAGCAGGTGGCGGCGGACCGCAACTATTCCGACCAGCGGACGTTCGATCTTGCCGATTTGACGGAGCAAGTGGTGCTCAGCCTGCGGCCCGGCCTGCGCAAGCAGAATTTGACGCTCAACGTCGAGTGCCAGCCCAACCTGATCATGAACAGCTATCCCGGCCCTTACGGCCAGGTGCTGACGAACCTGTTCCTCAATGCGGTGGCGCACGGTTTTCCGGACGGCCGGCCCGGGGTGATCGAGATTTACGCGCGGGAGTCCGGCAAGGACAATGTCGAGATCATCTTCTCCGACGACGGGGTCGGTATGAGTCTCGACGTGCGCCGCCGTGCCTTCGATCCGTTCTTTACCACGCGACGCGACCAGGGTGGCACCGGCCTTGGCCTGCACATCGTCTATAACATCGTGACCAACCGCCTCGGCGGACGCCTCGACCTCGACTCCGAACCCGGGCGTGGTACGCGGATCCAGATGATCCTGCCGCGCGTGGCGCCGCTGGAGGAAGCAGCGGAGTAGGGAGCGATGTTCGGCGCCTTGTCAGCTCACACGCAGATGGTGCTGATTGGGGATTGGCTAGGCGATCATGCCGGCAGCGGTCTTTTCAATCAAACGCGAAATCAAGGATGATCGTCGTGACGGCGCCTGGCCGGCGTCCCGCCGCGGGAGTTATCTCTGAAATTGGTCAACGTCGCGAGTTCGAGCTCGACAGGGTCGCGCTCGCCTGTCGCAGCACGGGCCAGAATGTTTTTCGCGATCTCAACGCGATTGTGAGGCGTGCGCATGCTCGGCGGCAGCGACTCGACCGCATGATCAAAAACCTGTCCAAGAAGCGAAAGGTCTTCGGGGTAGAAGACAGCGCTTTGATTGGGCAACATTGACGTTGCTCCCCCTCATTGTCGTCGCCGCGCTGTCGCTGGGATTTCCTCTAATCGTTTGTTCCTGTTAGGGCAGAAAAAAGACCCTTGAGCGTCTCCCTTACGTCGAAGTCGCGGTGGGTTCGTCCGGCCAGAATCGGCCGCGCTCGCCCGGTGGGTCGCGCAAGTGCCTGAGGACGGGCTCGGCGACAGACATGATGCCTGCCGTCGGCAGGTTCGCGGAAAACGTTTGTCCTCTGCGCCTTCGCGCAAAGTCTCCCGCGATCCTCTGTTGACTTACACGAAATCGGCAACGAATCAGAAATTGGCCCACTAAATGCATGACGTCCTTTGCACCCTGGGGTAGGTGCTGGAGCATGATCAAATGAGCAACTGGATGAATTCCGGCGGCCATGAGCCGCGTCAGTCTCGTGACGCGTATGCAAGTAAGAGCTACCCATTTCACCAAGCTGGTCGCTGGAAGGCATCGCTTCGTTTGGCAGCCCCGCTGCTGCTCGCACTCGCTGCACAAGCTTCGCACGCGCGCGATCCGGACGGGCGCTATGCGGCTCAAAACCCTGAACTGCACAAGTGGTTCGAGAGCCTGCGAAGCGGCAAGGGGCCATGCTGTTCGGATGCGGACGGCACCGCCGTTGCCGACGTCGACTGGGAAACATCCAACGGTCACTACCGGGTGCGACTGGACGGCGAGTGGATCGAGGTTCCCGACGAGGCTGTGATCACGGAGCCTAATCGAATTGGGCGCACCATGGTCTGGCCTATACGTGGCTATCTGGGAGTTTCGATCCGCTGCTTCATGCCAGGGAGCATGACGTAAGTCCGTTTGCGCGGCGCGCGCAAGGCTACGAAACTGTGTAGCCTGCGTGAGCTTCAGCGATACGCCGCGACTTGCGTCCCGGACATCGTTTCGCTCATTCGGGCTCCGTATGGTGCCTCAGGTGCACGAAGGGCGATCACGCGTATTTCGGATCGCGCTCCAACAGCTCGATTGAGATGCCCTGCGGACCGCGGATGAAGCAGACGCGCACGCCGGGCCGGATGGTGGTCGGCTCTCTCGTGAACTCGACGCCCTTGGTCTTGATCTCGGCGGCAACCGCGTCGATGTCTTTGACCGTGAGGCCGAAATGGTCGAGCCCCTGATAAGGCGTTGCCGGCGGTGCGTTGACGCCGTCGCCGGGCTCTACCTTGGCGATGAACACATTGGCCCCACCGAGCTTGACGTCGATGCGTCCGGGCCCGCGGACAACCACGCCGCCGAGCACTTGTTCGAGCCAGGCCGCGGTCGCCTCCGGATCGGGGCTGCGCAGGTGAACGTGATCCCAGGTGACAATCGGCATTATTCCTCCCCATTCGGCTTTCGAAGTGAAACCCCCACTGCGGATCGGGAAAGCGGCCCCCGCCCACGGCTGGCTGTGGGTGATCTTAGTGGCCGCACGGATTTCTTTCCATCGCCGCCGTTGCTTTATCGGGGGTCGAACGGAACCGTTGCGAGATGCTACCCGAGGAAGGAATGGGCTCGCTGGTGTTGCCGTCACTGGCGCCGCCTCTGATGGCTGTGCTCCAGCCTGCTTCGCTCCGCGTGCCTGCCGCCGGGCCGGTTCCACGAGACCGCGTTTACGACGCTTTAACCATGGTGGGGCGGCAGATGCCGCCGACACTCGTAACAACAATGACCGGGCCGTGCGCCTTTCGCCGTGGGACGGCAGCCCTCCGGGCGATCCGCTTCGCCTTCTCCAAACGGCGGAAGATCTTTCCCGTATGTCTATGTCCGCGATAGCGGAAAAGTTATCGGCGCCATTGAACCGGCATCTCTCCCGAGGAACAAATTTAAACACCACCTGTTAGTGGGTCGCGCGGATGGAGCGTTCCTGTAATGTTAGTGTTGCGATATTTCGCGTATGTCGGCGGGGCTCTGCTCGCATTGCTGTTGATTTGCGGCGTGATGCTGCCCAAGCCGCAGGCACCCGATAACACGGTCGCCTCCGCCGCCACCACTGACGACGGTCCGATGCTTCGCATTCACTCCGAACGCAAATGGCCTGAGCGGATTGCGTTCGACACCAACGCGCCGATGCCCGCGTCCGCACAGGTTGCAAAGGCGGGGATTCCCGCCGCACAGCCGCCGGTTGCCGAGATTGCGGCGAAGACGCGTGGGCGCGAGGCGTACGCGCAGCTTGCTCCGGGTGAAGCGAAAGAAGCAAAGCAAGACAAGCCGGATAGGCAGGAGACGAGGCAGGTTGCCCATCAGGTGAAGAAGGCCGAGCCGAAAGTGGCGGCCGAGCCGAGAATAGCCCCCAGGCGCAGGGTGGCCCGAGCCCGCATTGCGCCTTCGCCGTATGCGCCTGGATATTATGCGCCGCAATACTATGGGCGCCCGCCCATGACGATGCAGGTGGCGCAGCAGCCGCGCTACGGATTTTTCTGGTGAGATAGGCGCACGCGCGCTCTAGCAGCCGCGGCAGATGCTCTTGATCTTGCTGTTCAGGAGGCGGTCCTGTTCGTCCGAGGCCGCCTTGACATAGTCGTCATCGGCGCGCCGCTGGTCGTTTGCGAAGGCGCCGCTTCCATGCATTCCGCCGCCATGCGTGCCCCGTTCGGGGTGCATGACGGCATGACCCGATCCGCCAAACCCGTGGTGGCCGCGCGCGCCTGCCGGCGGCAAGAAAAGAATCAACATTGTTGCGGCAATCATGGCGGCCGTCGTGCTCACCCGCATGGCAGATACCTCTTCTATAGCGCGACGGGGTCTCTTCAGGCCGTCATCACTCCGTGTTCCGTGCCTGAGTATGGTCCCTTCAGAGGGCCGCCGCCCATGATTTCGGATCACGCTTTAGTGTTCCGTCGCTTCATGGCGGTTATGATCGTGCGCGCGACAAAGGCCATCCGTGCCGTCGCGGCCTATCCATTGTATAATTGGCGAAGGGGGTTGTGCTGCGTTGCATCGACGCGATCCGAAATTCTCGCAACGGAGGTCAGCCATGAAAGTGAAGGAAGTAATGCATAAGGGCGTCGACTGGGTCAGCCCCGATACGCCCGTCACCGAAATCGCGAAGCTGATGAAGGAGCACGACATCGGCTGCATTCCGGTCGGCGAAGACGACCACCTGGTCGGGATGGTGACCGACCGCGACATTGTCTGCAAAGGGCTCGCGGCCATGAACTTCAATGCGGCGCGCGCGATGGCGCGAGACGTGATGACATCGGGCATCCACTGCTGCCGCGAAGACGACGACCTCGCCAAGGCGATGCACCACATGGAGACGCTGGGGGTCCGCAGACTGCCCGTCATCAACAAGAGCAAGCGGATGGTCGGCATGATCAGCCTCGGCGACGTCAGCCATTCTGCCGGCGCCGAGCTTCTGTCCGGATGCGTCAAGAGCCTTGCGGCCCATCACTGAAGCATATCGGGCTCCGACGGTGTCGAGGAACTCGCGCGGGTCGGAGCCCGACCTTCCAAGCGTTCAGCGGCTTTGCACCCCCGATGCGGCGAACACGGCGACCGTTCGCTGTGCATCCAGCCCGCGCCGTGGCGCTCATCAGGCTTTGATGGATTCAAGAGTCGCGCTCCGGCTTCTTCATTTGATTGCGTTTTCTGCAGAAAACCGGTGCCCGCCTTGCGCCAACGCGGGTCCGGAAAATGCGCTGACCCTGCCGGTTGCAAGGGCAGGATCGTACCGATCAGATGCAGCTTTGCCTTGCGCAAGCGCGCCTCGATTGCCTGAAACAGGCGATTGATCGGAAGGTCGTCGGTCCGCAACGCAGGGGGTTTGTGCAGACGTGTGGTCGGGGAGTAGCCGGGCCGCCATCCTGTGGCACAATGGGCAGGGGAGTCGTGGACCTCTGTGGCGAGCCGGGTGGGAGGGTTGCGTCTCTGTCCCTGCCGACGCATAGTTACGGCATGCATACCTCCAAGACCTCGACCCTCCTTCTCGCTTTCGCCGTGGCGGCCGTGGCGGCGTTCGGGCTGGCAGATCTCGCCCACAACGATTTCGGCATTTCCAGCCACACTATTCGCGCCGACGCATTGCTCGCCGCGCTGCTCGTGTTTGGGCTTCTGGTGATCGGGCTGTTCTCGCAGCGGCTCGGCCGAGGCGGCTGACGAAGCGAACCGCATTGATGCCGGTGCGCGGGGGGCAAGCGGTTAGCCCGATCAACGATCGGCGCGTCTCAGAACGGCTTCGTCGTGCGTCGGCATTTTGGCCGGCGCGAGCCTGACGCCGGGCCCCGGGTTGCCCAGAAATTCAATTCCGGCCCGCTCAAAGGCAGATTTGATTCTTTCGATAGTCGAGAAGTTGGCCCCGAGGGGCGCGTCCTTCAGCTTTTCCAGCCGCCGGATCGTCGAGATGCCGACCCCGGACTGTGTCGCGAGGTCATTCTGCTCCCATCCAAGCATTGACCGTGCTGCCCTGATCTGGCGTGCCGTCACAAGCATTTCTCATCCCAATTCGAAGGGAGGCGCACAGCCGGCGACTCTCGAGACTCTTAAATTATGGACTATTTTTAGACGCGAACGGCACTGGGTTGTCAATTTGACATCGGTTGTGCACCGCAATGTAGCAACCGAAAGCCCTCTTCCGGCCTGCGAGGGGCTCAGTCAGAGGGCGGCGGCCCCATGTCCGGTCCGCCGAAAGTCGGCTAGGATGCCTTTTTGGCGGTCGCGACGATGGGCATCCTGGGCATCACGTTGATCGTTATCGGTCTAGCGCTTCTCTGCTGCGCATTCCTCTTCCGCACATCTTCCGATCGGCCCGTCGACGAAGGCGAACAGGAGGCGCTGGAGGGGAGTGGAGAGCCCAATCGAGAGGGCAAGAAAGAACCGCCCGAAGGAAGTCTCGGCTGATGGCCCGCTGACCGGTACAGGTGTCGGACGCCAGGGGCGCACGTCGCCGGATGGTATCGCGAGGCGTTTGGATGTCTTCGACCTCCTGAAGATCAACATGCTCGCCCGACGCGCGCGGCGAGGAAATGTGAACCGGCCCACAGTCACACGGAACGGCAGATCCTATAATTGGGTGTCGCAATCCACAGCATCGGAGGAAGCGATGAATTACGCCTCGTCCGCAGCGGAGCGCGCGGTTCTGATCGTTGATCGCTTGCTCATCGCGGCGATGACATCCGCATGGACATCCACGTTGCGCCATTGGCATGCGTTGCCGGCGCAGGACGAACGCTGTTGCGCCCGCGACGTCTTCCCGTCGCACAAGGCATCGTCCGCGCCGGATGATCAATTTCACTAGCGGTGTGCCGAGAGACTGACGCGGTCCGACATCGGTCGCGATAGACGGAGCCGATCCCGCCATTTGGGCCGCAAAGACCGGACTTTGCGGATCCGTGGTCGAAGCCTATGTTCCTTTCGGCAGGACTTCCTACGTTTGCGGCGCGCTTGCGCGCGAGACGTGTTCAACCGGGGAGGGAACATGAAAACGCTTTTCGCGGCAGGTCTGGTCGCTGGCGCCCTTGCAAACTTCGGTGGCGCCAACGCCATGGAGGGATGCTGCCCCGGCTTCCATCGTGGGGCTGGGGGCCGATGTGTCATCAATCATGGGACCATCGTCGTGGCTTCCGCCACCTTTTATGATCGATGTCCCACGGTTTCAGCGCCGCGCCGGCCATGTCCTTATGGTTTTGTCTGGCGCTACAAGGCCTGCTTCCCGAACTGAGGGCTCTGTTCGGTTGGGCGCCTTGCTCCAATTGCCGTTCCGCGTCTGCGGCTATTGGGCCTGGTAAGCCTCAATGGCGTGCGCCAGGAAGATGCTGACGCTGAACAATGCGATAACTGCGGCGACGATACTCATCGAACTCGTCCTCAACGCCGGTCACTGCGCTAACAGGACCCTATTGATAAGGTTCCTCCGTTTCGGGATGATTTCGTCCTCTCAGGAAATGGTTTCGTCGGAAATGATTTCGTCGCCCGGAGCGCGCTCTGGCCGCACCGCTTAGGTTTCTTTTCGAGAGCGTCCCGCAGTCGCACGGCTTCTTTGTTGCTGTCTTCCCGCCGCCGCGGAGCAGCCAAAGCGGAGCGGGCCAAATCCTGTCGGGTGATGGGGCGGTCGTCGGCACCTGACGAGCCGCGCCTCCGGTCGGAGGGCGTTCGCTCCGTCGCCAGCATCCCTTCGCGGGTCGCGCCGGCAACCGCTCATCGCCCGCCGGGCTCGATCGCCGGCCACCGGGCAGACGATGATCGCCAGGGACGATCAGGACAAGGCCATGAGTGCTGCCTGGCAGCTTCCAGGCCCATCCCGACGGCACTTTTCCGCGACGCAAGGTGAGGTGATCATTGCTTTGGAATGGCGCGCTCGGAGAGATTCGAACTCCCGACCCTCGGAATCGAAATCCGATGCTCTATCCAGCTGAGCTACGAGCGCGTCGTGGTCTGCCGGGGATAGCAGACTTGCCGGCAAAGTTCTACGATCGACATCGCGATGCGGACACGATTGCCCTGCATGCTATTGAAGGCGAACCCGGTCCCGATCAGAGGCCGCGGAGGCTGGAAGGGGAGGGGCGACGGCACCCGCGGGTGTCTGTTAAGGTCAGTCTGGGAATAGACCTGTTTTTCAAGACGAAGTCGAAATTCTCCGGCGCGCGGCGCTCCCCGGATCGCTTTGACAAGTGATTCAGGTGCGGCGGGCCCGGCGATGTAACGGCCAGCGCAAGAAACGGAGGACATGCCCATGAAACAGCGGAGTTGTTTTGCCTTATCTGTTGCCGTCGGCGCGGTGTTTGCTGCGTCCTCGGCGTTTGCTCAATCGGTGGATACCGCCCGCATCGAGGCCGGCGGTCAGAACGATTGGCTGACCTATCACGGTTCCTACAAGTCCTACCATTACAGTCCGCTTTCCCAGATCAACACCAACAATGTCGGCAACTTGAGCATCGCCTGGATTCATATTCCGGGACGATCCACCCGCGGCCTGCAGTCAATGCCGCTCGTGGCCGACGGGGTGCTCTACTACACGGGTTCCTACAGCCGGGTCTTTGCCCTGAACGGCGCCACCGGGGAGGTGATCTGGTCGTATTTCCCGGAATTGGATGAAGCGCTGATCGCGCGGCAGACTCACTCGCCCTACAATCGCGGCGTCGCGCTCGGCGAGGGCAAGGTCTTTGTCGGCACCATGGACGGGCGGCTCATTGCACTCGACGCGAAGACCGGAAAGGTTGCGTGGGATACCAAGCTGGTCGATTCCCAGAAGCTGACCGTCGGCTTCACCGGTGCCCCCCTTTATGCCAAGGGGACGGTGGTTATCGGCTCGCAGGGTGGTGAGTGGCCGGGCCGCGGCCCGATCTTCGGCGTCGACGCTGCCACGGGGAAGAAGAAGTGGGAATTCCTGACCGTCGGCGGCACCGATGAAGCCATGAAGACCTGGGGCAATGACTCCTGGCGGACCGGCGGGGGCGGCGGCTGGATGCCCGGCACCTACGACGGCGAGACCAACACCGTCTGGTGGGGTACCGCCAATCCGGCGCCGCTCTATGATTGGTCTGGCAGCGATTACAAGACCCAAGGCGCCCGCCCGGGCGACAATCTCTATACATCCTCGGTGATCGGTCTCGACGTCGATACGGGCAAGCTCAAATTCCACCATCAGGAACTGCCGCACGACACATGGGATTTCGACAGCGCGGTCGGCGAGTTCGTGATGCTCGAGCGGGACGGCCAGAAGTACGTGGTGCATCCCAACAAGAGCGGATACATCTTCGTCTATGACCGCAATGCGGGCCTGAAGAACGTCTGGCGGATCACGCAGAACAGCAATTTCGTCAAGGACATCGATCCCAAGACCGGTGAATTGATCGGTCGTCGTGACTTCACGGCGGGCAAGGTCAACGAGCCGCTGTGCCCGCATATTTCGGGCGGCGTCAGCTGGAACGCCGGCTCCTACAATCCGAAGACGGGCCTTTACTACAAGCTCGGCCAGGAATGGTGCATGACGCTCGACATCCAGAAGACGACCCCGATCGTTGCCCCGCAGGCCCAGCTCAACATCGGCGCCGACTTCAAGATCGCTCCTCCGCCGGGCGGCGAGATTTACGGCCATCTCGACGCGCGGGATCCCATAACCGGCGCCAAGAAGTGGGAGGTTCGTTACCCCGAGCCGCCGCTTGGCAGCGTGCTGTCGACCGGGGGCAATCTGGTGTTCGTGCCCGACTCGCGCGGAACGCTGCACGCCTATGACGCCGATAGCGGCGCCGAACTGTGGAGCCACTCCGACGGCACGGGCCATCAAGGCGGCATCGTCAGCTACTCTGTCAACGGCAAGCAGTTCATCGCGGTGACCGCGGGCTTCGGTGGCATGGCGTCCGACGACTATGCGCCAACCTTCGGCGGTGTCTACAAGAGCATGCCGCGCGACGATGGCGCGCTGATCGTCTACAGCCTGAAATAGGCCATTACAGGCAGTCTGCCGGGGAGCGGGCGCCAGCGCGCTCCCCGGACCTTTCAATGCGCTGAAGTTGGTCTAGCGAACACGGATCGGGCGTCATGAAATTGAACCCTGACCTCATGGCGGGGCTTGTGGGGCTCGCCATCTCATTCGGCTGGGTCATGTCGGCTCACGCGCAGCAGCCTGCTGCGCCGTCGCCGGACAACGCACCATTCGATGTTGAGCAGTTGTTCGCAACGACCTGCGGCTGGTGTCATTCCGATGGCGGCCGCGCCGCCGGCAAGGGCCCGCAGCTGATGGATACCAAACGCGATGACGACTTCATCCGCTTTCGCATCAAGAACGGCAAGGCGGGCGCGATGCCGGCGTTCGGTTCAGCCTTCAGCGACACGCAAATCGACCAGATCATCAAGTACATCCGGGAACTGAAGCCGCGCGAGGGTTAGAGGATTCGTTCCCCGTTGAGGCCTGTCATGAAGGCAATTCTTCCGCTCATCGCCGGCGCCATTATTGGACTGGCGGCTTCGGTTCAGGCGCGATCCCTCGACACGATCCGCTCAGCCGGGGAGCTAGGGCTGTGCGCCCACCCCAACTCGCTTCCATTCGCAAGCAAAGCCGGCGACCCTCCCGGATTTCAGGTTGAGTTGGGGCAGGCGCTGGCGCGCGAGCTTGGTGTCTCGTTGCGGCTCGACTGGATCATCACGCAGTACCAGATGCGCAGTGCAGGCTGTGACATCGTTCTCGATGTCATTGCCGATCGCGAGGCCCAGGGCGAAACCAACCTGAAGATTTCGAAGCCGTATTATCGCACAGGTGTCGTGCTGGCGGTGCCTTCGACCAGCAAGCTCACCTCGTTCAGGAGTCTCGACGAGCATACCAAGGTCGGGGTTCAGGTCGGCTCCGTCGCGGCGATGATTATCGGCCAGCGGCATGTCCCGACCTCGACCTTCGGGTTTGAAGTCGATAGTCTTGACGCCCTGGCCGACCACGAGATCGATGCTGCGGCAGTCAATCCGGCTGCGGCCAGCTACTATAATCTGACGCACCCCGACCGGGTGGTTCGCATCCTGAAGCTCGACGAGAGCGAGCCGAACCTCAACTGGAATGTCGCCGTCGGCATGGTCCGCCCCGATGGCCGCCTGCGCGAGGCGATCGACCAGGCGCTGCAACGGCTCGCGGCCGACGGCACGATCGACCGAATCTACCGGCGTTACGGCGTCTCATTGCAATCGCCGAAATAGAGCCAACGTTCTTCATGCGTCATCCGCGCTTGTCCGAGAACGTCCGCTTTGATAGCGAGGTTGGCAGCCCTGCGGCTGACGGGCGGTGGGAAGCATGCTGCGCGCGGAAATGCACGGGATGAAAGTCGCCTCCATCGGCGAATGCATGATCGAGTTATCGGCCGCCGGCGGCGGCTTGTTCGCGCGCGGTTTCGGCGGCGATACGCTCAACACCGCTGTGTATCTGGCGCGGCTCGGCGTCGATACCTCCTATGTCACCGCGCTCGGAGACGATGGCTTGAGTGAGGAGATGCTCGCAGCCTGGCGTAGTGAAGGCATATGCACCGATGAGGTGCTGCAGGTGCCCGGTCGCGTGCCCGGGCTCTACATGATCGAGCGCGACGCCCGCGGCGAACGAAGCTTTCTCTATTGGCGGGACCGCGCGCCCGCTCGCGAATTGTTCGATCGCATCCACGATACCGCGCTCGACCGCTGTCCCGCTTCGACTGGCTTTACCTTTCGGGGATCAGTCTGTCGCTTTATGGCGAGAAGGGCAGGGCGCGACTCTCCGAACTGCTGGTGGCCGCACGGCGCAACGGCGGCCGGATCGCCTTCGACGGCAATTATCGTCCGCGGGGATGGAGCGATGCACAGAGCGCGCGCCGCGCGTTCTCCGGCATCCTGCCGTTCATCGATCTGGCGCTGCCGACGCTGGATGACGAGCAGGCCCTGTTTGGTGATGCGGACGCCGCCGCCTGCCTTGCGCGCCACGAGGCTCACGGGATCAAGGAGGTCGTCGTCAAGCGCGGGCCGCTTGGTTGCGTGATTGCGGCCGACGGCGATCGGCTTGACGTTCCGCCGGCCAATGTCGTGCAGCCCGTCGACACCACGGCGGCGGGCGATTCATTCAATGCGGCCTATCTCGCCGCACGGATTTTCGGCCTTCAGCCCACCGACGCAGCGCGCGCCGGTCACCGTCTGGCCGGTGCGGTCATCATGTCGCCCGGCGCGGTGATCGCGCGCGAGGTCATGCCGAAGGATATCATCTCGATCGGAGCGTCAGCATGAGAGAGCAAGCCTGCGCCAGGCTGAGGGAACTGTTCGCCTCCATTCCCGTGATCCCGGTGATCACCATCGAGGATGCCGCCGTGGCAGTCCCGTTGGCGCGTGCGCTGGTCGCCGGCGGTTTGCGGGTCGTCGAGATCACGCTGCGCACGGCTGCGGCGGTGGCGGCCGCGCGGGCCATCATCGCCGAGGTACCCGAGGCGGTCGTTGGTATTGGCACCGTGCTGGCGCCCGGGGATCTCGAACAGGCCGCCAAACTCGGCGCGGCCTTCGCCGTCAGTCCCGGCCTGTCGGACGATCTGCTGGATGCTGCCGCAGCGGGCGACCTGCCGTTCGCGCCCGGCGTGCAGACCCCGTCCGACCTGATGGCTTGCGTCACGCGGGGTTTTGATCTCGTCAAATTCTTTCCGGCCGTACCGGCCGGAGGCCTTGCGACCCTGAATGCCCTGAGCGGTCCGTTTCCCACTGTCCGCTATTGTCCGACCGGCGGCATCGGCGAGGCCAATGCAGCGCAATGGCTGGCGCATCCGAAGGTCGTCGCTGTCGGTGGGTCCTGGGTCGCGCCGGCGGCCGACATCAAGGCAGGCGCCTGGTCCGCGATCGAGAGCCGCGCCCGGGCCGCGGCCGCCTTGCGGCGGGGCTGACCTTTAGAAACAGGGATGCCGCCGATGGTCCTGGCCGAGATAGGCGGCCGAGCCCCGGTAGCAGAGATTGGTCGAGGGGCCGTCATAATAGGCGAAGGTGTCGGGCGCGGGACCTGGGCCGTAATTATGAAGATAGCTGATCGCGTAGGGCAGCCCCCGGTGATGGTGATAGTGGCGATGATGCCGGTGACCGTTTGCGTCCGCGGCGCCTGGGAGGCTTGCGGCGGCGAGCAGGAGGACGGCCGCGAAAAGCTTTGAGTTCTTCATCCCGATTCTCCGAATATTCCTCTAAGTGCAACGCTATCCGAGCCGATCGGGCTGTCAATCGCGCGCGCGACGGGCGGAAGCACGTCCGACTCGCCCCATTTTCGGCCCTTTCCAGATGCTTAACGGATTCCCAACATAGTCGGACGACATTTCGCCGGCCAGGGCAGACCGGTATTTCCGCTCACGACAGGTGAACCGTCGCAAGAACCTGCATGCGCATCACGTCCCTCGCTCTGCTTGTGCTCTCGTTCCTCGCCGCGACGCCGGCGCATGCGGTGTTGCACATCACCCGCGACCATGGCGGTTATGTCGAGGAGTACAAGGCGAGGTACAAGCGCATCCGCGACAGCGGCGAGCGCGTGGTCATCGACGGCATCTGCAATTCGGCCTGCACCTTGGTGCTCGGCATCGTGCCGATGAACAAGATCTGCGTGACCCCGCGCGCAAGTCTCGGCTTCCACCTGGCCTATTACGACAAGGCCTTCACCTTCGGCATCAAGGTCACCAGCGCCGAGGGGACCTCCGACTTGATGTCCTATTACCCCGACACGGTGAAGGACTGGATTCGCCGCAACGGCGGGCTGACCACGGAGATGAAGAAGATCACGAACGGCGCCGAACTCTGGAAGATCGTCGATCCCTGCCCGGACGAGTGGTAGGCCATCGCGGCTGAGCCAACTAAAACCCCCGGCACTTGGCCGGAGATTTTGGTGAGCGGACGACAGCCCTGCGGCCAGCCCTCAGCGCTTCGACTTCTTCGCCTTCTTTTTCTTCTTGGGCACCTTCTTCGCAGCCTTCTTGGTCTT
>CAYVVB010000141.1:0-5707 GCA_964454955.1 uncultured Bradyrhizobium sp. | reverse complement strand
ATAAAGCTCGCCGCGATCATGCCGCCGAACACCGCCGTACCGACGGCGCGGCGGCTCAGCTCGGCTGCGCCCGTGGCGATCACCAGCGGAAACAATCCGAGGATGAAGGCGATCGAGGTCATCATCACGGCGCGGATTCGCATGCGCGCGCCCAGAACCGCCGCCTCCGAAATCCCGACCCCCGCCTCGCGTTGCTCCTTGGCAAATTCGACGATCAGGATGCCGTTCTTGGCCGCGAGCGCAATCAGCACCACCAGGCCAATTTCCGCGTAGAGGTCCAGATTCAGCCTTGCGAGCAGGATGGCGAGGTAGGAGCCGAGGACTCCGACCGCTACCGAAAGCAGCACGGGGACCGGAATCATCCAGCTTTCGTAAAGCGCAACCAGGAACAGGTAGGCGAACAGCACCGCCAGCGCCATGATGATGCCGGTCTGCCCGGCCGCCTGCAGCTCCTGGAAGGCGGTCCCGGTCCACTCAAAGGTGTAGCCCGCCGGTAACGTCTTCCCGGAGATAGCTTCCATCGCAGCGATCGCCGCGCCGGACGAGACACCCGCAGCCGGCCCGCCGTTGATCGTGATCGAGCGATAGTTGTTGTAGCGGGTGATGACCTGCGGACCCTGCACGATCTTTGCGGTCGCAATGGAGCGCAACGGCACCATCTCGTTGCGGGAATTGCGCACGTAGATTTGCCAGATCGCGGGGATGTCGGCGCGATCGGCCTCCTCGCCCTGCACGTTGACCTGCCACGTGCGGCCAAACAGATTGAAATTGTTGACGTAGATTCCGCCGAGCGTCGCCTGCAGCGCGGTGAACACGTCGCTCATGTTGAGCCCGAGCACCTGGGCCTTGGCGCGGTCGATGTCCAGGTATATCGAAGGGTTGCTCGCGGTGAATGTCGAGAACACCCGTGTGAGCCGCGGATCCTGGTTGGCCGCCGCGATGATACCGCTCATCACGCTGTTCATGGCCACCGGGTCCTGGCCTTCCGTGGCCTCGAGCTGATATTCGAATCCGCCGCCGGTCGAGAGACCGATGATAGGCGGCATGTTGATCGGCTGGACGTTCGCCTGCGGGATTCCGCTTCCCGCCGCGAAGATCTTCCCGATCAGGGCCTGCGCCGATTGCGCGACATTCGTACGTTGCGCGAACGGCTTCAGCGCAACCACGATCAGGGAGGCGTTTGGCTCGGCAACGCCGTCAAGAAAGGAAAAGCCGATGATCGAGTGCACATGAGCGACGCCGTCGAGCTTTTCGATCACCTCCTCGACCTGTTTCGTCGCCGCGCTGGTTCGGGACACCGAGGCTCCGTCCGGCAGCTGCACCAGGACGAAAAACGCGCCCTGGTCTTCTTCGGGAAGGAAGCCGGTGGGCGTGATCAGCGAGAGGCCGAAGACGCCCGCGCCGCACAGAGCGATCATCAGCACCGAGATCACAGCGATACGGACCAGGCGGTGCACGATGCCGGCATACCGGTCGCGCACCCAGTCGATGCTGCGGTGAACGCGGCCCATGATGCCGCTTCTCGGCCCCGTGTGCCGAAGGAATAGCGCGCACAACGCAGGCGACAGCGTCAGGGCATTGAGCGCCGAAATCACCATCGCTGCGCTGATGGTCACCGCGAATTGCCGGAACAGCGTTCCCGAAACGCCGGCAATGAAGGCGATGGGAACGAACACCGAGAGTAGCACCAGGGTAATCGCGATGATCGGGGCGGTGATCTGGGCCATTGCCTTCTTCGTGGCATCGGCGGGCGACAGCTCCGGCTCCTCTTCCATGACTCTTTCGACGTTCTCGACAACCACGATCGCGTCGTCGACGACGATGCCGATGGCAAGCACCATCGCCAGCAACGACACCGTGTTGGCGGAATAGCCCAGCAACAGCAGCACCGCGAAGGCGCCGATCAGGCTGACGGGCACCGCGACGGAAGGGATGATGGTGGCGCGCAGGTTGCCGAGGAAGAGGAAGACGACGATCACGACCAGAACGAAGGCCTCCCCGAGCGTCTTGAGAACCTCCCTGATGGTATCGCGCACGAACGTCGTCGAGTCGTACACCGGAAGATACTTCAGGCCCGGTGGAAACCGCTTCGACAGCCTCTGCATGGTCGCCTGCACCGCATTGGCGGTGGCGACCGCGTTGGCACCCGGCGCCAGATAGATGCCGATCGGAACCGACGGCGATCCGTCGAGGCGCGCTTCGCTATCCAGGTTTTGCGCCCCGATCTCGACATGCGCGACGTCGCCGATGCGCAGCACCGAACCATCCGTATTGGCGCGGAGCACGATGTTGTTGAACTGCTCGGCGCTGACGAGCCGACCCTGCGTTTGCACGTTGAACTGGAACTGCTGCTCGTTGCCGATCGGACGGCTTCCGATCCGGCCCACGGGCGCCTGCACGCTCTGGGACTGGATCGCATTGACCACATCGTTTGCCGTCAGGTTGAGGCTGGTCAGCCGCTGCGTGTCGAACCAGATCCGCATCGAATAATTCATGCGGGCGAACAGGTTCGCCTGTCCGACACCCGGTGTGCGCGAGATTTCGTCGAGCAGGTTGATGATGGCGTAATTGGTGATGAAGAGCGGATCCTGCACTCCGTTCTCGCTGTAGAGAACGAGGAATTCGAGCACGGCCGACGATCGCTTCTGGACCGTGAGACCTTGCGCTTGCACTTCCGGAGGCAGCTGCGAGAGCGCGGACTGGACACGGTTGTTGACATTGACGGTGTCGATATCGGCGTCTGTGCCGAGTGCAAAGGAAACCGTCAGCGTATAGCTGCCGTCATTGCCGCTCGCCGACTTCATGTAGAGCATGCGGTCGACGCCAATGACCTGTGCCTCGAGCGGCTGGGCGACGCTGGTTTCGACGACGTCGGCGGACGCGCCGGGGAAATTGCCGGTGACCCGCACCTGCGGGGGCACGATGTCCGGAAACTGCGCGACCGGGATACGCGACAACGCCAGGAGGCCCGCGATCGTGATGACAAGGGCGATGACGACGGCAAGGCGCGGTCGATCGATGAAGACGGCGGAAATCATGTCAGCGCCCGCCGCTCTTTTTCTGAGAGGGCGACTTCTGAGGAGACGACGCGCCTCCGCCGGGTGTTTGGTTTGCATTGGCCGGCGCATTGCCGGTCGTGCTGGGGGGCTGGTCGCCGGACGAGGAGTTCGCCGCCCCGGCCGCGCTTCCGTTCTGGCCGCTCTCGCCCTCCCCATCGTTCTGGGTCATCATAGCCTGGAATTGCGCGCTGGCCGGCCCAGGTGCCACCTTCGCGCCGGGCCGCACCTTCTGCAATCCTTCAGCGATGACGTGTTCGCCCTGTTGCAAACCACTGATGACGCCGGCCAAGGTCGTCGTCGACTGGCCGACGTGGATGCGCCGCTGCTCGACAGTGTTGTCGGAGCCGACCACGTAGACGTAGCTGCCCTGCTGGTCGTTGAGCACGGAAGCGCGCGGCACCGCCAGCACTTGCACAGGCTGCACACCTTCCAGCAGCACGGTGACAAACTCGCCATCCACCAGCTCGCGGGTGGGTGCGGGCGTGCCGGCTCTTACTCCCTGAAATAACGTCGGGTTTGTGATTTCGCCGCGGACGCTGAGCGTATCCGTGTTCGTGGTGATCGTGTTACTGGCGAAATTCAGGTGGCCGGTCTTGTCGTAGAGCCGGCCGTCAGAAAGGCGCAGCCGGATCAGCACAGCGTTGAAGCCGCCGCGGCTGGCATAGCGGTCGCGCAGCGCCAACGCCTCGCGCACCGGGACCGGGAAGGTGACGTACATGGGGTCCTGGCTGACGATCGTCGTGAGCACGCCCGAGCCTGGGCTGACAACGTTGCCCTCGGTGACGGCGGTGCGCCCGATCTGGCCGTCGATCGGCGAGGTGATATCGGTGTAGTCGAGGTTGATCTGGGACGCCTGCACCTGCGCTTGCGCGCCCTGCACCTGGGCTTCCAGGCTGTGCTGGTTGGCGATCGCCGCGTCATAGGACGACTGCATGCCCGCGGGACCGCCGAGCAGGGTGCGCGCGCGCTCGGCCGTGAGCTTCGCATTTTCGAGCTGGGCCTGCAGTTGCGCCACGTTGGCTTGCTTGGCCGCGAGATCTGCCTGGAATGGCCCCTTCTCCAGTTCGTAGAGCTTGTCGCCCGTCTTGACCTCAGCGCCCTCGATGAAAAGGCGCTTTTCGAGAAATGCCGTGACGCGTGCAACCACATCGACGCGGCGCACCGCCTCGATCCTGCCCAGAAACTGGTCCGTCTCCGTCATCGGCCTGGGAGTTGCCGTGATCACCCCGACCGCAGCGGCGGGACTTGCGGAATCCTGGGCGAATCCGGGAGCGCCGGCGTACAACAGCGGGCTGAAGATCGCCAAGGCCTGCCAGGCTCGTGCGCGCACTTTCCAGCTCCGGCGCTCCAGAGGGACTCAAGCGGCAGTTTTGAGCCAGCTATCCGGCATGTCGAACCGCACCGACATGCGCGGAGCCCGCTCGAGCGATGGGAACGAGCAAGAGTCCGAAAAGGTTCCCGCGCAAAGATGTTATCGCGCCTTCCGCGCGGGGTCCATCCGACGCACGGGCTTGTCCGGGAATCGTTACTTCCCGATTGCTGCCGATCGACATCGAAGCGGCGGCTGCGGCCGTCGGGCGGGCATTCATCCCTCCCGCGAGGGACCGCCCGAAGACGTCAACAGCGTCATGCACGCCCCGGGCTCTTTCAGCATGGCGCGAAGCTCGGCTTTGACGATCTTGCCGTAGCTGTTCTTGGGCAACTCGGGCGCGACGAAATAGTGCTTCGGGCGCTTGAACCTTGCGATCCACTCGCCGCACAGCCGATCAAGCTCGTCACGCGTCAGAGCGCGTCCCGGGGCCGCGACCACCACGGCGACAACCTCCTCACCCCATTCAGGATGCGGCTGGCCGATCACCGAAACTTCGCCAACGCCCTCGTGCCGGAGCAGCACTTCCTCGATCTCGCGCGGATAGATGTTCGTCCCGCCGGAAATGATGACGTCCTTCGAGCGGTCCTTCAGCGTGAGGAAGCCGTCCGCGTCGAACGCCCCTATGTCGCCGGTGTAAAGCCAGCCGTCCTTCAAGGTGCTCCTGGTTGCGTCCGGGTTTTGCCAGTAGCCCGACATCACGGTATCGCCGCGCACGACGATCTCGCCGATCGCCCCTGTTTCGACGTCACGCCCTTCCAAGTCCACCGTGCGCACCTCGACCACGCTCTGTGCGAAACCCACGGACGCGAGACGTTCCTCATGACGCGGATGGCCCTCATCGACATGCAGCCGCTTGGGCAGATGGGTGATCGTCATCGGCGTCTCGCCCTGACCGTAGATCTGGGTGAGTTTTGGCCCGAAGAGCTTGAGCGCAGCCCTGCAGTCGGCGACATACATCGGCCCCCCGCCATAGATAATGGTCTTGAGCCCCGGCGCGTTCGAGCCGGCGGCTTCGGCCGCCAGCGTCAGGCGCCTGACCATGGTCGGTGCGGCAAAGAAGGAAATGCCGTCGCGCTGCGCCGCAAGATCGAGAATTTCATCGGGTTCGAACCGGCCGCTTTCCGGGATGATCTGCGCGCCCATGCCTAGAACATGCGGGATCATGTAGAGGCCGGAGCCATGCGACATCGGCGCCGCGTGCAAGAGCGCCTCGCCCGGGACCAACGGATTGATTTCGGCGAGATAGTTGAGCGCCATGGCAAGCAAGTTGCGATGG
>CAYVVB010000140.1:0-6501 GCA_964454955.1 uncultured Bradyrhizobium sp. | reverse complement strand
ACCGCAAGGAGATGACCGCCTCCTGGGCCGGCGCGACCGGGCTCACGCAGTTCCTCCCTTCCGAATATTACAAGCACGGCGTCGACCTAGACGGCGACGGCCGCGTCGATATCTGGCATTCGGTGCCGGATGCGCTGGCCTCGGCCGCAAAGCAGCTTCTCGACAAGGGCTGGCAGAGCGGCGTGCGCTGGGCCTATGAGGTGAATGCGCCGGCCAATACCGATTGCACGCAAGGCGTGCCGGAAGTGACCAAGCCGATTGGCGAGTGGCTGCGCGAAGGTTTTGTGCCCGTGCGCGGCCAGAAACTCAGTGCAGCGGAGCAGGCACAGCCCGCCTCATTGCTGCAGCCCGAGGGCATCTACGGCCCGGCCTTCCTGGCCACCAAGAATTACTTCGTCATCAAGGAATACAATTTCTCCGATCTCTACGTGCTGTTCGTCGGCCATCTCGGCGACCGGATGTCGAGCCCGCTGCCGTTTGCAACGCCCTGGTCGGCGTCGAGGCAACTGCGGACCGCTGATGTCGAGGCGATGCAGCGCGGTCTCACCCGCATCGGGCTTTACAAGGACAAGATCGACGGCAAGGCAGGCATGCAGACCCGCGCTGCACTCGGCGCCTATCAGAAATCGGCAGGACTGAAAGTCGATTGCTGGCCGAGCGAGACCGTGCTGCGCGCCATCAGCGCGGCGCGGTGAGCGAGAGCAGGATCGCTGAAAAGAAAGAGCCCGGCCGAAATTTCGACCGGGCCTTCCACAACGCATCGATTCGCCGATCAAAGTCTCAGTAGCAGACGCGCACCGGGCGGACCGCCCAGCCGTAGCCGTCCCAGTAACGCTGGTGCTGCCAGTAGCAGCCACCCGGCGGCGGCGGCGCGGCGACATAGGCCGGTGCGGGATAGGCGGGTGCGGGGCGGCTCGCGGCAATGGCGCCGCCGACAATTGCGCCGCCGAGCAATCCGGCCGCGATCCCGACGCCGACGCCATCATGGGCCTGCGCTGGAGGCGTGACCGACACCAGCGATCCCGCCATCGCTGCAATCGCGACCAAGGCGGTAACTGTCTTCTTCATTTCTGAGGCTCTCCTGGAGGTGGCGCGCTTTGCGACTGCGCCGGGTTGGGGAAAGATTCACGCCGTGTCCGGACTGGCCGTTGCACTTCAGGAAAAGCCAAAACGGTCAATGCCGGGTAAACGTTGCGCTCGCGTGACCCGGAAAAGCGGTGTTTTTCAGGCCGTCAGATGAACAGCGCCCCGATGCTCACAGCATCCGAGGCGCTGCTCGCCTGTTCCACAAGGATGAACGAGATCAGCCGCAGACGCGCACGGTGCGCACCCGCCAGCCATAGCCGTCCCAGAAGCGCTGGTGCTGCCAATAGCACGGACCGACCGGTCCGGCGGCATAGCCGGGGTAGTAACCCGGGCCGTAATAGTAGCCCGGCCCATACGCATATGGGCTCGCGGCGATGGCGCCGCCGACGATGGCGCCGCCTATCAGGCCCGCAGCGAGACCCGGCCCCCAGCCGCCGCGCCAGGCCTGCGCCGGCGATGCGGTCGAAACTGCCAGCGCGGCGACGGCGGCAAGTGCCATCAAACTCTTCTTCATGGCGATACCCTTCCTGATTCTTGCGGCCGCAAGGCGGCCTGTGAAGCCGAAAGTTCCACATCCAGCTTGAACGTTCAATGAACGGATACGCCTTATTTCGCGACAAATCATGGCCTTAGGGCCAGTTTTGCGCTGCACAGGAATGCGCCGTTGCGAAGTGGGGGACGCCGTGACTAACGGGCGCGAGAAGCTGCGATTGAGCACGCAACGCACGATGACGAGCGGTGGACATGGTTGCCGCAAGCGTTCGTACATTAGACCGCTTCTAAAGCGTTTGGGTTTTGACCGGGCCTGATCGCGAGTCAGTTTGGAATCACTTCAAAAGGCGGTTTTTCCTTTTGCCTCCTTTTGTGCGCTTCTCTATCCAAGGTCGTGCTTCAACGAAGGTCCTTTACGTCTTCATGATCGTCTGTTCCTGCAACGTCATCAGCGACCACGATGTCCGCAATGCCGTCACTTCGGGTGACGATGTGCTGCGCCATGCCAAGCATGTGTATGGTTGCTTCGGCTGCAGCATGGAATGCGGTCGCTGCGCACGGACCATCAAGACGATCATCGACGAGGCGCTCGGACCCTGTGCGCGTTCCTGTCATCCTGGATGTCAGCATAGCCGGACCGACTCGGACGCCCCCGCCGCGGACGAGTTCGCGCTTGCCGCATCCTGAGTTTTTCAGGACCTGCCGAATTTTCGCGCTTTCCGGATTCCTCCGGAAGGCTTGTATTGGTCTGGAATCCGATTAGAACGCTTCTAAGCGGGCCAGACCACGGCTGAGAATTCGCGGAGAGGATCATGCAGGGCGACGCCAAAGTCATCGAATATCTCAACAGGGCTCTGCGTCATGAGCTCACCGCCATCAATCAATACTGGCTGCATTACCGGTTCCTCCACAACTGGGGCCTTCTGGAGATGGCCAAGATGTGGCGCAAGGAATCCATCGAGGAGATGCAGCACGCCGACCGCATCACGGATCGCATCATTTTCTTCGACGGCTTCCCCAACATGCAGGTGCTCGATCCCTTGCGGATCGGCCAGAACGTCAAGGAAATCATCGAGTGCGATCTGGCCGCCGAGATGAGCGCCCGCGCGCTCTACGAGGAAGCGGCGACGCACTGCCACGGCGTGAAGGATTACGTCACGCGCGATCTGTTCGAGTCCCTGATGAAGGACGAGGAGCACCACATCGACTTCCTTGAAACGCAGCTCGACCTGATCAGCCGGATCGGCCTTGAGCTCTACACCCAGAGCCATGTCGGCGGTCTCGAGAACGGGGATCACTGAGGGCTCACACGCGCCATCGGTTCGCTGTCGTCCCGCGAAGGCGGGGACCGATAACCACAGGCCGCTGGGCTGCTTGGGGCGCTCTCTCCCCGTCTTGCCCGGGCTTGACCCGGGCATCCTGTCGCTGAAGACGTGGATGGCCAGGACGATGGCGTCTGATCCCCTACAACTGCGTCTTGTATCGCGCTTCGACTGCCGCTTGCGCTTCCGGCTCGCCGAGCGAGGTCTGGTCGTGGATGACTTCGCTGATCGAGGGAAAGCTCGCGCGCCTAACCTGCGCATCCGCTGACCACAGGCGCGAGCGCATCAACGCCTTGCCGCAATGGAAATAGGCTTCGCTCACCTCGATGCGGAGCACCGCACGCGGTGCCTTGCCGAACTCGACCATCGCCGCGAGGAGCTGCGGGTCCGCCGTCACTTTGCCCCGGCCGCCGACGCGCAGCGTCTCATCGATACCGGGCACGAAAAAGATCAGCTGCAGCAAGCCGCTTCCTTCGACGATGTTCTTGAAGCTGTCGATGCGGTTGTTACCGGAACGATCGGGCATCAGCAGAAGGCTCGGCCCTTCGACGTGGACAAAGCCGGGATTGCCGCCGCGCGGCGAAGCGTCGACGCTGCCGTCCGAGCCGGAGGTTGCGAGCACGCAGAACGGCGACATCGCGATGAAGTTCTTCGCATGCAGATCAATCGACGGCCGCGCCTTGGCGATCACGCGCGGCGTCGGCTTGGGATAGATCGCGGCGAGGTCGGCGGAGGTTAGATCGGTCATGGCGGTACTCCTGTTCGTCGACGAGACTATCAGCCTGTGGCCCCTCGTCCCGTAGGCTGGGCGCGGTGCCTCACTCGGCCCGGTGCGGCGCCGTCTGAAGCAATTGCCGCAATTGTGCGGTGTAGAATCTGGCATTGCCCGTGGTGAGATGGCCGCGCGTCTCGCTGCTTGCCGGAATCAGGTAAAGGCTGCCGTGCCTGATGCGTTCCATCGCCGCTGTCGTGACGCCGGTCTCCGGCGGGTTGCGCTCGTCATCGGCGGCGTTGATCGCAAGCACGGTCGCTTCGATCTTTTCGAGCTCCACGGACGGATCGTAATCGTGCGAGGCTTCCCACTGGTAGATGAAGTCGTTGGCATCCGCCGTGACCGGCGTCGCGAGCCGCTCATCGACCAGCTTGTCGGCCTTGGGCGCCGTCGGCGCCTGCGCCTGATAGGCGAGCGTGCCGCCCGCGCTCGCGATGCCGTAGGCGGCGATGGCGTATTTCATCATCCGCGGCTGGCTGGCGTAATTGCCGCCTTGATAGTCGGGATCGTTGCGGATGGTGTCCAGCATGATCCGGCGCAGCATCCAGTTGCGCGCCGCCATCGCGGTCGGCTGCGAGGCCATCGGCACCAGCGCATCCATGAAGCCTGGATAGCGCTCGCCCCAGATCCAGGTGTGCATGCCGCCCATGGAGTTGCCGATCACGAGGCGCAAGTGCTTGATGCCGAGCCCTTCCTTGACCAGGCGGTATTGCGCGTCGACCATGTCGGTGTAGTCGTACTTCGGAAACTTGGCCTTCGTGCCGTCCGACGGCTTGGACGATTTGCCGTGCCCGACGCTGTCGGGAATGATGATGAAATATTTCGACGCATCGAGCGGTTGGCCGGGGCCGAACAGTTCGCCGGCGAAGGCGGGCGTCAGCATGCTCAACGCCGAGCCGCCGGAGCCATGCAGCACGAGGACCGGCTCGCCGTTCGCCTCACCGATGGTCGTATAATGCAGCCGCAGCTCCGGCATCGTCTCGCCGGTGTGGAATTTGAAATCTTTCGCAATCCACTCGCCTTGCTTCGGCGCGGGATAGTCAGCCGCCATTGCCGTTTCCGTCATCAATATCAGGACGGCCGAGAGCGCCGCGCAAAAGAACCTGATCATGCTTCCTCTCCGACTGCGGCCGCTTGAGCGGGCCGCTGCCGGATGGTCCTAGCACGGCTCGGGCTGTGATCTAAAGAGGTCGGTGCCGCTGACCTCGGATGACTGGTCGTTGAAGGACCTCAAGCGGAGTCCGAATTGCGCTGGAATCGAGCCACCTTCGACCACGCCCGTCATTGCAAGGCGCGCAGCGCCGAAGCAATCCAGACTGTTTCCGCGGTGAAATTCCCAGATTGCTTCGCTTCGCTCGCAATGACGCCGGAGGTTGGCTGCGCATCCCTCGATTCCTCAGCTCGGGTCGCTAACGCTTGTCCTCGACATCCGTCTCAGGGCGGTCGGTCCCTGAGGCGGTTTCGGTGCGCCACCTGCCGTCCGGCGTCTCGTACTCGATCACCTCGGTGCGTCCCGGCGTGCGCTGCTCGTTGGCCGCGCGCTTGGCTGCGGCCAGTGCCGCGGCATGACTCGGATAGGTTTCCGAAAACACGCCATTGACGGTGTAGGCCCAGCCGCCGTCATGTTCGACGATCTTGTAGGTGATGCGAGACATCGAAGCACCCCGACTGTTTCGCTGCCGCGGAAAGTGATCGCGCGATCCTATGCCAAAACGACCGCGCAATGTAGGATTTTGACCGACCCGATCGTCCCTTGAGGAGAGTGCCGGGCGTTGGACCCCCGGGGCAGAGGAGCGCACCATGTGCCGCAACATCAAGACGCTGTTCAATTTCGAGCCGCCGGCCACGGATGATGAAATCCACGCGTCCGCCCTGCAGTTCGTGCGCAAGCTCTCCGGTTTCAACAAGCCGTCGCAGGCCAATCAGGCCGCGTTCGATCGCGCCGTCGAGGACGTCTCCGAAGCGGCGAGGCGCCTGTTGCACTCACTGCACACACAGGCGCCGCCACGCGATCGCGCCATCGAGGCGGAAAAGGCGAAAGAGCGTTCGCGGCTGCGTTTTGGGTGAAGCCGCCTCCCGGTCCTGAACATGGTCCGGAAAAATGTGCAACTCGCTTTGGTCAAGTGGTGGGGTAGGAGGGCTCGATGGCCTGGTACGACTATGTCGGCTGGTTCTTTGCCGGGGCATTTCTGATGAATGCGGTGCCGCACGTGGTGCAGGGTATCTGCGGCAACAGGTTTCAGACGCCGTTCGCCTCGCCGCCGGGCGTCGGTGAATCCTCGGCCGTGGTCAATGTGATCTGGGGACTGGTCAATCTCGCGATCGGCGGGGTGCTGTTGCATCTCAGCTTTCCCGACGATCTGCCTCCGTCGTGGGGACTGTGCTTTGCCGCCTTTCTCGGCGCGCTCATCCTGGCGGTATGGCTCGCCAATCATTTTTCCAAGGTGCGGAGCGCCGCGCCGCATCCGTAAAGCGCCGGACGAAACCTCCCCGCTTCATCAGCATGGCCGTGCGGGTGTGATGACGCACGCCTACTTGTGCTTGTCCTTGCGCTTCTTGTCTTTCTTTTTCTTCTTGTGGTCGCGGTCGTCATCGCCGAAACCGATGCTGCCGTGGCCGCCGGCTTCGGCGTCCTCGAACACTTTCATGGCCTCGCGTTCCTGCGCTTCCATCTGCTCGCGCTCGACGGCCTCCTGCTCGCGCTTTTTCTTGTAGTCTTCCCAGGCCTCGAAGATCAGATGCAGCCACGGCATCACCTGTTCGATCGAAGGGAGCTGGCCGGGCGGCCCGGCCTCGCCGCGCGGACCCGGCGGGCCTTGCAGCCCCGGC
>CAYVVB010000139.1:0-5192 GCA_964454955.1 uncultured Bradyrhizobium sp. | reverse complement strand
GGGCTTCGCCGAGCGCGATGGTGCGAATGCCCCAGCCGGCGAAGAAATGCGGCCGCATCAAATCGGCTGCGACCTTTCGCGCGCGGTCTTCCCGGATCATGCCGCTGAACAGGAGATGGCCGGCATTCGACGAGCGCACCCCGCACGGCTTCTTGTCGCCGTCGAGCGCCAGCGCATACATCCCGAGATCCTCGCACCAGAACGCTTCTTCAAAGCGCTCGGCGAGCAGCCGCGCTTCGAACTCGAGTTTTTCCGCAAGTTCGCTCCGGCCGAGCCGCAGCGCGCACCGCGCCGCCAGCCGCTTGGCCGCGTAAACATAGCCCTGGACCTCGGCCAGCGCGATGTAGCCCTCGGCAAGCCGGCCATCGGCATGGAAGACCGCATCGTAGGAATCCTTCCAGCCTTGATTGGCCAGGCCCTGTTCGGAAGCGCGCTGGTACTCGACGAAGCCGTCGCCGTCGGGATCGCCTTTCCCGTCGATCCAGCGCAGCGCCAGTTCGATTGCAGGCCATAGTTCGCCGAGCGTCTCCTCGTCGCCGGTGCGCTCGACATAGAGCCCCGCCAGCAGCACGAACAAAGGCGTCGCATCGACGCTCCCGTAATATTGCGCAAACGGCACCTCGCGCAGCGCGGCCATTTCGCCGCCGCGCATTTCATGCAGGATCTTTCCCGGCTCGGCGTCGGCCAGCGGATCGGTCGCGTGCGCCTGGTAATGTGCGAGCCTTCTCAACACACCACGCGCAGCCCGCGGGTCGATCCACAGCATCTGCAGTGCGGCGATGATCCCGTCCCGGCCGAAGGTCGTCGAATACCAGGGAATGCCGGCATATGGATATGGCCCCTCCGGCGTCACCGTCATCAGCATGTTGAGATCGGCCATCGCCTGGCACAGCACCTCGTTGAAGATGTTGTTCGACGTTTCGATGCTGGCGGCGTTCGCGGTGGAGCGGCGCATCTCGCGGCGGTGCGCCAACAACGCCGGAAAGAAGCGGGCCGCCTCGAAAGGCGCAGGCTTGTTGCAGGAGGCGGCTACAAAGAGCGGGCTGACCCGTCGCGGCGGCAGATCGAAATGATAGGTCGCGGCATTGAGGGAAAGGTGCGTCGGCCGGGGATCGAAGTGCAGCGCGGTGCTGCGGTAGACGTCGTCCAGCCCTTTGTATTCGAGCAGCACGTCGGCGGGCCCGAGCAACCTGCCGGAGCCGATGCCGCGGCGCGCGCGCCTCTCGCCGCGCACCTCGAACAGGTCGGCGAAATCGTTGTCGAACAGGAACGTCAGATCGAAACTTGCCAGGCGGTCGCCATGATTTTGTAGGGCGATGCGCTGATAGGCCGTCCCGCGCCAGAGAAAGATCGTGCGCACGATGTGCAGCATGTCTTTCGGTAGCACGATGCGATTGTGACGATAGACGTCCGGATTGGTGAGGTCGACGGTCAGGGCCGAGTTGTCGTCGCGCAGATTGGAGCCGAGCAGCAGCGGCTGCAGATCGTCCAGAACAAGCTCCAGTCTCGCGAGATAGCGCGTATCGGCATTGAACAGGCCGTCGGGCCCGCCGGCGGAGGCGCCGATGTCGCCGTGGCTATCGAGCACAATGAAGGTGTCGTCATGCTTGAGCGAACGCCGCGGCCGCGCCCCCGGTCCTTTCATCGGAATATAGAACGCCTGTTCCGCAGCGATCGGTTCGGACGAACGGGACGTGGCAATGATCTTGGTCAATTCGGTTGCCATGTTGACCTCGTGCGAATCCGTTACGCGCACCGCGAGACACAACCGGACCGGAACGCTGGACATGATCCGCAAAAGTGGATTTCTGTTTTCTCTCGCGACAGGCGCGAAGCCTTGCGCGGAAATCACACTCAACGGGACTCTAGAGCGCGATTGCGATCCAACTCAACCCCAATCGCGCTCCAGTTCCGCAATTTATGCCGCAAATTTGTTCAGCCGCATCATCTCTTGCGTGACCAGCTCTCGATACGGCCCCTGCCCCTGCATCAGGCGATCCGGCGGACCATCTTCGAGGATCTTGCCGGCTTTCAGGACCACCACACGATCGAAATTGCGCAACGTTGCCAGACGGTGCGCAATCGCAATCACGGTACGCCCACGCATCAGGCGCGACAACGCCTCGCGGATCGCCTCTTCGGATTCGCTGTCGAGCGAAGCGGTTGCTTCGTCGAGCAGCAGGATCGGTGCGTCCTTCAGGAATGCGCGCGCGATCGCGATGCGCTGGCGCTGGCCGCCCGACAGTTTGACGCCGCGGTCGCCGACCATGGTGTCGAACCCCTGCGGCAGCGTTTCGATGAAATCGCAGCGCGCCGCGATCGCCGCGCGCAGCACCTCGTCATCGGTCGCGGTGGGCCGGCCGTACCGGATATTTTCCAGGATCGAGCGGTGGAACAGCGAAATATCCTGCGGCACCACCGAGATCGCTTCGCGCAGGCTCTGCTGGGTGACCCGCGCAATGTCCTGGCCGTCAATGGTGATGCTGCCCTCCTGCACGTCGTAGAAGCGCTGCAGCAGCACGAACAGGGTCGACTTGCCGCCGCCGGACTGGCCGACCAATCCGACGCGCTGGCCCGGCTGCAGCCGCAGGCTGAATCGCTCGAACACCTTGTGGCCGCCACCCGGATATTCGAAAGAGATGTTGTTGAAGACGATCGCAGCCCCGCTTCTCACCAGCGGCTCGGCTTCCGGATGATCACGCAATTCGTGCGGCAGAAGCAGCGTCGCGATCGCTTCCGTGAGCCGCGCGACATGCTGGGTGACATCGACGAGAGCAACGGCAAGATCGCGTGTTGCGCTCAGGATCGAGATGCCGAGCGTGCAAACCAGGACGACATCGCCGCTGGTGGCTCCGCCCGCCTGCCAGAGCATGATCACCCATGCCAGAAGCGCAATGGTCAGCGCGACCGTGACGGCGGCATGGGTGATGCGCAGCTTTTCGAGATAGCGCAGGCTGCGGCCGCGTGCGGCCAGTTCCCGATCGACGGTGGCGTCGAACCTCTGGTGCTCGTGGGTGAGCCCGCAAAAGGCCCGCACCAGCGGCAGGTTGCTGATCACGTCCACCATCTCGCCGTCGACCACCGCCGCCTTGTCGGCAAAGTCGTCATGCAGCGGCTTGCCCGCTGCGGCCATGCGGAACATCGCGAGCACCATGGTTCCCGCGATCAAAATCATCATGCCCGACATCGGCAGGCTGACGGTTCCGATCAGGGCAATGGCCGAAACGGTCGCGATGCATGGTGGCAGCACATTCCAGACGAACATGTTCTCGACTGTGAAGACGGCATTCGAGGTTGCGGTAATGCGGCTCGTCAGCATGCCCGGCAAGCGATCGGAGAAATAGCTCGCGGCATGGCCGGTCAAATGGCGGAACATGTCGCGCCTCAAATCCCCTGTGACGCGGACAAAGGTGAAACTCGCGATCCAACTCGCGATCCGCCACAGAAAATTGTCGGCGGCAATCAGCGACATGAGAAATGCGAATGCCAGCCATACGTGATCTGCACGGTCAGGCCCACCGGACAAGGCGTCGACCAGATACTTCACGCCGTATTGGGTGCCGACCGCACAGGCGACTGCCGCAACAACAGTCAACAATATGGCGAGATGCGACGCCGGCCGCCGCCGCAGATAGCGCAGCACGAATCGAAAGGGACGGTGCGCATATCCAGAAAGCTGGTCCATTTGATTGCAAACCCCTGTCGGTTGGTGACTTGAGAGCCTCGGCGTGAACGGCCAATGGGGCGCTACGGTTCCCGCACTTCGTCATGCGCGCAGAGCAATGCGGCCGAAGAGCACAAGAATCTGCGCGGAGCTTATGCCGTCATCATGGCCGCTCCGTAACCTTTCGAAGAAGTCATACTTCGCAGGGAACTTCGCAAACGCGTGAACGTTCCCTCGTGCGGCATGCCAGTGCCTACTCGGCAGGGGGCTTATCCATGATCGCAAGCAGGAGAAAACGAAATGCGCATCGCGCAGGTGGCTCCTTTGACGGAGGCAGTTCCCCCGAAACTCTATGGCGGCACCGAACGGGTGGTGCACTGGCTCACCGAGGAACTCGTTGCATTGGGGCATGAGGTTACATTGTTCGCCAGCGGCGACTCCCAGACTTCGGCGAAGCTGGATGCAGCCTGGCCAAAGGCGCTGCGTCTCGACGGGTCGGTGCGGGATCCCAACGCCCTGCACATGGTGATGCTGGAGCAGGTGCGGCGGAAATGCGACGATGAGCAATTCGACATCCTGCACTTCCATCTCGACTATTACCCCTGGTCCCTCTTCACCCGTCAGCCCACGCCGTTCGTGACGACCCTGCA
The DNA here is from genome assembly GCA_964454955.1 of uncultured Bradyrhizobium sp. Taxonomy (GTDB): domain Bacteria; phylum Pseudomonadota; class Alphaproteobacteria; order Rhizobiales; family Xanthobacteraceae; genus Bradyrhizobium. The sequence continues at coordinate 878 of CAYVVB010000139.1, read as the reverse complement.
CGGCCGTCTCGACCTGCCGGAACATCAACCGGTGTTCGACACCTTCTCTTCCATTCCGGTGATTTCGATTTCCGATGCACAGCGACGGCCGATACATCACGCCAACTGGGTCACCACCATCCATCACGGACTGCCGAAGGACCTCTTGACCCCGAAGCCATGCAACCAGGGCTATCTCGCCGTGCTCGGCCGGATCGCGCCGGAGAAAGGCGTCAACCGCGCCATCAAGATCGCGACACGATGCGGCATTCCACTCAAGATCGCGGCAAAGGTCGACCGCGCCGACCAGGACTATTACGATCAGATCATCTGTCCGCTGATCGCCAGAAATCCGCTGGTCGAGTATATCGGCGAGATCAGCGATCATGAGAAATCGGAATTTCTCAGCGGCGCAATGGCTTTGCTGGTTCCCATCAACTGGCCCGAGCCGTTCGGCCTGGTGATGATCGAAGCGATGGCCTGCGGTACGCCGGTGATCGCCTACAATCGCGGCTCGGTCCCGGAGATCGTCGAAGACGGCGTGACCGGATTCGTCGTCGAGGACGAGATGAGTGCGGTGGCGGCCGTGGGGCGGCTTTCCCGGCTGTCCAGAACTGCGATCCGGCAGCAATTCGAGGCCCGCTTCACCGCGCAGCGCATGGCGCTCGACTATCTGGCGACCTATCGCAAGCTGATGGAGGCGACGGAGCCTCGGATCAAGCTGGTGAGCAGCGCCGAATAGGCCCTTCAGCTTCCCGTCGGCGCGGCTTTGCCGAAACGCTGTTCGTAGGCCCTGATGTAGGCTTCCGGAGAGGGCTTGAGGTGGCGCCGCGCCAGCGCAATCAATTCGTCGCGGCGGCCGCCGCGCAGCGCCTTGATCATCTCCAGATGATCGCGGC
>CAYVVB010000138.1:0-2906 GCA_964454955.1 uncultured Bradyrhizobium sp. | reverse complement strand
CTCTGCCGCCACGATTACCGGAAAAGTTACAAACGCCACCACCGGCAAGCCCGCGGCCGGCGACACCGTCGATCTGTTGGCTATGCAGCAGGGCATGAGCGTTCTCGCCAGCACCAAAACCGACGCCAGCGGCTCGTTCAGCTTCAACGTTGACGATCTCAATTCGCCTCACCTGGTTCGCGCAACCCACGGAGGTGTGAACTATTTTCCCGCGGGCGGACCGATTCGTCCCGGACAAAGCTCTACCTCGATCGACGTTTACGACTCCATGAAGAAGCCCGACGGCGTAACGACCAACGTTAACGTCGTCCGTCTGCAAGCCGACGGCAGCACACTGCAGGCGATCGAACTCATCGCGGTGAAGAACGATTCCACTCCGCCGCGCACCGTTGCCGGCGAAAAGACTTACGAGTTCTATCTGCCCGAGAACGCACAGATCGATGAGGTGATGGCGGAAGCGCCGGGCGGAATGGGCGTCAACACCAACGCCATGCCGGAGGGAGCGGGAAAGTACTCGCTTCAGTACGCGATCAAGCCCGGCGAGACGCGCTTTCAAATCGCCTACCACCTGCCGTATTCCGGCCAGGCCAGCTTCACGCCGAAAGTCACCGGCGACGTGCAGCACTTCGTCGTCATGATGCCGAAATCGATGACCTTTACGGCTGCCAGCGGCGCGAAATTCGCCTCCATGGACGACAAAACGGCAACCATTCAGGTCGCCACGAACGTGAACACCGCGTCGAATCTGGCCTTCAAAGTTTCCGGTACCGGCGCATTGCAGGACGAGCAGGCCGACAATCAAAATCAGGCAGGTGCGCAGGGCGGCGCGATTGCCCCGGACAACCGTCCCGGCGGCGGGCTCGGACCTCCAACCGACGCCCCTGATCCATTGCACTCCTACCGTTGGCCGATCCTCGGTGGACTCGGCATCATCCTCGTCTGCGGCGCAATGTTCGTGATCAGCCGTTCCGGCCAGCAAGCTGCAACGACGGTGTCCTCGCAAGCGGCAGCACCTCTTGCCGCCGCCGTAGCAGCTCCGGTGCAAGCGAAAGTTGCAGCCCCGTCCACTGACCGATCGGCGATGCTGCTGGAAGGCTTGAAAGAAGAACTCTTCCAATTGGAATTGGAAAAGCAGCAGGGCCGTATTTCGGACAGCGAATATCAATCGGCAAAAGCGGCGCTCGACCAAACGCTCAAACGCGCGCTAGCCCGCCCAAGGTCATCCTGAGCCGGACGTCAGTCCGGCGAAGGATCTATGCATTTCGATCCTCAGACAAACCTCACTTCCTCGCTTCGCATCAGGACAGGGGAGGATTGTCTGATGCCGCTCATGCAAAAGGGAATTGCCGCTCTTTCCGATCACTTGCCGAAAGTGATCAGCCCGAAAGCTCACGCCATTGCCGACTATGCCACCATCGCTGGCTTCGCCGTTTTGGGAGCTCTCCTGTGGAATCGAAAACGCCGGGCCGCCATCGGAGTGCTCGCCTGTGCCGCCGCTGAGACGGCAAACACTCTGCTGACGGATTTCCCGGGTGGCGTCGCTGACGTCATCGATTTCCGCACTCACGGCAGAGTCGATTACGGTTTGGGCGCTATCAGCAGCGCGCTGCCGAACTTCATGGGCATCGCCGACCATCCCGAGGCCAAGTTCTTCCGCATGATGGGAGTCAGCGTCACGGCGGTCACGTCCATGACCGATTTTGATGCGTCTCCGCGTCGGCGCCGTCGCTCACTCTGGGCCGGACGCGCCGCTTGAATCCAACGCCGAATATCTTCTATAGCTCATGGCGCGATGATGCGTTCATCGCGCCGGCACTTCTGCTCTCGCCGACCCCTCCGTTACAATCGACGTTTGCTCATCTTCTCGCACATCCTCTTTTATGCCGGGCTGCTCGGACTGCTCTGCTCCACCGGATTCCTCGTGTTGGTGCTGTATTCGGTGTTCCGGTTTCTGCGGCGGCCGAAACAGCCATTGGGGTTTGCTCCTCCGGTCACGCTTTTTAAGCCGGTCCATGGCATGGAACCGCAACTCGAGCGCAACCTCGAGAGCTTCTTCCGCCAGGACTATCCCCACTTCGAGCTGATCTTCGGCGCACGCCAGCCCAATGACGCCGCACTGGCGATTGTCGCCGAGCTTCGCCGGAAGTATCCCAATGTGCCTGTAAAGATAGCGTTATCCGGCGAGCCCGACCGTCCCAACGCCAAGGTCTGCTCGCTCGAGAAGATGGTGCCGCTGGCCACCACCGATTACTGGATTTTCAGCGACAGCGACGTCGAGGTCACGCCGTCATATATCCGCGAAGTGATCGCCCCATTCGTCGATCCCAAGGTTGGCATGACCACCTGTCTCTATCGCGGCGTGCCCACTGGAGGCCTCTGGAGCCGTCTCGAAGCGCTCGGCATGTCCGTGGAAATGACCGCGGGCGTGCTCTCGGCCAATACGCTGGAAGGCATGAAGTTCGCGCTCGGCCCCACCATGGCCGGCCGCCGCGACGCCATCGAGCGCACCGGAGGCATGAGCCAGCTCGCCGACTACTGCGCCGACGACTACATACTCGGCAACTCCATCGCCGAACTCGGCTACCGCGTCCTCATCTCCGACCACGTCATCGACCACATCGTCGTCAGCCGCCGGTTCCGCGACTCCATCGCGCACCAGGTCCGTTGGATGAAGTCCACGCGTTTCTCGCGTCCCAAAGGCCATTTCGGTACCATGCTTACCTTTGCGATGCCGTTCGGCATTCTGAGCCTCATCGGCGGCCTGCTCATGCACAACGCCGTCGCTGGACTCGCCGTCTTCGCCGCCGCGTTTTTCAATCGCGTCGTCCTCTCCATCGCCACCGGATGGATGGTCGTCCGCGACCGCCGCTCACTGGCGTTTTCCTGGCTGTATCCGTTGCGCGACC
>CAYVVB010000137.1:0-2158 GCA_964454955.1 uncultured Bradyrhizobium sp. | reverse complement strand
GATCTACTTCACCTCGGGTTACGTGCTGCGCGCGATCGCATGAATGCCCAAGCATGGCTCGACACGGCCGTGTCGGCTGTACCAGAACTACGCCCTCGACATCGTTTCCTTGCGCTTTGGCAGGGTCGATGACGGCGTGATGCAGTATTCGTGACGGATACGGCAAGATATCCGTCCCAGCCGCGAATCGGCTCACTTCTCCCCAGCGGGGCGAGGTGGACCACCTTTGCGGACGGACCGCGCAGGGTTAACGCGGCGTTAACTGGGCAGGCTTACGCTTCACAGGCCGGGTGGCTGCTTGAGCGCAGAGAAACCCCATGGAAGCCCAGAGAATTGCGGTTGACGCCGTGGTGGCGCTGACCGACTGCGACCGCGATGCGGCGATCGCCTTCATCCGAAGTATCTATCTTTCCGGCGTCAGGGACCCCAAGCGTCTGACCTTCAGGGGTCTGCAGGCTTTGGCGCGAGCCGGGGCGTAGCAAGCCGGATAGCAGAAGGCCCCGAACGCCTGCCCGGGGCCTTGCCGTCTTGCGTTCAGACTGTGCAGATTACGCCGGCTCGCCGATCGAGACCTTCAACGTCCCGACGCCATCGACACCGCATTCGATCTTGTCACCGGTCTTGACCGCGGCGACGCCGGCCGGCGTTCCCGTCATGATGATGTCGCCGGCCTGCAACTCGACCTGCTGGGACAGCTTCCAGATGATCTCTGGCACGCTCCAGATCAGCTCGGAGAGATCGCCCTTCTGCCGCTCGGCGCCATTGACCGACAGCCAGATCTTGCCCTTTGCGGGATGGCCGATCCGGGACGCCGGCACGATCGCCGAGCAGGGCGCCGAATGGTCGAAGGACTTGCCGACTTCCCACGGCCGCTGCATCTTGCGGGCGGCAAGCTGTAGGTCGCGGCGTGTCAGATCGATGCCGACCGCATAGCCATAGACATGGTCGAGCGCCTTGTCGGCCGGGATGTTCAGCCCGCCGCTCTTCATCGCCACGACCAGCTCGACCTCGTGATGCAGGTCGCTGGTCAGCGGCGGGTAGGGGATTTGGGCGCCGTCGTTCTCCAGCATGTCGGCATGCTTGGCAAAGAAGAACGGCGGGTCCCGCTCGTCATTGCCCATCTCGCGGATGTGCTCGAGATAGTTGCGCCCGACGCACCAGATGCGGCGCACGGGAAAGGATTTTGCCTCGCCTGCAACCGGGATGGCGGCTTGCGGCGGGGCCGGGATAACGAAGGCGTTCGCGTTCATGGAAGCTCTCGGCGGTTGGAAGTGAAATCTCTCTTACGCGGTTGCGCTGATCGGCGCCAGACCGGGATGGCCGAGATCACGCTGTTGCAGGCGGAAGAAGGAAGCGTAGCGGCCGCCCCGGCGCAGCAGATCCTCGTGGCGTCCCCGCTCGACGATCTCGCCCGCTTCCACCACCAGAATGGTGTCGGCATGCATGATGGTGTGCAGACGGTGGGCGATCACGATGGTGGTGCGGTTACGGCAAAGATGCTCGATCGCTTCCTGCACCTGCTTTTCGGATTCGGAATCCAGCGCCGCCGTCGCCTCGTCGAGCAGGATGATGGGGGCGTTCCTGATCAGGGCGCGCGCCACTGCAATGCGCTGGCGCTGGCCGCCCGAGAGCTGCGTGCCGTGCTCGCCGACGGGAGTGTCGTAGCCGAGCGGGAAGCTTATGATGAATTCATGCGCGCAGGCCGCTTTCGCCGCCTCGATGATCTCGGCATCCGTCGCCCCGGGCTTGCCGAAGGCGATGTTGGCGCGGATGGTGTCGCGGAACAGGTAGACGTCCTGGCCGACATAGGCGGTCTGCTGGCGCAGCGAGCGGCGCGACACGGCCGAGATCGGCTGGGCGTCGATCAGAATGTCGCCTTCGACGATCTCGTAGAAGCGCAGCAACAGCGCAAGCACCGTCGACTTGCCGCCGCCGGAGGGGCCGACGAGCGCGGTCACCTTGCCGGGCTCGGCAACAAAGCTCATGCGGTTGAGCACCGGCTCGCCCGCACGGTAGGCGAAGCTGACGTCGCGCAATTCCACCTTTGCGTCGGTGAGTTTCAGCGCCGGCTTGTCGTCGTCGGCGCGTTCGCTCGCGGGACTGTCGACGACTTCCAACAGCATGCGGGCGCCGACCAGGTTGCTGTTCAGGTCGATGT
>CAYVVB010000136.1:0-14308 GCA_964454955.1 uncultured Bradyrhizobium sp. | reverse complement strand
GTGCTGACCGGCATTGTTGAAGACTGCGGCATTCTTGCCGAACGAGCCCTTCACGATCTCTTCGAGGGATTTACCTTCGAATTCGGTCCCCTTGATCGCGTTGTTTCCGTTGGTGACATAGGCCTGATGATGCTTGTCGTGATGATATTCCAGCGTCTCCTTCGACATGTGGGATCCAAGGGCGTCATAGGCATAAGGCAGTGGGGGAAGCGTAAAGGTCATGGGTAATGTCCAGGAATAGTGGGGGACTAGCTCTAACGGGGAACTCTTATAGAAGGTTCCTTCCAGGTAAGACACCGCAAATTGGAAAAAGCTTGGCGCACCGACCACCTCGCCGACGCAGCGAACAAAAGATTGAAAAAGAATTGCCGAGGCCGGTGATCACTCGGCGTCTGACTGCCCACACTGAGTATCGCGAGCGGCATTGCGGGAATTGTCGCAAATCCGCCAATGCGGAGCTAACAAACGCAGGGCAAAAAAACGCACGAAAACAGCGGCGTAAATGCAGGAGTAACGGCAATCCACATGGATTGCGCAAATAGCATTTGCTGCTATTTGAGACCGTTCTCTCACCTGGGGGATTTCATGGCTTGCAGACTGGGTGGCATCGGCCTGCTGCTCGCGGCTTCACTGGCCGCGGCCGGCGCTTACGCACAGGCGATCGAGCCGGGTGGCGTATGGCTGACGCAGGCGGGCGACGCCAGGGTGCGCGTCAGCAAGTGCGGCGAAGGCATTTGCGGCGTCATCGTCTGGCTGCGCGAGCCGATCGATCCGGCCACCGGAAGGCCTGCCACCGACAACAAGAATCCAAATCCCGCCCTCACCACACGGCCGATGATCGGCCTGCCGCTGTTTTCCGGCATGCAGCCGGCCGGCCCCAACCGATGGTCGGGCCAAATCTATAATGCCGACGACGGCAACATGTACGCGAGCAGCATCTCGCTGGCGGGGCCGGATTCGCTGCGAGTCGAAGGTTGCGTGGGCGCGCTGTGCGGCGGAGAAACCTGGACGCGTGCGGCGCGTTAGGCGGACCGGAGCGCGACGGCGATTGAACCTGATCCGATCGCGCTTTAGCCTGACAGGATGACAGACCCCAATCCAGCAGGACAAGTCGCGGCGCACGCGCTGCAGATCGGCGACCGGATCAACACGGCGGGATTCGAGGGGCAGGTCCTGTCCAGTACGCCACTCGCGGTGCGGGTCGGATCGCACGGGCTCGCCATCGTGTTTCGCTATGGCGTCGTGGTTTTCGTCGCCCTGTCAGCCGACGAGGAAGCCGAGTTCCTGGAGAGACTGCAGAGCCGCACCTTCGGCAAGATCACGCCTTACGAAGACGAGTGGGCAAAAATCCAGGTCGCCAAGGAGGGCGACGAACCGTTTCCGGTGGGCGGCCCGATCCTGGTGAGGGAATTGTCGGTAGAGCGGCTCCTGGTCGTCGCCGACGCGCTCGCCAAAAGCGTCGTGCTGGCGCGCGACGAGCGGCAGGTCGCCAACGTATTCGATACCATCGAACCCTTCGCCCGCGAGCTTGGACGCGAGGGAAGGACCTCGAGAAACCGCACGGACCTGCTCAAGCTGTTGGGCAATGCCCTTCTGGTCCAGCATCGCCTGTCCGGCCGCGTTGCGGTCAGCGACAAGCCGGACGTGCTGTGGGACCGTCCCGACCTCGAACGGCTCTATTCGCGCCTGGAGGACGAATACGAGCTCAGCGAGCGCGCCGAGACGATGAACCGGAAGCTTTCGGTGATCGCTGACACCGCAACCACGCTCTCCGACATCGTCGACACCAAGCGCGCGCTGCGGCTGGAAGTCATCGTCATATTCCTGATCGCGTTCGAGATCGTGATAACCTTCTACGAAATCTATACGCGGCCTTGATCTGCGCCGGTCGATGCGGCGACCGACCGGCTCATGCCATCTTTGATCAGTATCAAACCGGGCCGCGCGGAAAACGCATAGCGTCTCTGCAAGAGGGGCCGGCCGAGCGGCCGGATGTCGGGTGTGTCCAAGGCAATCAAAAGCAGCAGTTCAATCCATACCGTTCGTGCCGGTTGCGATGCCATCAGCGCGGTCAAATTCTCACAGGAACTCACAGCCGCGATCGATGCCTGGGCAGTAGCGCACCAAACGGTACGCTCCGATGCGATTCGCCAGCTTGTGGAGCTCGGCCTCAATGCCGCGTCCGCACATCACGAGCCCGGCTATCGCGATTCCCACGCCATCGAGGCCTTGGCCGTCAGTCAGCTCAGCACGCTGCTCGACCCGTCGCTGCCGCCGGACGAGCGCGAGCGGCGCATCCGCAGGCTCGTCGACGGACCGCCTGAATTCTCAGGCCAGCGGATCGACCTGCCAAAGCAAGGGACATGATTGCGGTTCAGGCGTCCAGGCGCTCCGCGACGTCCTCCTTTTGCCGGCCCACCTCGTGACAGCCGATCAGTCGGACGAATTCCTGCGGATGCATTTCGTACCCGCACGCCGTGCCCTGCTGCATCATCGGTCCGCAATAGGTGGGGATAGGCTTCTTCTGCTGAAGTTTGGCAGACGCCGGGCCCATGTTCGAAGCGACCATCGACAGCTCCCTTCTTCAGAAAGGGCAGAGCGGTTGACGTAAGCCCCGGCAGTGTAGCACCAACCGCGCCGGGCACGAATCAATTCCGGCCAGCGCGGACGCCGCACGAGATGGGCGGAACCGGCGCCGGTAATCGGCGGATCAGGAAGATCAGGCGGTATTCCCGGCGTCCACCGTCAGCACCGCGCCGGTAATGTTGCGGCCACCCTCGCCCAGCAGATATTCCACCATGGAAGCGATGTCGTCGGCCTCGGGCAGCCGGCGCAAGGCGCTGCGGCCCGCAATGCGCTTGCGGCCCTCTTCCGACAGGCTTTGCGTCAATTCGGTGTCGATGAAACCCGGCGCGATCGCGTTCACTGTGATGCCGAGCCTGCCGACTTCGCGCGCCAGCGAGCGGGTGAAGCCGGTCGCGGCCGCCTTGGTCGCGCCGTAGACCGAAAGGCCGTTGTAGCCGGTCGATGCGATGATCGAGGAGATGTTGACGATGCGCCCCGCGCCGTCGGCCATCATGTGGCGCACGACATATTTGGTCAGCACGATGGGCGACAGCACGTTGAGGCGAATGAGCGCCTCGATGTCGGAATTGTGCATGGTGGCGAGCAGGGCTTCGGTGCTGACGCCGGCGTTGTTCACCAGCCCATAGATCGCGCCGAACGCGTCGCGCAGCGCTTTGACGAAACCGGGAATCGCCTCGATCTCGCCGAGGTCGAACGCACGGAAGTGAAGGCGGTCCTGCCCCACCTCGTGCGTGGCGTGGCGCAGTTCCTCGCTCTCGCGCCGCGCCACCGCGATGACGTTGTAATCCGATCCAGCGAGCCTCCGCGCGATCGCGAGCCCGATGCCGCGGCTTCCTCCGGTGACGAGGACATTACGCATCGGCGCGCGCCAGTTTGCCCGCGGGCGTCACGTCAAGCTGCTCGACGAAGCGGATCACCGCAGGCACCTTGTGCGCAGCGAGCGAGGCCTTGCAGGCGGCAAGGATTTCGCCGCGAATGGCTTCGCTTCGGCCTGCGTCCGCGCCGTCTGCGGGCACGACATCTGCGGTCACGATGGCGCCGGTGATCGGGCTCTTGCGCGCGCGCACGCGCGACATCCGCACCCCGGCATGCCGGTTGATGACCGCCTCGATCTCTTCGGGATGGACCTTGAGACCGCCGACATTGATTATGCCGCCGCGCCGGCCGACGAAATAATAGCGGTCGCCGCGCAGCTCGACCATGTCGCCGGTGTCAACAAATCCGTCCGCATCGGCGAGAGCCGCGGCATTCCTGCCGATATAGGCGTGGGCGGTGCGTTTGGAGCGGATCCGCAGCGCACCGTCGACGATCTTCATCTCCACGCCGTCGCGTTCCTGTCCGACCAGACTCGCCGGAAATCCCTCGCGCCCGTCGTTCACCGCAAAGCCGACACCGGCTTCGGTGGAAGCATAGGCATGTCCGATGGAGGCGTTGGGAAACGCCTCGGCAAGGCCGTCGAGCACCGCCTGGTCGGCGATCTCGCCCGACAGACGGACATAGCGCGGCGAAAAGCGTGAGGCCGCTCCGCTCATCAAGAGCTTGCGCCAATGCGAAGGCGTGCCCGAGATATGCGTGACGCCGCGCGCCGAAAGCCGCGCCACATGCTCGCCGAGCGGCTCGCCCGCCTCGGACAGCACCATCGATCCGCCGCCGGTCACGGCGCGTAGGAAGATCTGCAGGCCGCCATAGCGGCGGATGTCATAGAAGGTCGCCCACACCGGGCCGGCGCCGCGCGCAGGATCATCCGCGGCAATCGCCCCGGTCAGTCCTTCCAGCGTGTGTCCGACGATCTTCGGCGCGCCCGAGGTGCCCGAGGTGAGCATCAGCCATTCGGTGGCTCTTTCGGTCTTTGGATTTTCGACGACCGGCACCGGCAGAGTGGCTCCGACGATCTGGTAAACGCCCGCACCCGACCAGCGCGACGGCTGGTCCGTCACGATGGCATCGATCTCGGCATCGTTGATCAAAGTTTGAATATGGTCGGGATTGAGGTCCGGCGGGCACAGCAGCATGCGCCGGGCTACGCCATCGAGCTCGATCATCGCAAGCGCAGACAACAGTTGCCCCGACATCGCCAGTAGCACCGAGCGGCCGGACAGTTCGTAAGAGCCGCCCACCAGACAGGTGTGCTGCAGAACGTCGGTCAGCGATACGCTGTGCTGCGCATCGGAGATCGTGCGGCCCTGCAACTCCGGGCCGAGATATTCGCGAAGCGCGAAGATCTCACGCGGGGACATTTTCATAGGCCTTGACGAAGTCGCCGACGGTCAAGGGGAAAGCCGCGTTTTCCGAGAGGGTAAACGGATCGATACCGAGATCGTCCTCGAGCCGCGCGACCAGGATCGCGAAAGCCAGCGAATCGAACCCGGTTTCATGGAGCGAGAGATCGTCCGCAAGCGGCGGCAGCGTGACCTTTTGTTCGCCGGCAATCTGCTGCATCGCCGAGAAAATTCTTGACCTGACCGACATTGGCGCTTTTGCCTTTGTTAAATTTTGCGGAAAGCCCATCATAGGGCCGTAAATGTGAACCAACTCCGTTACCCTGCGATCTTTCGCAATGGTTGGTAAACGGCGTCCTGCGCTAAAGTCTGACTATCCCGTCCACGATCCGGGCATGAAGCGCGGCATCGATCGGGCGATAGTGGCTGGACGCCGGATCCTTGAAGAAGAGCTGATCGCTCACGATGGCGGGATCGAATCCTTCGCGCATCAACACCTGCTTCTTCTGCTTGAAGGTTTCGGTCGAATCCAGTGCCTGAGAAAACCTGATGAAGACCGGAATCGCGTAAGCCGGCAGCCGTAGCGACAGATGCTCGGCGAAGGCCCTCAAATCGAAACCGTCGCCTGCGACGATCGCCGCCATGCCGGCCCGGCCGTCGGCGCCCGGCACAGTGACGCCGTAGGTCGATGCATCGAGAACACCTGGGCAATCCCTGATCGCGTCGGTGACTTCGCTGGTGGCAACATTCTCGCCTTTCCAGCGAAAGGTATCGCCGACCCGATCGACGAAATGGAAATAACCGTTTTCGTCGAGCATCATCAGATCGCCGGTGCGAAACCAGGCATCGCCTTCCGCGAACACGTCGCGCAGGATCTTCTTCTCGGACTCTGCCGCATCGGTATAGCCTTCGAAACGGCCGCCGCCCTGATCGGCCACGCCGATCCGCCCGATCGCCTCGCCGGCCTCGCCCCGGGGGCAGGCGATGCAGAGCCCATCCTCGGAACGGACCGGGCTGCCGCTTTCAGCATCGACCTTGACGATCGCGGCGGGAAAGCGATGCGCGAGCAAAGGCGGAATCCGGCCGATGGCGCCCACTTTGCCTTCGACGTTGAACAGCGAGAAATTGCCTTCCGTGGCGGCATAGAACTCGAGGATCTGCGGAATGGCAAAACGGGTGGCAAACGCCTCCCAGATATCGCCGCGCAATCCGTTGCCGGTTGCAAGCCGCAGCCGGTGCTTCGTCTCGGCTTCTGTGACCGGCGCCTTCAGGAGATAGCGGCAGAGCTCGCCGATATACTGGAACAGCGTGCAATCGAAGCGCACGATGTCGTCCCAGAAACTCCTCGCCGAGAATTTTTCCGCCAGCACTACCGAACCGCCGGCGCTCAGCATGCTGCAGGGCGCAACAACGCCGCCTACCGAATGACAAAGCGGCAGGCAATCGTAGAGGCGGTCCTCGACTGACGCGTCCGTCAGGCCGGCAAACCAGCTCCCCCAATTCCGGATGCGGCGATGGCTGATATTGGCGGCTTTAGGAAGCCCCGTGGTGCCGGAGGTGTAGATCAGGAGTGCGCGATCATCGATGGTGATCTCGCCGCGTTCGGCAGGCAAAAGCCGCGCCGTGTCCATCATCGCCAGCGCCGCGGAAAGATCGACGCCGTCCCGGCCTGCGTTCAACGCCCAGATCGTCGGCCTGCGCTCCAGATGCGGACGCGCCGTTTCAAACAGTTCGGCATGGTCCGCGTCGAGAATGACGTGGTCGGCGCCCGCGACATTGATGCAATGAGCGAGCGACTGGCCTAGCAGCCTGGTGTTGATCAGCGCCACCGCGCCGCCGATGCTGCTGATGCCGAGCCAACAGGCCAGATAGTCCGGCCCGGTCGACATCATCAGGCAAACCGTGCCCCCTCGCCTGATTCCCGCTCCGGCTGCCCAGCGGGCATATTGGTTGATCCGCCCCGCCAGCGTCGCGTACGTCCAGCTTTGGTCCTGCGAGATCAGCGCGGGGCGCCCGGGCTGACTGATCGCCCAATCCTCCACCACGTCGACAAACAGGCGCCTCGGCTCGGCCTCGATCCGGGAGGTGAGCTCGATGGCCTTCAGCCACGCTTTGGCAGGCGACGGCTTGCCGCGCGCAAGGCGGTTTTCGGCCGATCGTTCGAGGACAGCTATGTTCATGGCGGACTGCGCGTTGGAACCGCGCAAGCTATAGGCCGATGGGACTTCAGGAGGTGTTAACCGGAGCAGTTAAAGAGCCCGGTTGACCGACGTTTGAAAGCCGGGCTGGAGGTCCCGGGACGCGATAGGACGAAGGTTGAATGGGTCAGCCCCGCTTTCCGTTCGCGCGAAGGCGGCAGGGGTGATTAGCTGACAGTCAAAGGGCGGTCGGAAAATCAGGATTTCCGAAAGAACCGCTCCGTGGTGAGGAAACGCACGTCCGTGCCCGAAGTCTTCGGGCAAGGCTCCCGGCTTTCGGGAAAAGATGCGCCAGCAGCTTGATCTGCGCATGAACGAAAGCATTTCGTCGCCCTTCATCCGCTACCCGATCGGCACGTCGCTCCTGATGGCCGGCATCCTGTTCGTCGGCCTGGTCGCCTATCCGCTGCTGCCGGTTGCGCCGCTGCCGCAGGTCGACTTCCCCACCATCCAGGTTTCCGCGAGCCTCCCCGGCGGCAGCCCGGAAACCATGGCCTCCTCGGTGGCGCAGCCGCTGGAGCGGCAACTGGCGCAGATTCCCGGCATCGCGCAAATGACCTCGACCAGCTCCCTGGGCTCGACCGCGGTCACCATCCAGTTCGACCTCAACCGCAACATCGACGGCGCCGCCAACGACGTGCAAGGCGCCATCAATGCAGCCGGCGGACAGCTGCCGAAGAACCTTCCCTCGCCGCCGACCTACCGCAAGGTCAACCCTGCGGATTCCCCGGTCATGATCCTGTCGGCCACCTCCGACACGCTCCCGCTGATCAAGGTGAGCGACGCGGTGGATGCCCAGCTCGGGCAGCAGATCAGCCAGATTTCGGGGGTTGCGCAGGTGTTTATCGGTGGACAGCAGAAGCCGGCGATCCGCGTCCAGGTCGATCCCGCGAAACTCGTCGCCAAGGGCCTGTCGCTGGAAGATGTCCGCAGCCAGATCGCCGTCACCACCGTCGACAGCCCAAAGGGCAATGTCGACGGCGAGAGGCGGGCCTATACCATCTATGCCAACGACCAGCTACTGGACGCCAAGGACTGGAACGACGTTATCATCGCCTACCGCAATGGCGGCCCTTTGCGCATCCGCGACGTCGGCGAGGCCATCGCCGGGCCGGAAGATATGAAGCAGGCCGCCTGGGCCGACGGCAAGCGCGGCGTCTTCCTTGTAATCTTCAAGCAGCCCGGCGCCAACGTCATTGCCACGGTCGACCGCATCAAGGCCGAACTGCCGCGACTGATCGCGGCGATCCCTGCAGCGATCAATATCAAGATCATGAGCGACCGGACGGTGACCATTCGCGCCGCCGTCCAGGAAGTGCAGATCACGCTGCTGATCACCATCGCCCTGGTGATCATGGTGATCTTCGTCTTCCTGCGCAGCTTCTGGGCTACCGTCATCCCCGCCGTGACCGTGCCGTTGGCGCTGCTGGGCGCTTGTGCGCTTCTGTGGGCGTTCGGCTATACGCTCGACAACCTCTCCCTGATGGCGCTGACGATCGCGGTCGGCTTCGTGGTCGACGACGCCATCGTGATGCTGGAAAACATCACCCGCTATATCGAGCACGGCGAGAGGCCTCTCGCTGCGGCTTTCAAGGGCGCGAGCGAAATCGGCTTCACTATCGTCTCGATCAGCATTTCCCTGGTCGCGGTGCTGATACCGCTGCTCCTGATGGGCGGGGTCATCGGCCGCCTGTTCCGCGAATTCGCGGTGGCCCTGGCAATGGCGATCTTCGTCTCGATGGCGGTATCGCTGAGTCTCACGCCGATGATGGCCTCGCGCTTCCTGCGCGCGCAGGACGAGACCAGGCGCGGACGCTTTTACCAGTGGAGCGAACGCGCCTTCGACGGGCTGCTGCGGGCCTACGAGCGCGGCCTCGATCTGGCGCTCAACTGGAGCCTGACCACCCTCATCATCTTCTTCGCGACGGTCGGATTGTCGGTCTACCTGTTCGTGATCATACCCAAGGGATTTTTCCCGCAGCAGGACAATGGCCTGCTGACCGCGGTTTCGGAGATGCCCCAGGACATCTCCTTTGCCGAGATGAAGCGGCGCCAGGAGGAGCTCAACGAGATCGTGCAGGCCGATCCGGCGGTCGACAGCATCGCCATGTTCATCGGCGGCGGCGGCACCGCGCTCAATTCGGGGCGCATGTACATTTCGCTCAAGCCCCGTGAGGACCGCGACGTCGACGCGCAGCAGATCATTTCCCGGCTGCGGCCGAAGCTGGAGAAGGTCGAGGGAGCCCGGCTCTACATGCAGGCGTCGCAGGACGTGCGCCTCGGCGGCCGTGCCACGCGAACGCAGTTCGAATTCACGCTGCAGGACGCCAATCTCGACGAACTGAACGAGTGGGCACCCAAAATCCTCTCCAGAATGCAGCAACTCCCGGAGCTTCGCGATGTCGCGACCGATCAGCAGACCGAGGGAACCACGCTGCAGTTGCAGATCGACCGTGACACCGCCTCGCGCTATGGCATTCAGCCGCAACTCATCGACGATACGCTTTACGATGCATTCGGACAGCGCCAGGTCACGCAGTATTTCACCCAGCTCAACTCCTATCACGTGATCCTGGAGATCCTGCCCGAGCTGCAGGGCAAGGTCGATACCCTCGACAGGATCTACATCAGGTCGCCGGTCTCCGGCGGAGAGGTCCCGCTATCGGTGTTCTGCAAATGGACGACCGTTCCGGTCCGCCCGCTCGCGATCGCCCATCAGGGCCAGTTCCCGGCCGTCACCATCAGCTTCAATCTCGGCCAGGGGGTGGCGCTCGGACAAGCGACCGACGCAGTCCAAAAGGCGATGGCCACGATGGGCGCGCCGCCGACGCTCAGCTCGAGTTTTCAGGGCACCGCGCAAGCCTTCCAGCAATCGCTGGGGACTGTGCCGCTTCTCATCCTGGCGGCGCTGGTCGTGGTCTACCTGATCCTCGGCATCCTCTATGAAAGCTATATTCATCCGCTGACGATCCTGTCGACATTGCCGTCTGCCGGCGTCGGGGCGCTCGCGATCCTGATGGCGTTCGGATTCGATTTCAGCCTGATCGCGCTGATCGGCGTCATTCTTCTCATCGGCATCGTGAAGAAGAACGGAATCATGATGGTCGACTTCGCGATCGCGGCGGAACGCGAGGAGCATCTTTCCACGCGCGAGGCTATCCGCAAGGCCGCGATCCTGCGCTTTCGACCCATCATGATGACGACGATGGCGGCACTGCTCGGCGGCGTGCCGCTGATGCTGGGCACGGGGACGGGCTCGGAGATTCGCCAGCCGCTCGGCTATGCGATGGTCGGCGGTCTTCTGGTCAGCCAGGCGCTGACGCTGTTCACTACTCCCGTGGTCTACCTTTATCTCGATAGTCTTTCGAACGCGCTGTGGCGGTTGACGAAGCCGCAGAAGCGTCACGGGGCGCAACGCAAGGACGACGAAAGGCTCAAGGACGCCGCCGAATCGGCGCAACGTAGCGTCCTTTAACGACTCTGTCCCGCTTCGCGCAAGGCAGATTTTACCACGATCGCAGGAAGCCCGTGCGAACTGGCCCAATTCCTGCAACACCAGCACCATCCGGCAACACGCGTTTTCGAGCCGATGCGACCTTGCGGCCGGCCTCGCGGGAAAATGCGCCGAAGTGGAATTGGGTCATCATGATCAGCAAGAGACTATTTCTCCAGTCGGCGGCCGGCGCTGGCCTTGCGCTGTTCGCCGCTCGCCCGAGATCGGCTTTCGCCAACCTCGCCTATCCGTCGCGTCCGGTGCGTTGGGTCGTGCCTTACACCGCGGGCGGCGCCACCGACGTGCTGTCGCGCCTGATCTGCCAGCGCCTTTCCGAGCGGATGGGCCAGAGTTTCGTGGTCGAGAACAAGCCCGGTGCCGGCAGCAATATCGGCACGCAGGCGGTGATCGCTTCGCCGCCCGACGGATACACGCTGCTGTTGACCTCGACGGCGAACGCCATCAACGCCTCCTTCGATCCGTCGCTGCCGTTCGATTTTGCCAGGAGTATCGCGCCCGTTGCGGGCGTCGCCCGCATCCCGCTGGTGCTGGTCGTCAACAACGACCTGCCGATGAAGAACGTCGCCGATTTCATCGCCTACGCCAAGGCAAATCCGGGCAAGCTCTCGATTGCGTCCTCCGGCATCGGCACCTCGCTGCACCTGTCCGGCGAGCTGTTCAAGTCGATGGCAGGTGTGCAGTTCATCCATGTGCCCTATCGCGGCTCGTCACCGGGTCTCACCGATGTGATGTCGGGACAGATCCACGGCATGTTCGACAATGTCACCTCGTCCTTCGAGCTGGTGCGGGCCGGCAAGCTCCGCGCGCTCGGCGTGACCACCCGTGAGCGGTCCGACATATTGCCGGACGTGCCGCCGATCGCGGAGACCCTGCCGGGCTATGAGACCAGCTCGTTCTATGGCGTGGGTGCGCCGCACGACACGCCGCGTGAGATCATCGATCTCCTCAATCAGGAGGTCAACGCAGCCTTGGCCGATCCCGCCATCAAGCAGCGCATTGCCGAGCTCGGCGCAATTCCGATCACCGGCAACGCCGCCGAATTCGGCACGATGCTTACCGCCGAGACCGAGCGCTGGCGCAAGGTCGTGGAGGCGTCAGGGGTGAGGAAGGAATAATCAGAACTCGTCATTCCGGGGCACGTCGAAGACGCGCACTTTGGTGCACGATTGCGCACCGAGAATCTCGAGATTCCGGGTCTGGTGCTAATGCAACATCCCGGAATGACAGCCTGTCCGATTTCCGGCTTCAGTGCCCGCCCACCCCCTGCAGCACCAGCCGGTTGAGCCGCGCGGCGAATGCCGCCGGGTCCTCCGGCAATTCGCCGTCGAGGATTTGCGCCTCTTCGAATAGCAACAGCGAGAGGTCATCGACCATGTTCGATCCGGCCTCCGCCTTTGCGATGGCGGTCACCAGCGGATGCCGCAGGTTGATCTCCAGGATCGGCTTGGTGCGCGCGCCGGGCGCCTGCTGCGACAATATCCGCTCCAGCACGCGGTCGGGCCCACCACTACCGGCAACCAGGCAGGACGCGCTGGTGGTGAGACGGGTGGAGGCTTTCACATCGGTCACTCGATCCCCCAGGCTCGCCCTGACGAGCGCGATGGCTTCATCCGCCACGGGCTCCGTCTTGTCGTTGTCCTTGCCATCGGCCTCCAGGAGCGGGATCAGATCGAAATTCGCGTCTCCCTGGCTCAGCGATTTCAGCGGCTTGCCCTCATACTCGAGAGGCATCGAGGTCCAGAACGCATCCACCGGATCGGTCAGCAGCAACACCTCGATGCCGCGGGCGCTCGCCGCCTCCAGCCGCGGATTCGATTTCAGCCGATCGAGGCTGTCGCCGACCAGGAAATAGATTTCGGTCTGATTCGGCTTGAAGTCCGCGACATATTGCTTGAGCGAGCGACGCTCGCCGCTGGTCGAGGAAAACTGCGACAGCGCCAGCAATTTGTCCCGCCGCTCGAAATCCTCGTAGATGCCTTCCTTGATCACGGGACCAAAGGCGTCCCAGATCTTGTTGAAGTTGTCAGGCTCCTTGCCGGCAAGCTGTTCAAGCTCGCCGATGACCCGGCTGGTCACGGCTTTGCGGATCTGCGCGAGTTGCGGATTGTTCTGCAGCATCTCGCGCGAAATGTTCAGCGGCAGATCCTCGCTGTCGATGACGCCGCGGATGAAGCGCAGATAGGCCGGCAGGAGATCAGCGTCGTCGGTGATGAACACGCGGCGCACATACAGCTTAACCTTGCCCTTGCGCGCCGGCTCGAACAGGTCGAACGGTTTGGTCGAGGGCGCAAACAACAGCACCGCGTAGGAGTAGCGGCCTTCCGCGCGATAGTGCAGCGTCATCGCCGGTTCGTCGAAGGCGTTCGCAATCGACTTGTAGGCCTGCTTGTAGTCCTCCGGCTGCAGCTCGGATTTCGGCCGTTGCCACAGCGCGCTTGCCGAATTGATCTGCCGCGGCTCGCCCTCCTCCGGCACGAGCTCGATTGCGAACTGGATGTTGTCGGAATAGGCGCCGACGATGCGCTCGATCTCGTAGGCCTCGAGATATTTGGCGGCGTCGGGTTTCAGGTGCAGCACTATCTCGGTGCCGCGGGCGGTGCGCGTCGCATCCGCCTCGGCAGCCGGCGCAACTTCGAAGCCTCCGCCGCCCGAGGACGACCAGGTCCAGGCCTCGCTCGCACCGGCGCGGCGGCTGGTGACGACGATGCGCTCGGCCACCATGAACGCAGAATAGAAGCCGACCCCGAACTGGCCGATCAGTCCGGCGCCGTCCTTGGCCTCGGCCAGCTTGGTCACGAATGCCTTGGTGCCGGACCGGGCGATGGTGCCGAGATTGTCGATCAGTTCCTGGCGGTCCATGCCGATACCGGTATCGGCCACCGTGAGCGTATTGGCTTTCCTGTTCGGCAGGATGCTGATCTTCGGCGCCTGGCCGTCGCCGATCAGGTCGGGCCTGGCGATGGCCTCATAGCGCAGCTTGTCGCAGGCATCCGACGCGTTCGAAATCAATTCGCGCAGGAAAATATCGGTCTCGGAATAGACCGAGTGTACCATCAGGTTCAACAGTTCGGAAACCTCGGCCTGGAACGGTTGGGTCACAGGGGCGGTATCGGTCATGGTCATCACGTTTACCCGGAGAATGGCTTTGCGAAAACGTCGATATAGCGAGGGCGACTGTCCGATCAAGTCTTTACAGGAATGAGGCGGCGCCTTGCGCCGCCCCCGCTTCACGCCACCTGCAGTTGGCTCGCTTGCGGCCGCGGCGAGAACGCGAATGCGACCGCGACGGCGGCGAGCGCAACGGCCGAAGCGCCGATATAGAGCCACATATAGCTGTTGAAGGCGTCGAAGATCCGCCCGCCCGCCCACGGCCCGAATGACATGCCGATGGACGACGCCATGGTCATGGCGCCGAACACCGTGCCCATCACACGCTGACCGAAGGATTCGCGCGCCAGCACCGCATAGAGCGGCATCGTGCCGCCATACACCGCGCCGAACACAAACGAGAGCGCATAGAACTCGCCGAGCCGGCTCACAAACAGGTAGCAGGCAATCGTGACCGCCTGCAGCAGAAGACCTGCGATCAGCACCGGCTTGGCGCCGAACCGGTCGGCCAGCAGGGCGAACAAGAGCCGGCCGCCAAGGCCGGACAATCCCTCGAGGCTGTAGATCGAGACCGCGGCGAACGGCGCGATGCCGCAGCCGATCGCATAGCTCACCATGTGGAAGATCGGCCCGGAATGCGCAGCACAGCAGAGGAAGAAGGTCGCAGCGAGCATAATGAATTG
>CAYVVB010000135.1:0-6763 GCA_964454955.1 uncultured Bradyrhizobium sp. | reverse complement strand
GTCAGGATCGTAAAAAATGAATAGCGATTGAGGGACGTCACGTTCGTCTTGGCCAACGGCGCAAGTTCGTCGGGGCTCAATTTGCCGTCGCGGTTCTTGTCCAGGCCCTGAGTAGCGAAGGCCGAGAACGCCGGGTCAAAGGTCCAGACATGACGAATGCCCGTCAACCGCCCCTGCGTGTCGAACAGCAGCTCGGCCTTGGCGTCCACGAAGACGTGAGGGTGGGCCCTGACTGCCATCGGGGCGGCCAAGGCGGCGACCGTAGCAATTAGCACCCAGGAGGCAGATCGCCTCAGGCTTTTCGGCATGCTGAGTGGTTACGTCAGAATGAGCCCCGAATCAGAGTCGACCATCCGAACGTGGTCAAACTGTGGTTCTTCAGGGTGCCCTCTGCTCGCCGCAAGCTCTACGAAGCTACCGAGCGCGGTGCTTTGGCCGCGCATCGACGGCATCGGCCTGTCACTTCGATTGCCACCCTATCGATCTCAAAGCTGTCTTCGGCCGCCGCCGACACCAGGTACGGTCTGATGGCATGAAGATCGAACTCCTTCACTGAGCCGCACTCGCTGCAGATCATGAAGCCAGGCGTATGGACCGTGCTGGGTTGGTGGCACGCGATGAAGGCATTCTGCGACCGTACCCGGTGAACCAGCCCCAGCTCCGACAGCCGATCAAGCGCGCGATATACCGTGTTCGGATAGCGGATGGCGAGCGCCGTTTGGATGTCGTAAGCACCCAGCATCTTGGCCGTGCGCTTTAAATGACGCACGATCTTGGCCTCGACCTCGTTCAGGGTGCCGGGCTGCGTGCTTCTGACTGGCGATGGCATTGGTTCACCGTTCGCTTCCAGCCTATTATGCTATAGGCGCCACAAAGCTCTTTATGCCCGGGCGCAGGGCTCGGCATAAAGAAGCTTTGAATGCGAGGTAGTGTTTTTTCATCACAGCTTTTTCGATAGACCGACAAAATAGCCGCGGCGCTCGCCGTATTGCGGAGCGAACACGCCAACGCCGCTGCCATCGCGGATCAAATAGCTTGTATCGAAGAGGTTCACGACGGCAACACGAGCGGTGATCTTGCCCAAGTCGGGGATGTCGAATTCACGTGAAGCGCCAATGTTGACCGTCGCGTAGGGGGCAACGTGGTCGGTATTGAAGTCGCCGCTTCGCAGCCCACTGCCGTAGATCAGATCGGCACTGTAGCGCGTGCCATCCCACAAATATGACACACCTGCAGAGCCGGTCAGAGTCTGTGCGTGATCGGTGTAGATCCAATGGCTGCTGATGTAGGCGAGTTCATCAGCACCGAAGAGGTATTGGTTCGAGACGATGTTGGTCGCCTTTTGCTGGGCCCAAGCAAGATTCCCGTAGGCCTTGAAGTTGCCGTTAGTGTAGGTGGAGGTCAGCTCGACGCCGATATTTTCGCCCTTTTCGTAATTGAAGGCATCGAGTACGAGGCCCGGTCCGAATTGCCCATCGTCGAGCAGATTCTTGGCGATTTTGTAGTAGACGTCTACGCCGACCTGAAAGCCTGGCGCAACGGTTTGCACCACGCCAGCATCGAAATAATGGGACCGCTCGGGCAGAACCGGATCTTGCCGAGTGGTGTCTGGCGGGACGAGGGTCGGTACAAAGGCGGCTGCGTTTACGGGACCGGCCAGCGCCTGCTCCGGCGGGGTGAAATAGCGCGCATAGCCGGCGTGGAAGGTCGTGCCGGAAATTGGCTTGTAGACAAGGTTGACGCGCGGGCTGAGCTGGTTGGCATCCGTATATTGCCACATCTGGTCAAAGCGCAGGCCCGTATTGAGCGTGAGCTCGTCGGTAATGCGCCATTCGTCCTGGATGTATAGGCCGGCGGTGCCGCCGAATTTCGAAACGTCGTCGTTGATGATGGAGGGGGCATCGACGCCGCTAGCGGGCAGCACGGTCGAGACGTTGCTGACGGCGGTGCTCTCGCCGGTCACCGTAAATCCGGCGCGCAGCGTGTGCGAATCGTCCAGCCGGTAAGACCCGTCTCCCTGGAGCCCATTGGCGAAGCTGCGGCGATAGACGTCAGTTGCCTGGCCGTTGAACAGAATATCGCCGATTGTGTCCGGGACGTAGTGCAGTGTGCTGTAGCGCGAGAAAGCCGACAACTGAACGTCGAATCCATTCACGGACCGCTGCCAGGCGAGAACCCCGAAAGTATTCTGCTCGGCCTGGTGCTCATTCAGGTTGGCCGAATCCATTGAGGAAACGCCAAAGGCAGATGTGACACCTGGCGCAAATGGCTGGCCGGGGTTGTTAGGTATTTGATAGCGATTGGTTGTGTTGCCAAAGATCGTCGAGAGGCGCGTCTGCGTATCGAGCAAGGTCGAAGTATAACTGAAGATATTGCCCTGATATGTACGGTCGTGAATGGCCTCGTGGCTTGTGGTCGGATTCTCGATGCCATTGTTGCTGGTGAAGCCTCGAATGGAGAAATAGTACTCCGTCTGGCCGAAACGGCCGCCATAATCGAAGGTTGGCGTCAGTGTCTCATGGCTGCCGCCGTAAATGCCGACTCTACCGCCTTGCGTGAGCGCATTACCGCTCCGCGTCTGGATGTCGACGACCCCGGAGGTATGCAGGCCATATTCGGCGGGCAGCGCACCGGTGATGACAGCAAGGCTGCCGACCCAGTCGCTATCAAGCACGTGGCCGAAGCCTGAAATGCCATCCGGCAGGGTCACGCCATTGATTCGGTACTGAACGTTCGCGTGCTCATTGCGAACGTGGATGTCGCCGTTGGCCGCGTTGTCTTGCGATACGCCGGGCGCCTGAAGCAGGACGCTGTTAATCGGCGTATCGGTTCCTTGCGGCATGGCCTCAATCGCTGCGCGATTGATATCAAACGAGCTGGCGCCCAGACGCGGCGAGAGGTTGTCGCGGGCCTCGTCAAGCTTGGTGTTGGTATTGGCTACGGACCCGGCAGCCGTATCACTTCCCGACTGGGTGGAGGTGTTGGCGATGGCCGGACGCGGCGGCGCTGACCGTTGCGCTTGAACGACGATTTCCGGAAGCGTCTCCTGGGCCTTCGCTAACCCAGACATCGCACCAATAAGCACGAGAGGGGAGGCGGCCCGGAACAAAAGACGTTTGCTGACGCGTGACATAGGAACACAACCCTCGTTGACCGATCGCGAAATGTAACGCTATAACGTTACATGTCATCCGGCTTGTCAACATGCCGGTCGCGCCGAGCAGGCTATCGAGGGCCCCGGGAGCGGTTTCGAATGCGTGGGTTCGCGTATTTGCGGCGTTCGAAGACGCGGCGAGCGATGTGGATAATCGATCCGCGTCCGCCGCAGAACGCTCGTCAGCGTCCTGTGGTCAGATGATGATCTTCATGCGAAACGTTTATGCGTTAGAGCGGCTTTCGAGGCCGGCCCGATGGGTTATCGCCGGAGCCGTATGTCACGTTCTATTTGCCTGCCCGGTGCAGGCGGAGACATTTTCTACCGACGATGTCGCCATGCTGCCGCATGACCTCGCGCCGTGGGGCATGTTTCTGCACGCAGACGTGATTGTGAAGGTCGTGATGGTGGGGCTGGTTGCCGCGTCACTGTTTACCTGGACGGCTTGCATCGCCAAGAACGTCGAGCTCTGGCTTGCGAAGCGCCGGGCGCGCAGAGATCTCGCAGTTCTCAATAAGTGTCACACGCTGCTCGAAGTGCGCGCGCGCCTCCAGGGCTCGCTAGATCCAGTGGCGTTCCTCGTGACGGCCGCCGCCAATGAGCTGCAGAACTCGTCAAGGTCTGATCCGGCAGCTGTCAAGGAGCGAATATCCTGGATGCTCGAACGCGTCCAAGTGGCAGCATATCGCCACATCGGTCGGGGAATGGGTCTGGTTGCAAGTATAGGCGCGACTGCGCCATTCGTTGGCCTCTTCGGCACCGTGTGGGGCATCATGAACAGCTTCATCGGCATTTCTAACGCTCATACCACCAATCTTGCTGTAGTCGCGCCGGGCATCGCCGAAGCTTTGCTGGCGACAGCGCTTGGTCTCGTCGCAGCTATTCCCGCAGTGGTCGTCTACAACGCATTTTCGCGCTCTGTTGCCGGCTATCGTCAACTGCTCGGCGATGCGACCGCATTGGTAATGCGGCTTGTCAGCCGAGAGTACGAAGAGGCGGCAGTCGCCCACTCCCGGGCCGCCGAGTAAGCCGATGTCAGTTCGCCTCGCCGACGACAGCGGCGATGAGTTCGTTGAATCACACGAGATCAACGTAACGCCGTTCATCGACGTCATTCTTGTGCTGCTGATCATTTTCATGATCGCCGCACCTTTGGCAACGGTGAGTGTACCCGTCGACTTGCCGTCGTCCACGGCCGAACAACATGCCCCTCCGGACAAGCCAATCTATCTCACGTTGAGAAGCAACTTGGATCTGTCCGTGAATGACACGACGATAGCGCGTGATGACTTAAGTGCCGCGCTCGATCGAGCGACGCAAAGTGACCACAACCAGCGCATCTTCCTCCGGGCCGACCGTGCGGTGAGCTACGGCGACATCATGGATCTGATGAACGCTTTGCGGAGCGCCGGTTACCTCAAGGTGGCGTTGGTGGGAATGGAAGCTCGCACCGCGAAATGACCTCCAACGAAATAATGCCGACCGGACGAGGAGGTCGGTTAGGTGCCGTGAGATGGATTACGGCCGCAGCATTGGTATCGGGCGCGCACGCCGGTCTCTTCGTTGCCTATCTGAAGGCGCGGCCTCTGCAGCCATTGGGCGCGGAAGACACTGCCGCCGTGATCATCGACCTTGCGCCGTTGACCGTCGCCCCCGTCGCGCAGGCACAGGAGTTGGCTCCTGGTCCTCCGATGCCGCCCTCCGAAGCTGCAGAGTCGGCAAAACCTGAGGTCACGCCGAAGCCAGAACTCGATGCAGATTCCAGGATCGAGGCGGCACCCGCGTCGCCGCCGCTGCCACCTCTTTCGAAGCCGAGCTCAGAAAGCCCTGCGGTCGAGGAGGCCAAGCCGATCGACAAACCCGTTGAAAAGACGGCCGACGAAAAGACGAGACCGCGGCCGCCAGAGAGCGCCTCGCCGGCCGCTTTACGGACCGCGCCAGTCACGGCCAGCGCGAGACAGGGCGCGAGGGACGGTAAGGCATTGCCTCCATCCTGGGTCCAGAGACTGCTTGCTCATCTCAACCACTTCAAACGTTACCCGCGCGGAGCTCGCCTCAACCGCGAAGAAGGGGTGGTTACATTGAACTTCACGATGGACCACTCGGGCCACGTGCTGGCCAGTCATATCGCCAAAAGTTCGGGTTCTGACGAACTCGATGCGGAAGTCTTACAGATGCTTCGTCGCGCCGAGCCGCTTCCGTCGCTTCCGCCTGACGTGCGGGCAGACGTTCGAAGCTTCAATGTGCCGATCCGTTTTTCGCTCCGATAGCGTAGCGTTTAGCCGAGCATTGCCGGCGGCGGCTGGCCGAGCAGGGATGTGTGCTTGTGAATCGGCCATTTTCCTGCCATTAGTAACGTTATATCGTTACATTTAACCCCGCCCCTCAACAGGAGACCTTCCGATGAAAAAGATCGCTGGTGCTGCACTCCTTGCCATGTTGCTGGTCCCCCCGCTGCAGTGTGCCCAAGCCGAGGGCGGCAAAATCGCGATCGTGGCCGCCGAGAACTTCTACGGCGATATCGCCAACCAGATCGGCGGTGACCTCGTGTCTGTCGAAAGCATCATGAGCAATCCTGACCAGGATCCGCACTTGTTCGAAACGACCCCGTCGGTTGTTCGCGAGGCGGGCTTGGCTCAGATCGTCATTCTCAACGGCGCCGATTATGATCCATGGATGGAGAAGCTGCTGAAGTCGGCGCCGAAGGCGGGCCGAGTCGTAATAAATGTTGCTGATCTGGTCGGTAAGAAGCCCGGGGACAATCCGCATCTTTGGTATGATCCGCCGACGATGCCTAAAGTTGCGAAGGCGCTGGCAGATGCTTTGTCGAAAGCAGACCCCTCAAACCAAAGCGCGTACGCCACACGGCTGAAAACATTTATGGAATCGCTTAAGCCCGTGAACGAAAAGATCAGTGCTATAGCGGCCAAATATGCCGGAACCCCGGTCACCGCGAGCGAACCCGTGTTCGGCTATATGGCCGCGGCTCTGAAGTTCAAGATGCGAAATGAGTCTTTCCAGATTGCAGTCATGAACGACACCGAGCCGAGCGCTCGCGACGTCGCTGCATTCCAGGATGACCTGAAGTCCCACAAGGTCAAGGTCATGTTCTACAACAAGCAGGCTTCCGACAAAATCGTGCAGACACTCGTCGCCGTCGCGCACCAGTCGAAGGTGCCGGTGGTTGGCGTCACGGAGACCGAGCCGGCAGGGATGACATTCCAGAAATGGATGCTGTCGGAGTTGACTGACACGGAAGCAGCGCTGGCCGGCCAGACGAAATGAGCGTTGTCGAATTCGACAGGGTCACTCTGGCCGTCGGGGAGCGTACCGTCCTTGCGGAGGTGAGCTTCTCGATCGGCCAGGGTGAATTCGTCGGCGTTCTTGGCCCGAACGGAGCCGGCAAGACGACCCTTATGCGCGCCATCCTGGGCCTGCTGCGGCCGCGCTCCGGGAGCATCAAGGTTTTCGGACGGCAGCCGGAACGTGGAAATGCCCTCATCGGGTATATGCCCCAAGTCCGGACGGTTATCCCGGAATTGCGCATGCGAGGCATGGATTTTATCGCTGCCTCGCTCCATGGCGAGCGATGGGGGTTGCCGCATGTAC
>CAYVVB010000134.1:0-9421 GCA_964454955.1 uncultured Bradyrhizobium sp. | reverse complement strand
ACCCATGGGCCCTCGCGCGAAAAAATACGCGCAAGAGCGCGAAGACCACAGGTGGAGGCGGAGACACTCCGGCCTTCCCTGCGCAGTGGTTTACGGCTTACTTCGCGCTCTTCCCGGTGAACCAGCGTTTGCCACCGTCGTTTTCGCGAGATCACATCTCGCGAGAACTTAGCACCTGCAAGGGTGTGCCAGAACCACACGACTTGGCCGTCCGCAAAGGTGCCGCACGTCTCCGGCACCTTCGCGTCCACCGCATTCCGCCGCCTACGTTCGTGACGACGCGTACGCCCCTCTTGGTGGCAGCGGACCACGCGAACCATACGACTGAGTCTACCTTCGGAAAAACAGAAATATTTTTTCTGCAGGGACTGGACAGGATTTTTGGGAACGCGCCCGTCGGGCAAATCAATCCACAAGGCATCCCTGAGCAGCGCGTCGATCCTTTCGGGCCGGGTCGTGAGAGGTCGCGACCGTCACTGCCGTGCCTCCACGGCCGGCGCCGAAGCGGAAGCTCCGGCCTCGTACCAACTCCTCGTCGCCTTGACGATGCGGACGACCGAGAGCATCACCGGGACCTCGACGAGGACGCCGACGACCGTCGCGAGTGCCGCTCCGGAATCGAGCCCGAAGAGGCTGATGGCGGCGGCCACCGCCAATTCGAAGAAGTTGCTGGCGCCGATCAGCGCCGCGGGCGCGGCGACGCACCACGCGACGCCGAAACGCCGGCTCAGCCAGTAGGCAAGGCCCGCGTTGAGATAGACCTGGATCACGATCGGCACGGCGAGGATCGCGATGACGACCGGCTGCCGCACGATCTGCTCGCCCTGAAATCCGAACAGCAGGACCAGTGTCGCCAGCAGCGCGAGGAGCGAGAGCGGCTGCAGGGTGCGCATGGTCCGCTCGAAGGCGCCGCCGCCGGCGCGCAGCAGCGCGCCCCGCCAGAGCTGCGCGACTGCCACGGGCACCACGATGTACAGGACCACCGAGAGCAGCAGCGTGCCCCAGGGGACCGTGATCGAGGCCACGCCGAGGAGCAGTCCCACCAGCGGTGCGAAGAGGAAGACCATGATCACGTCGTTCAGCGCGACCTGGCTGAGCGTGTAGTGGGGTTCGCCCTCGCACAAGTTCGACCACACGAACACCATCGCCGTGCAAGGCGCCGCCGCGAGCAGGATGAGGCCTGCGATGTAGGAGGGAATCTGCGCGGATGGCAGGAATGGCGCGAAGATGTGACCGATGAAGAGCGAACCCAGAAGCGCCATCGAGAACGGCTTGACCGCCCAGTTGATGAACAGCGTGACGCCGACGCCCCTCCAGTGCTCGCGCACCTGGCCCAGGGATCCGAAGTCGATCTTGAGCAGCATCGGCACGATCATGAGCCAGATCAGCACCGCGACCGGCAGGTTGACCTTGGCGATCTCGGCAGCCGCCACCACGCCGAAGAAGCCGGGCATGACATGGCCGAGAGCGACGCCCGCGACGATGCAAAGCGCGACCCAGAGGGTCAGATAACGTTCAAAGATGCTCATGTGTCACGCTACGTCGTTCTTTGAGGATGTCGCGCCGTCGGAGCGGCCGATCTCGCGCAGCTTGGTGCCCAACGAGAGCTTATCGATGCTGCGCAGAGGCAAGC
This sequence comes from uncultured Bradyrhizobium sp., assembly GCA_964454955.1. Taxonomy (GTDB): domain Bacteria; phylum Pseudomonadota; class Alphaproteobacteria; order Rhizobiales; family Xanthobacteraceae; genus Bradyrhizobium. Next base: position 7,788 of record CAYVVB010000134.1, on the reverse strand, counting down.
TGATGAAGGTGCCGATCCGGTTCTTGAGGTAGCGGAACGCGGTCATGAATGCGGCCTGCCTCTCCAGCTCCGTGCCTGGGGCTTCGGCAGGGTCCTCGATGCCCCAATGTGCAGTCATGGGCTGGCCCGGCCAGATCGGGCAGGCCTCACCAGCGGCGTTGTCACAGACCGTGAAGACGAAATCCATGACCGGCGCATCGGGCGCGGCGAACTCGAGCCAGCTCTTCGAGCGCATCCCCTCGGTCGGGTAATTGAGACTCTCCAGCGTGCGCAGCGCGAGCGGGTGCACCACGCCCTTTGGTGCGCTGCCGGCGGAAAAGGCCTGGAAGCGGCCGCCGCCGTCCTTCCGCAGGATCGATTCCGCCATGATCGAGCGCGCCGAGTTGCCGGTGCAGAGGAACAGGACGTTGTAGGGTTGGTCAGCCACGGGCTCGCTCCTTTCGTTTGGGAGAACAGCAGGACTGCAGACTTTCGACGACGGGCGCGCAGACCTCCGGTCGTCCGCCGCAGCAGTCGCGGAGCAGGAACACCGTGACGTCACGCAATTCGGCGAGATTGGCGCGGTAGACGATCGAGCGGCTATGCCGTTCGGACGTCACCAGGCGCGCACGGGTGAGGATCGACAGATGTGCCGACAGCGTGTTCTGCGGGACCTCCAGCAGGCGCGCGAGGTCGCCCGCTGCGAGACCATCGGGTTCGTGCCTGACCAGGGTCCGGAAGGCTTCCAGACGGGTCGATTGGGAAAGGGCCGCGAGGGCCAGCACCGCTTCTTCTGTTTCCATGTATCCAGACTTATGGAAATAATTGGAAGAGTCAAGCCTGCACTGCACCGGAGCGCCTTCGTCGGCGTTCATTGTATTTCGAACATACTAGAAATATGGTTTGACGACCGCCGCGGCCGGGTACATCCTTGCATTCATGAAGATCGATGACGCAGCCGTCCGGCTCGAAGCGCTGGGCAATGCAACCCGGCTCAGGATCTACCGCGCGCTGGTCCGCGCCGGCGTTTCCGGCATGCCGGTCGGGCGCCTGCAGGAGCGGCTCAAGATCCCCGCTTCGACGCTCTCGCACCACGTCAAGGGTCTCGTCTCCGTCGGCCTGATCTCGCAGGTGCGGGAAGGGACGACGCTCGTCTGCCACGCCGAATACGACACGATGCGCGGCCTGGTGGATTTCTTGGTCGCGGAGTGCTGCGCCGAAGAAAGCCAATGCAGGGAGGCCCGGACGGCGGCCTGATTTTTTTTGCCAAGTCGTTCGATAATTCTAGAAATATGGGAGCATAAGGATGAATCCGGAAAAGACGGTCGCGATCATCGGAGCCGGCCCTGTGGGTCTCGCCGCGGCGGCGCACGTGCTGGAACGCGGCATGACGCCCGTCGTGATCGAGGCCGGGCCCGAGGCGGGACATGCGGTCCGCCAATGGCGGCACGTCCAGCTCTTCTCGCCATGGGAATACAACGTCGACCGGGCCGCCGCGCGGCTGCTCACGCCGAGCGGATGGAATTCGCCGGACCCGCAGGTCTATCCGACCGGCGGCGAACTCCTGGAGCAGTACCTGATGCCGCTGGCGACGCGCACGGCGCTGAAGGACGTCATTCGCACGTCGTGCCGGGTCACGGCCGTTTCCCGCGTCGGTTTCGACAAGGCGAAGACCAAGGGCCGGAAGGCGGCTCCGTTCGAGATACGTTACCAGAACGGCAAGGGGCCCGAGACGCTGCGCGCCGACGCCGTCATCGATGCCTCCGGAACGTGGGCCTCGCCGAACCCGGCCGGCGCCAACGGCCTGCCGGCGATCGGCGAACGCGAGGCGCAGGCGAAGATCACTTACGGGATGCCGGACGTGCTCGGCAGGGAGCGAGCCCGCTACGCCGGCAAGACCGTTGCCGTTCTCGGCGGCGGACATTCCGCGATTGGTACCCTGATCGACCTGGCAACGCTCGCCGGCCAGGTGCCGGGGACGCGACCGGTCTGGCTGTTCCGTGGCAACGATCCGACCGCGGCCTTCGGAGGCGGCGCGAACGACAAGCTGGCGGCACGCGGCGCGCTCGGCTCCCAGTTCGCCTCGCTGGTCGGATCAGGCGAGGTCCTGGTCGAGGCGGGCTTTTCCGTCTCGGCGATCTCGCCCGCCGACGGCCGGCTTCGGATCGCGACGTCTTCGGCCTGCTGCGGCCGCAGCGTCGTTGCCGACGAACTGGTCGTCGCAACCGGCTTCCGCCCGGACCTGTCGTATCTCGGCGAGATCCGGCTCCGCCTGGATCCCGCGATCGAAGCGCCGGTGGCGCTGGCGCCGCTGATCGACCCCAACGAGCACTCCTGCGGCACGGTGCGCCCGCATGGAGCACACGAGCTGCAGCAGGACGACCCCGGCTTCTATCTCGCAGGCATGAAATCCTACGGACGCGCTCCGACCTTCCTCATGATCACCGGCTACGAACAGGTTCGCTCGATCGTCGCCGATATTGCCGGTGACAAGGAAGCCGCCGAGCGCATCGAGCTCGAGCTGCCCGAGACCGGCGTCTGCACGCGCGGCGGAGTGGAAGGCGGAATCAACGCATCCGGCTGCTGCGGCGGCCCGGCACCGGCTTCCGTGAAGGCCTGTTGCGCCGACGATGCTTCCGCAAAGGCGGCGGGGAAATCCGGCTGCGGCTGCTCGTGAGGCCGCAGCCGCGGATCAGATCAATCGTCGCATCGGGTCCGGAAATTGGGCTAGTCTCGAGCCGGCCCTCGAGCCGAAAAACAATTTGGGAGGAACGAATGCGTCATCTCGTTGCGTTAGCGGGCGCTGCATGCATCGCGCTTGTGACAAGCACCGGAGCCTTTGCCCAGGTGGCTCCCAATCCCGACAATCCCAACGATGCGATCCCCGATGCATTGGCTCCGCCGCCCTACGGTGAGCCGATCAATCTCGAGACGGCGAAGAAAGTGGCGGCCGCTGCGATCACCGAGACCGTAAGGCGGAATTGGAATGCATTCTGCATCTCGATCGTCAATCCCAGCGGCGATCTCGTTTATTTCGAGAAGCAGGACAATTGCCAGTATGCCTCGATCAGCGTCTCGCAGCACAAGGCGCGCACCGCTGCTCGCTATCGTCGTCCGACGCTGGTGTTCGAAACGCTGATCGGCAAAGGTCCGTACTTCGCCTATCTGACGACGCTCGACGATGTGATTGCGTCCCGGGGAGGCAATCCGCTGATCGTCGACGGCAAGGTGATCGGCGCCATCGGCGTCAGCGGCGGCTCCGGGGCGCAGGACAACGTGGTGTCGTTGGCCGGACAGGCTGCGCTGAAGTAAGTTCGACCGCTTGAACGAGACGGTCCGCCGGAGCCTCGGTTCCGGCGGATTTGGTTTGCCTCTTGAAGGGCAGAGCTGGTGGACTCTCGCTCATGACCATCGAACTCGCGCTGCTTGCCGCAAGCGTCGTGCTCGGCATCGTGCACATCGTCGTCGTGTCGCATCTGCAGAGCTGGCAGAGAGGCTATCGGTGGACTGCCAGTTCGAGGGAGGAGGGCGCTGCGCCGCTCACCGGGGTTGGCGGACGGGCCGACCGCGCGCTTCGCAACTATCTCGAGACCTTTCCGTTCTTCGCCGCTGCGATTTTCGTCGTCACCGTGACGAACACGCATGGCTGGCTCACCGTATGGGGAGCTCACTTCTACTTTTGGGGTCGCATCGCCTACGCGATCCTGTATGCGGCGGACTTGCCGCTCGCTCGTTCGCTCATCTGGAATATTCCGACGATCGGCATCCTGATGATCATTGCCGCGCCGTTCGTGACATGACGGTCTCGCGCGCAGGATGCGATCTAGTTGAAGCTCAAAAGCTTGAACAGCGGGGTCAGGTAGCTCATCTCCTGGCCGGAGGTCGGCGTGGTCCGGCTGATGAAGTCGAAGATCTTGCCGTCCTTCAGGCCGTAATTGGCAAGGCGGCGGACCTGCCGGTTCCTGTCGAAATAGATTGCGATCACCCGCTGATCGACGACCTTCTGATTCATGAAGGCGACCGACCGCTCGGCGCGCTGCGAAATGTAATAGAACACCTCGCCGTCGAGCGTGGCCACCGTCGAGGGCGTGCCCATGACGATCAGCACCTGATCCTGGCTCGCGCCGATCGGGATTTGCTCGAGCGCGCCGGTGGGCAGGATGTAGCCCTTCTGGAACTGTTCGCCGGTGCAGGCGCCGAGCAGGACGCAGGTCAGCGCGATGGCGGCCGTCAGCCGCCAGCGCCCGAACGCGCGACGTGGCACCGCTGTGCCCGGATTTTTGGTGGTCGTCTCAATCATTGCCGAACCGGTCCGGTCCCCTTAGAACCAGCCAGCCCAGCCGTCGAGAGGCAAAACGGGGCTCGCTCGCGGAACCCACAATGCTTTGGCCGTTCAATCAATTCAGGAAACCCCGACTAGCCCCGCGCGGCACCATTGAAGCCATCTATGGCATGATCGTGACGCAAGCGCGAGAACCCTTGTTTTATCGGGACTTGGGGGTTCCGGACACGGTTAACGGCCGTTTTGACCTGCTCCTGCTGCATTTGTGGATGGTCTTGCGCCGGTTGCGGCAGGCCGAGGCTGGGACGGAGCTTGCGCAGGCGCTGTTCGACCACTTCTGCGCCGATATGGATGCCAATTTGCGGGAAATGGGGGTCGGCGATCTCGCCGTGCCGAAGCGGATGCAGGCTTTCGGCGAGGCCTTTTACGGCCGCAGCGCCGCCTATGATCTGGCCCTGACCGACAGCCCCGAGGCGCTGGCGCAAGCGCTTTGCAGGAATATCTTGGAGGGCCGACAGGTCGAAAACGCCCGCCGTCTTGCCGCCTACGCGGAGGCAACGGTGGCACGACTCACCAAGGTGGATGATTCGGCGCTGTTGGCCGCGTCGTGGACGTTTCCGCCGCCCGGGTGAGTTCAGGAGTAGCAAGTCATGAACACAGCCACCATAGACCAGGCCAACCCCTGGCGCGCCACCGTCAATGTGGTGCAGATACCGGAGACCGGGCTGCATCGCGACATGGAAGCCGGTCCTGCCGTGCGCGCCGCCTTGGCGGAGATCGCGGGGCTGCGCGAGATATCGTCGGCGCGCGCCTCGTTCGATATGAGCCTGCGGCACGACGGGCGCGTCCACGTCACGGGCGAGGTCAAGGCCCGGATCGGGCAGACCTGCGTGGTGACGCTCGATCCGATCGAGAACGACATCGACGAGAAGGTCGACCTGGTCTTCGCGCCCGAAGAGCAGATTCCGCTCTTGGACGATCTCGCCGAGGATGCCGGTGGAGGCGAGGGCGAGCTCCCCGAGCCGCCGGAGCCCATCGTGAATGGCGTCATCGATCTCGGCCGGCTTGCCGCCGACGTGTTGTTTCTTGCGATTGATCCCTATCCGCGCAAACCCGGCGCGATCTTCGAGTCGCACATTGCGGCCGCCGACCCTGAGGATCACCCCTTCGCCGCGCTGAAAACGCTCCAGGCCGAGCCGAAAAAGCCGAAATCCGGCGGCCAAAACGGCGATTGATCGGCTGCGACTGGCCGTACATGGCCTGCAGCTTCGCAGAGGCAGGTTGCACGTTGCTTTGGGATGTATATGTAAGCTATTGAAAGGCCTTGGCTTACCGCGATCGTGTGATTCTGCGTCGCAGCGGGGGCAAGCGCAAAAGGCAGAGGTCAAGAGGTTGTGTCGGGGCGGGGACACGTTATTGTCGCGGCCCGTCAAGTTGCATCGTGCTTGGCCGATCGCCGCTATCCTGGCGGCTTGTAGTGGTTTCCGGGACGTTCATGCCGCAAAAGGTTCGAATCGCGCTTGACGCCATGGGTGGCGATGTCGGCGCATCGGTGGTTATTCCCGGCGCTGCGATTTCGTTGTCCCGACACCCCGGCACAGAGTTCCTGCTGTTCGGCGATCGCGCCCAGATCGATCCGCAGCTTGCAAATCATCCCAAGCTGAAGGCCGCCTCGCGCGTGGTCCATACCACCGTTGCAGTGAGCAACAAGGACAAGCCAAGCCAGGCGCTGCGGCGCGGCCGCAAGACCTCCTCGATGTGGCTCGCCATCGATGCGGTGAAGAAGGGCGAGGCGGACGTCGCGGTGTCCGCGGGCAATACCGGGGCACTGATGGCGATGGCGCGGTTCAACCTGCACACGTTGCCAGGCATCGACCGGCCCGCGATCGCGGCGACCTGGCCGACCACCCGCGGCGATTCGGTCGTGCTCGACCTTGGCGCCACGATCGGCGGCGATGCGCACCATCTGGTGGCGCTTGCGGTGATGGGCAGCGCGATGGCGAGCGTCCTGTTCAACCGGGAGCGGCCGACCGTGGGTCTGCTGAACATCGGCGTTGAAGAGATGAAGGGACATGAGGAAATCCGCGAAGCCGCGGAACTGTTACGCGCGATGAACCTGCCGCAGCTTGAATATATCGGCTTCATCGAGGGCGACGGCATCGGCCGGGGCGCTGCCGACGTGATCGTGACCGAGGGCTTCAGCGGCAACATTGCGCTGAAGACCGCCGAGGGGACCTCGCGCCAGCTCCTGGAATTCCTGCGGGGCGCGATGGCCTCGAGCTGGCGCTCGCGACTAGGCTATTTGTTCGCGCGTAACGCGTTCCGGAAGCTGCGCGACAAGCTCGATCCCAACAAGTCCAACGGCGGGGTGCTGCTTGGGTTGAACGGCGTCGTGGTCAAGAGCCATGGCGGAACCGACGCCGAGGGCTTTGCCTATGCCGTTGATGTCGGCTATGAAATGGTCCACTACCATCTCCTGACCAAGATCAACCAAATGCTCAATCGTGATGGCGGCGCGCTGGCGTCAGCGCCGGCCGCGCAGGAGGCTATCTCGTGACTGTTCGTTCGGTGGTGCTCGGCTGCGGGTCCTACTTGCCGCAGCGGATTTTGACCAACGCCGAACTGGCGACGCGGATCGACACTTCCGACGAATGGATCGTGCAACGCACCGGCATCAGGCAGCGCCACATCGCCGCCGAGGGCGAATGCACCTCGCATTTGGCGATCAATGCGGCGCGCGCGGCGCTGGCTGATGCCGGAGTTGACGCGCAGTCGATCGACCTGATCGTGCTGGCGACCTCGACGCCGGACAACACCTTTCCTGCCACCGCGGTTGCCGTGCAATATGCGCTTGGCATCAATCACGGCGCGGCCTTCGACCTGCAGGCGGTCTGCTCCGGCTTCGTTTTCGCGCTTGCCACCGCCGACAATTTCCTGCGTACCGGCGCCTACAAGCGGGCGCTCGTGATCGGCGCCGAGACGTTTTCGCGGATCCTCGACTGGAACGACCGTGGGACCTGCGTGCTGTTCGGCGACGGCGCAGGCGCCGTCGTGCTGGAAGCGCAAACGCAAGGCGGAAAATCCACCGATCGCGGCGTGTTGACGACGCATCTGCGCTCTGACGGCCGGCACAAGTCGAAGCTCTACGTCGATGGCGGCCCGTCATCGACGCAGACGGTCGGACACCTGCGGATGGAGGGGCGCGAGGTTTTCAAGCACGCCGTCGGCATGATCACCGACGTGATCGTCGACGCGTTCAACGCGACGGGGCTCACGGCCGAAGACCTCGACTGGTTTGTTCCGCACCAGGCGAACAAGCGGATCATTGATGCTTCCGCGCACAAGCTCCATATTGCGCCGCAGAAAGTGGTGCTGACCGTCGATCTGCACGGCAATACGTCGGCGGCCTCGATCCCGCTGGCTCTGTCGGTCGCCATGAACGATGGCCGCATCAGGAAAGGCGATCTCGTGCTGCTGGAAGCCATGGGCGGCGGCTTCACCTGGGGCTCGGCACTGTTGCGCTGGTG
>CAYVVB010000133.1:0-1547 GCA_964454955.1 uncultured Bradyrhizobium sp. | reverse complement strand
CCACTTTTGCTGAAGGCGGCCCGTTTAGCAGGTTTTATTTGATGATACGAGCCATGACCGCCCCTTCTTTCATGGATTTAGCCCTGAACGCCGCCGAAACGGCCGCAAAAGCCGGCGAGGTGCCGATCGGCTGCGTGATCGTGCGGGACGGCGAGGTCGTGGCCTCCGCCGGGAACCGGACGCTGACCGACCGCGATCCGACCGCGCATGCGGAGATGCTGGCGATCCGCGAGGCCGCAAAGCGGATCGGCAGCGAGCGGCTCATTGACTGCGACCTATACGTAACGCTGGAGCCCTGCACCATGTGCGCGGCCGCCATATCCTTTGCCCGTATCCGCAGGCTTTATTACGGCGCGACCGATCCCAAGGGCGGCGCGGTCGATTCCGGCGTGCGGTTCTATGCTTCGAAGACCTGCCATCACGCGCCGGAAGTCTATTCCGCGGTCGGCGAAAGCGAGGCCGCCGTCATGTTGAAGGAATTTTTCAGGGCGCGGCGGTGAAGGCACGGTCCGGCCACCAACTCCGCTGTCATCATCCGCGAAGGCGGATGATCCAGTATTCCAGAGACAGAGGTGATTGAACCGAGGCACCGCGTGTACTGGATACCCCCGCATGCGCGGGGTATCACGACTGTCATTGAGGCTGGGATCTGCCGAAAAACTCCTCGAGCAGCTTCGCCGTCTGCTCGGGATTCTCTTCCGGCAGAAAATGCCCGGAATCGACCGGCGCACCCGAGACATTCGTCGCCCATCTCTTCCAGGTGTCGAGCGGGGTTGCCGCCGCACGCGCGATTCCCGCATCGCCCCACAAAGCCAGCATTGGAATGGTGATCTTCCTGCCGGCCTCGAAATCGGCCCTGTCAATCTCGTAATCGCCATAGGCACCGGCACGATAATCCTCGCACATCGCATGCACCCGCGACGGGTCGCGGATCGGGGCGAGATAATGTTCGAGTGCGCGTGGATCGATGGCATCGAGGTTTTTCGATTTCGTCTGGCTGGCCATCTTGGTCTTCAGGAAGAAATCGGGACTCGCGGTGATCAGCGTTTCCGGCAACGGGTAAGGCTGCGCCAGGAAGGTCCAATGATAGATTTTCAGCGCATAGAGCCGGTCCATGCGCTGCCAGTAATCATAGGTCGGCAGGATATCGAGCACTGCGAGCCGCGACAGTCGTCCCGGATGATCGAGCGCCAGGCGGTAGCCGACGCGGCCGCCACGGTCGTGGCCGGCGAGTGCGAAATGCACATGGCCGAGTTGCTCCATCACCTGCACCAGCGTTCGCGCCATCGCGCGCTTGGTGTAGGGCGTATGATCTGCATCGCTCTCGGGCATGTCCGACCAGCCATAGCCCGGAAGATCCGCGATGATCAGGGTGAAGTGATCGGCGAGTCGTGGCGCCACCCGGTGCCACAACACATGCGTCTCGGAAAATCCGTGCAGCAACAGCAGCGGAGGTCCCTTGCCGCCGACTCGCGCAAAAACCCGCCCCGATCTGGTGTCGATCCATTCAGAACCAAAGCCGGGAAACAGATCGGCAAGAACAGGCA
>CAYVVB010000132.1:0-3695 GCA_964454955.1 uncultured Bradyrhizobium sp. | reverse complement strand
CCGGCCGATGTAGCCGGCGCGGCAGTTGGAACGGCTGGAGCCGTCGCCGCCGGCGCAGTCAATACCGCAGGCGCGATCGCGACGGCACCATTCCGGCCGGCCAATTCCTACGCCTACTACCCGGGTAATTCTTACGCCATGGCTCCCGGCGGCGTCAGCAGCAAGAACCATGAGCAGCGTATGAAGAATCTGCACGACTCCGGGTATGATCCGAAGAACGACTTCACCGCAAGCGGAACCGTCAAGCAGCAATAGCGTCGAGGATCGCAGCAAATAGCGGCACTGACAATGCCGATGGCCGCTCGGGACCGGCTTTTGGCCGGGCGACGTTGCGGGGGGCATCGTAGGCCGCGCGATTGGAACGGCCGGGGCAAATGACTGCTGCACCTTCCGGCGCGGAAGCACATGCGTACGATCACGGCGCGTAGGCGTACGACAACGGTCTGTACCGGTAACTAACGAGGCCAGAGAGAGAAGCTCAGGCGGTCCCGTGGACCGTCTGAGCTTTATTTTGCTCAATCCGCCTCGAGGGCGCGAGGGCAGTTGGCCAACAGGCGACGTAGGCAACCGCGGTTCCTGCATGCGCCATTCACCCTGCGGATACGCCCGCCCTTGCCCTGCTTATTCCGAGAGCCAGAATGCGATGCAGCAGGTCCGGGTAATCGAGTCCGTCATGCCGGGCCGCCGTGGCAAACTCCTGGCTCTTCGCGATTTCGGGATTGGGATTCGCTTCGATGAAAAACGGAGTGCCGTCGACTGAGAGACGAAAGTCGATGCGCGCGTATCCATCGAGCCCCAGCGTTCGGTAGATGCGCTTCGCTGTTCGCTGAATACCGGCGTAAGTCTCCGGCGTGAGGTCCTCGGCCGGTCCATCTGCAATTCCGACACGCTCCTGATAATCGGGATCGTGCTTGACCTTCTCGGTGGCTATTTGCCGTGCGCCCTGGCCGCCCATGGTGCCGAATTTCAATTCCCAGACCGGCAGAACTCGCAACCGGTTGTTGCCGAGTACACCGACATAGAGCTCACGCCCCTCGATATACTGCTCAGCGATGGCGGCTGTTCCGATCCGCTCGTGGATGAAAGCGACGCGTTCCGCGAGCTTCTCGTCCGTATCGACGATGGATGCCTGCGAGATACCGTGGGATCCATCCTCGTTCAGGCTCTTGACGATCAGTGGCAGCGCAAGGCGCGCCGGCCGTTTGACCTTGCGGCGCATCGGGAACACGGCGAAGGCCGGCACCGCGATCCGGCGATAGTGCACCAAGGTCTTGGAGAGATCCTTGCCGCGCGCCAGGATCAGGCCACGCGGGTTGCACCCGGTATACGGGATCTGCATCAGTTCGAGGTAGCTTGCGATGTGCTGGTCATACACGACCTCGTTGTGGAACTGCTCCAGCAGCGTGAATACGACATGCGGCTTGAAACCTTCGATCTCGTCGCGCACAGGCTTGATTTCCTCCTGCACGCCGAGCGGGCGAACTTCGTGACCGGCCGCGCGCAAGGTGCTCACGACGTCGTATTCTGTTTTCCATTCATTGATTTGTCGCGCGGTGTATCCGTCGGTGGAATCCGGCGGCATGAAGTCCGGATGCATGAGCACCAGAACGCGCAGGCGTTTCATAGCGCGATCCATTTGCGCCGGGACGGGCCGAACAGGGCGTGCATGGTCTTGGCGGTCAACAGGACGGTGAAGTTGATCACGAGCTTCCGTTCAGAGCCGGCGGCCCGCAGGTTGAGCTCGCGGCAGCGGGAGATCATGTCGTCAAGCACAGCATCAAGCGTAAGCTGGTTCTCGCCCGTCCACCGCGCAACCAACTGCCTGATCTGGGCGCGGTGCCGTCTGATGAAGACGGAAGCCGGTTGCTCCCGGCGATGCCGTGGATCGGCGGAAAAGAGCCGGGAGAGGTCGCGGTCGTAAGTCTTCGGTGGCTTGAAGGCGTAGAACGCCTGCTTTCTCTGGTAGTGCTCGCCAAGCGTCTGGCTGAGCTCATGCAGCGGATCGACACGCTCCCGCGTCGTGAGGAGCGGCCGCTTCCCGGCGATTTCGCCCATCAGTTCGTCGACATATTCGAGCTTCTTCAGCGCCGGCCAACCGGCATAGCGGGTCCGCCAGTTTGAACGTGGCCGCAGCCACACCGCGAAGGTCTCGGCGAAATCCTCGTCCGGATGGCTCTGCGCATACCAGAGCCGAAGATGCTGGACATAATTCCGGCTGGCCGGGTTGGGCCGGTAGTAGCGCGGGTAGTGTTTCGAGGACGGGCCGAACAGTTGCTGCCAACGCCGACGGCGATGCAGCTGGAAAGCATGCTGCACGGCATGGCCCGCCTCGTGACGGAGAATGGCCATGCACTCGGACCAGGTGCCGCCCTCGACATCGAGCATCATTTTCTTCTCGATCTTCATCAGGCGGGGATGGGCGAGATAGAATGGAATGGCAATGCCGGGCACATTTGCCGGACTGAACCATTCGCTCGATATCCAGGCGTGCGGCCGCAGCCGGATGCCTCGCCCTTCGAGCTCTTCATAGAGCGCGCTGAGACAGTCCTCGAGCCAGGTGTCCTCGACCGCAACCCTCAGACTACTGAGGCGTTGCTTGAGCAACTGCTCGTCCGACAGCTTTTCCCAAGCATATTTCCGGCGTGGCATAGGCATCCAGAAGTCAAAACAGCTCGGCCCCGAGATGGTGTCATAGGACGCTGCCGGCAACAACTGTCCAGTCTTCGCCGCGCGCCGTTGTTCGTCGGCCCCGCACCGGCTTCGGATCAAAAGCGCCACTTGGACGGCGGCTCCGCCACAAGCAGACCTGCTGACGGCCCTCCATGCTTCAATGGACCACAACCGGACATTGAAACGTGGACATACAAGAACGCGTCTCACTTTGCGCAGACGCAACGGCTCGCGCCTTCACCGGAACCGGCGCGCGCAACGGCCGTCACGGCAGCGAAAGCGTTGACGTTGCCAACATTAAATTCCAGACAGGTCAGAAAAACGGCCACGCGCGGCCCCGTCGGGGCCGCTTTCATTTGCATGATCAAGCCAGTCGCGCTCTGGCGCGGCCTTGCGCCGCCCTGTAGACTCTTGGGCTCGATTTACCCGGGGGGATGATGCGTCTCGACAAAAGGCTCAAAACTATCGCGCTCGCACTCGGCGTGGTCGCGATCTCATTCCTGGCGAGCTTGAAAGCCATGGACTGGCTCTCGCCGGGCGACGGCATCAAGGCCCCCGTCATCACAGAGCCGCCGCCGCTGCCCGCCGTTTCGCGTACGTCCTTCGTGGTCGCACCGGTGACGATCGCGCTGTCGGCCATTCGCGATGCCGCGGAACACGGCACGCAGACGAGTTTTGCCGGAAAGGCCGACAATCCGGTGTCGCAAATCCTGCAGAACGCCGATATCGGCTGGACCGCTTCGCGCGGACCGATCACGGCAAGCGGCGGCCAGGACGTGCTGTCGCTGTCGACCCCGCTCACGGGCAAGCTGAACGTCACGGGCTCGCTGTCGTCGAAAGCGACCGGCGCGGTCACCGACGCGATCGGCAGCCTGCTCGGCGCCGCGGCCGCCAAGCAGATCGGCAACGTCAACATCAAGGCGCTCAACGCCAGCGCCGAAATCAAGGGCAATGTCACCATCACCGCGCGGCCGAAGCTTGCGGCGGCCTGGCATCTGGAGCCGAATTTCGGCGCACAGGTCTCG
>CAYVVB010000131.1:0-17001 GCA_964454955.1 uncultured Bradyrhizobium sp. | reverse complement strand
GGCGATCGTCGGCAGGAACGCATTCGCGCATGAGAGCGGCATCCACCAGGACGGCATGCTGAAGGACGCCTCCACCTACGAGATCATGCGGCCCGAAATGGTCGGCCTGAAGCAATCCTCGCTGGTGCTCGGCAAGCATTCGGGGCGTCACGCCTTCGTCCACAAGCTGGAGGAGATGGGCTACAAGCTCGGCGCCAACCAGATCGAGGATGCCTTCGTGCGCATGAAGGCGCTGGCCGACCGCAAGAAGGACATCTACGACGAGGACATCGAGGCGCTGCTCGACGAGGGGATCGCGGCCGCTCACGACCGCATCAAGCTGACCTCGCTGACGGTGATCGCCGGCACGCATGGGCCGCAGCGCGCCACCATGAAGCTCGATATCGACGGCCAGACGAGGATCGAGGAGGCCGAGGGCAACGGTCCGGTCGATGCGGTGTTCAACTGCATCAAGGCCCTGGTGCCGCACGAGGCCAAGCTCGAACTGTACCAGGTGCACGCGGTGACCGAGGGCACCGATGCGCAGGCCGAAGTCTCGGTGCGGCTGTCCCAGGATGGCCGCGCAACGACCGCGCGTGCCGCCGATCCGGATACGCTGGTTGCGTCGGCAAAGGCCTATCTCGGCGCGCTCAACAAGATCGTCATGAAGCGGCAGCGCGACATGCCGGCGGCCGCGGCAAGCTGATAGTTGTAGGACTCGTCATTCCGGGGCGATGCGAAGCATCGAACCCGGAATCTCGAGATTCCGGGTTCGGCTCTTTCGAGCCGCCCCGGAATGACAATCACAAACGCGGCGCTCACCGCCGCGTTTTGCATTGCACCAAAACTCATCAAGACACCCTGCTAACGGGCAATGGTATTCCAGCCGGCTTGTCTGTATTGGTGCCGCTGGGTTGAAAATGGGGGCAGCGCGGCGGCGCGGTTCCCGCAGGTTTTTCGCGGGAGGAAATATGCGTAAACTGGTTTTGGCGGCCGTATCGATTGCGGCGCTGGTTTCGGTCGGCCCGGCGTCGGCTGCAGATTCGCCTATCGTCATCAAGTTCAGCCACGTGGTGGCGTCGGATACGCCGAAGGGCAAGGCGGCCGACAAGTTCAAGGAACTCGCCGAGAAATACACCAACGGCAAGGTAAAGGTCGAAGTCTATCCGAACTCCACGCTCTACAAGGACAAGGAAGAGCTCGAGGCCCTGCAGCTCGGCGCGGTGCAGATGCTTGCACCCTCCAACTCCAAATTCGGTCCGATCGGGATCAAGGAGTTCGAGGTGTTCGACCTGCCCTACATCCTCCCCGACCTGAAAACGCTGCGCAAGGTCACCGACGGCCCGCTCGGCGCCAAGCTGCTCAAGCTCCTCGACGCCAAGGGCATGACGGGCCTGGCGTACTGGGACAACGGCTTCAAGCAGATGAGCGCCAACAAGAAGCTGATCGCGCCGGCCGATTACAAGGGGCTGAAATTCCGCATCCAGTCATCGAAGGTTCTGGAAGCCCAGTTCCGCACGCTCGGTGCGATCCCGCAGGTGATGGCGTTCTCCGACGTCTATCAGGCGCTGCAGACCGGCGTGGTCGACGGCCAGGAAAACACCTGGTCGAACATCTACACCCAGAAAATGCATGAGGTGCAGAAATACGCGACCGTCACCAACCACGGCTATATCGGTTACGTCGTGGTCGTGAACAAGAAGTTCTGGGACGGCCTGCCGGGTGACATCCGCGACGAACTGTCGAAGGCGATGAAGGAAGCGACCGACTACGGCAACGGCCAGTCGGCCAAGGAAAACGACGAGGCGCTCGAACAGATCAAGAAGTCGGGCAAGACCGAAATCGTCACGCTGACGCCGGAGCAGGACGAGGCGATGCGCAAGGCGATGATGCCGGTCTACAAGGACGTGGCTTCGCGCGTCGGCCAGCCCCTGATCGACGAGTTCCTGAAAGAGACCGGCCGCAGCCCGATGAACTAGGCCGCCTTTCGAACGCGCGGGCCTCGAGCGCTGCCGAACGTGCATGATCGGGCGGGTTTCGACCCGCCCGATTGTCATAGGGGACATCCATGTTGTTACGCATTCTCGACAGGTTGGAGGAAATCATCATCGCGAGCCTGATGGGCGGCGCGACGCTGATCACCTTCATCACCGTGGCGCACCGCTTTCTCGTCGACGTTCCCTTGCTCTATCCCTACCTGTTCTGGATCAATCTCGCCTGGTCGCAGGAACTCTGCATCTACATGTTCATCTGGATGGCGAAGTTCGGCGCGGCCTATGGCGTGCGGACCGGCATCCATGTCGGCGTCGACGTGCTGATCAACCGGCTGAACGATCGCTGGCGCAAATGGGTGATCCTGTTCGGCCTGTTCGGCGGCGCGCTGTTCACGGCGATCGTCGGCACCATGGGCGCCAAATTCGTCATCGAGCTGATGCACACCGACCAGGTCTCGCCCGACCTCGAACTGCCGAGCTGGCTGGTCTATGCCTGCATCCCGCTCGGCTCCTACTTGATGTGCTTCCGCTTCCTGCAGGTGATGTGGGCCTACTATCGCAGCGGCGAGCTGCCGCATCATGACGCGACCCATGTCGACGACATCGAGGTCAGCCGCCAGGCGCCGATCGCGCTCGGAGAAGCGTGATGAGCGCTGCCCTGATCTTCGGACTGCTGTTTGCCCTGATGCTGACGGGCATGCCGATCTCGATTTCGCTCGGCCTGACCGTGCTCACCTTCCTGTTCACCATGACGGAGGTGCCGATCGAAAGCGTCGGCCTGAAATTGTTTTCGGGCCTCGACAATTTCGGGATCATGGCGATCCCGTTCTTCATTCTCGCCGGCACGTTCCTGACGCGCGGGGGCGTGGCGCGGCGAATGATCGCTTTCACCACCTCGCTGGTCGGCCATCTGCCGGGCGGGCTCGGGCTTGCCGGCGTCGCGGCCTGCGCGATGTTCGCCGCGATCTCCGGTTCGAGCGTCGCAACGGTGGTTGCGATCGGCTCGATCATGATGCCGGCCATGGTGGAATACGGCTATCCGCGCCGGTTCGGCGTCGGCGTGATCTCGACGTCGGGCGCGCTGGGCATCCTGGTGCCTCCCTCCATCATCCTGGTGCTCTACGGCGTTTCCACCAATACCTCTATCGGCGCGCTGTTCATGGCGGGCATCGTGCCCGGCATCGTGCTGGCCTCGATGCTCGCCGCCGTGACCTGGTTCGTTGCTTACCGCAACGGTTACCCGAAGATGAAGCGGGCGAGCATCGCCGAGCAGTTCAAGGCCTTCCGCGACAGCGCCTGGGGCCTGCTCCTGATCGTCATCGTGCTCGGCGGCATCTATGGCGGCATCTTCACGCCGACCGAGGCTGCCGCCGTTGCCGCGGTCTATGCCTTCTTCATCACGGTGTTCGTCTACAAGGAGCTGAAGCTCCTCGACGTGCCGAAGGTGCTGTTGCAGTCGGCGAGCATGAGCTCGATGCTGCTCTACATCATCACCAACGCGGTGCTGTTCTCCTTCCTGATGACGCATGAGCAGATTCCGCAGGCGATGGCGGCCTGGATCGTCGACAAGCATTTCTCGGTCTGGATGTTCCTGCTCGTGGTCAACGTCATCCTGCTGCTCGCCGGCAACGTGATGGACCCGTCGTCGATCCTCTTGATCATGGCGCCGATTCTCTACCCGCTCGCCACCAAGCTCGGCGTCAATCCCGTGCATCTCGGCGTGCTGATGATCGTCAACACCGAGGTGGGGCTGTGCCATCCGCCAGTCGGGCTCAATCTCTACATCGCCTCGAGTATTGCAAAGATGGGGATCAGCGAGATCACCATCTCGGTGCTGCCCTGGCTGTTCGCGATGCTGGCCTTCCTCGGCCTGATCACCTACGTGCCGGAAATCTCACTGTGGCTGCCTAGACTGCTGGGCATGATTTGAGCCGTCAGGCATTGATCGATCTCAAATGACATTCCGGTAAGGGAGCGCAGTCTGTCCAAACTGTAAGTTGATTGGCCCCCTGGTTCCGCCCATCCTTTTACGCATTCGGCCCAGGAGGAGGTTCGTATGAAAAAATTCGCAGTTGCCGGCATGGCCGCCCTCGCCATCGCCGCTTCGACAGCGGTGTACGCCCATCAAGGATGGTTGCGTGAACACATGCAGCATATGCAGTACATGCGGCTCTCGCCCGAGGACCGGGCGGCGCTGCTCGATGCTCGCATCGCTGCGGTTCATGCCGGGCTGAAACTGACGCCCGATCAGGAAAAGCTCTGGCCGCCGGTCGAAGGCGCGGTGCGGGATTTCGCCAAGCTGCGGAGCGACCGGATTGCCGCCCGGATGCAGGCCCGCGAGGAAGCGCAGGGCCAGGGCCAGCAGGCACCGGAGGATCCGGTGACGCGGTTGCGCCAGCGCGCCGACAACATGGCGGCATCGGCTGCCGCGCTGAAGAAGATCGCGGAGGCGGCCGACCCGCTCTACAAGACCCTCGACGACGGCCAGAAGCGGCGCCTTGCGCTGCTCACCCATCGGGGCGGCCGGGGCGGAGAGGGCTGGCGGCATCGCTGGATGAACCGCGACCGCCCCGAGGGGAGGCCCGACAGGGACCGCGACGACGGGCCGGAGCGGCTCTGACACAAAATAGGGAAGGGCCGCCGGATTCCGGCGGCTTTTCCGTCGCTTAAGCCCGCGAACCAAGGCGGGAAAACTTGCACAGCTTCGCTGGACATCGCAGGGGCGCTTTGCTAAACGACGCCGGCTTGCGAAGGCATTGCCGGAGCATAGCTTTCGGGCGCATAGCTCAGTTGGTAGAGCAGCTGACTCTTAATCAGCGGGTCCCAGGTTCGAGCCCTGGTGCGCCCACCATTACAAAAATACCTATTTTCCAATGCCTTCGCGGCTTCAGCCCATTGCGTGATTGCGGCGCGAAACGCCTCGAGGTCGTGGCGCGAATCTCCGCGGGTGCCGCGATGCTCGACGTAAGCTGCCCAGGTCTGTGCATTCACGTGCGACGATTTCTTCACTGACGCACTCCGTGCAGGTGGCTGCAGGCAAGAGCACCCTTTGGCGTCAATTCAAAATTAACCGTAGAAATTTACCTTGCGAGCAATTGCGGTTGGGATTTTTCGTCGCGTCGCTTGAGTTGGGTCTTTGTCATGTCGCTTGAGCAAAGGGAGGGCATCAGGAGCGTAAATGATGACGCGACCGCTGCAACTCAAGCTGCGGATGGCATCAGCCTCGATGATCTGGCTCGAATCGTTATTCGGCGCAAAGCGTGGATTCTCGGAACGGTCGTCGCTTGTCTTGTGCTGGCGACCGGATATTTGGCGGTCGTAAGACCTACCTACACGTCCACCGCGGAAGTCTATGTCGATCCTCGCGACCGTCCGACGCCCAAAGAAGACCCGGGCGAGAAAAGTAGCGTGCCGGGAGACGGTCTTCTCCTCGTCGAAAGCCAGCTGAGAATAATCACATCCGGCGAGGTGCTTTCGCGAGTCGTCGATCAGATGAACCTTTCCGAGGACCCGGAATTCGACGGCCGTAGCGGCTTCATCGCAAACATCAAGGCGATGTTCGGTTTCGGAGAACCGGGTAACCCGAAACTGGCCGCTTTGCGCCGCTTACGTCTGGCGACCTCGGCGAAGCGGAATGAGCGCTCCTTCGTTATCGATGTTTCCGTCTCGGCTCATACGCCGCAACGGGCGACAGATCTCGCAAATGCGGTTGCTAACGCTTATCTGGAAGAACAAGCAAGCGCGAATGCGAACTTCGACCGGCGGATTTCCGAGGCGATCACGTCGCAATTGGAAAGAATGCGCGATGCCGTCAGCCACTCGGAGCAGGCTGTCGCAGCCTACAAGGTGGCCCATAATCTGGTAGGTTCTCGCGACAAGCTGGTCACAGACCAAGAGCTTACCGAAGCCAACACTCAGCTTACAAATGCCAAGGCAAGATTGAACGAGGCGCAGGCGCGGGTCAAACTTGTTGATTCCATCGAATCGGGCGGTACACCACTTGAGTCTCTGCCCGAAGCGATACAATCCAGTGCTATGACACAGCTGCGGGCGCGCGCCGTTGATGCCTCGCGTGCTGAAGCTCAGCTCGCGCAGGTCGTCGGCCCCAGTCATCCTGCCTTGCAGCAGGCACAGGCGCTGGTGCGCGACGTGCAGGTCGCAATCAAGAACGAAGTCAAGCTTATTGCCGAAGCCGTGCGGTAAGTGGCTACAAGCGAGCACGCAATTGTTCAGAACCTTCAGGCACGCTTCGATTCATTGAAGACGCTCGCGCAAACCAACGAAAAGGCGATGGTGCAGTTGCGCGAACTCCAGCTCAAGGCTGACTCCGATCGCGCCGTGTATGAAACCTATCTCGCGAGGGCCAAAGCGGCGACTGAAGAGCAGGTTATCAATAACACCAATATCAGGCTGATTTCTCGGGCAATCCTTCCCGACCGACGGAGTTGGCCGCCGACGATCCCTATAATGGCTGGCGCGCTGTTCGGCGGAATATTCCTCGGTATTGTGCTGGCGCTCCTGCGCGGCGCATTGGAGCATTTCTTGGGAGCGCCGCCGAAGCCGAGTGCCGGGAGCGAAAGGGCGGAAAAGCCATCTCCGCAAGTTGTGGAAATTCCTGCTATCGGACGCCGAGAGCAGCTATCGCACCTGAGAGCGGAACTCCTGGCAGCACCAGCAGACCATTCCGTTCTGCTGGTGCGAGCCTCGAGTGACGAAGCGTTGGATCTGGTTGCATTGGAGCTTGCACGCGCTGTCGACGAGTCCGGACAGAAAGTAGTCGTGATCGACGCCGATCTGAAAGCTCATATCGTATCGTCGCGATTGCGGTACAATCAGCGCCGCGGCGTCCGCGATATACTGGCCGGCGAGGCTTCCATTCGCGAGGTCGCCGTTGCGTTGGGACGGACGAACGTAAAAATCGTTCCCGTCGGCACGGCGGCATTGACGCCGTCCAACCAGCAAATGCGAAGCGCGCTCTCGACAGCCTTGCATCAGGCGCGCGAACTCGGTCGCGTTATCATCGATGGCGGCCAATTGGGTACGACGCCGTCCGACTTCGGTCTCTATGCCATGGTGGATGAAGTCGTTTTCCTCGAGGCAGTGCATGGCGACCGACCATCCGAGGTGCCCGTACTCGTCGACCTGCTGCGTCATCGTCAGATAAAGGCGAAGTCAGTGCTCATCGACCCAAAATCAAACGCGTTGGCCGCTTGAATCGCAGGATATCTTCTCGAAGAGGCCGACGCCAAATTGCAAGGTTCGCGTGAGCGGCGCGATGGGCCTTAGGTCCGAGGCAGGCTTCTCGCTCAAGCCCGCTGTAGAACCGATCAGCCGACATCTGCACGGCTTGGCATGGCGGGCTGACGCACGCTTGCACGGTCGAACCAACCGGCAATGCGCCGCCGCACGAAGTGTTGCCGGCGACGAAGGTTCCATCGCAGGCTGCGATCTACCGTGAGCGAGCGTCGATAGTGGGCCATGCGCATGGCCTCGCTATCCGTCGCTTGCTTGACCGGGTCGGCATAGAAGTCCTCTATCTTTTCCTTTCCCATCCCAGGCGTCTCAAGCCACTGCGGAATAAGCACGTTGCAAAGCCTGTCGATATCGGTGAGCAGCCTGGTGACGCCAGTGCCTGTGGCGGGACACGACGTCTGGAATGCATCTCCGATGAGGACGATGCCATCCTGATTGACGTTTTCAGCAATCGAAAGATCCGTCACCCAGTTCTGGACGCTATCGATTGGCTCAATTTCGCCGGTGAAGTCAGCAAGGCCTGGCAATGCGTTGAATAACTTTACCGTTGGATCGCGGCGGAACTCGCGAATCCATGGATCTTCATGGTGGAGGAAAGTGAAAAGGTTGGCGCGCAGGTGGCTGCCGATCGGAAAGAGGCTGAGATAGTCGATGTGGTTTGAGATGCCTGCGCCGTAATAGGTGAGCGCTTGGAATGCAGGCGCGCGCGCCATCTTCGGTGCGAACGTCAGGCCGAACGATATCGACTGTTTTTCCGCGACGATACGACGGCCGATGCCAAGTTTGTGCCGGAGCGAATCTGCCGTTCCCGTCGCCAGGATGATCAGATCGGCCGAGATCGGGCTGTGATGCGACGGGAATACCTGCTGCATCTGCGAGCTGGTCTGAATGTCGGCCACTTGGTCGATGATCAAATCGACGGTTGCCGGAAGCTGTGCGCGCACGATACGCACCATGTCGTCGTAGAGTATGCCGAAATGCGGATCCTGGCTGCGATCGACAATGCTGCCCGCGCGAACGTTGAGGATATCGCTGAACGCCGTTGCTTCTCCGGCAATGGCATTGAAGACTCCAAGCTTGCGCATCAGCTCGACTTGCCGACCCGCAATCTTTTCGACACGAAACTGCTTCGGATAGACCGGATACTTGTCGATAAGCGTGACGTGGTGACCGGCCCGCGCCAGAACGACAGCGACGACAGAACCGCTCAGGCCGGCGCCGATGATCGCGATGCGCGCGCTCTTTAGTGTTCCAGATATGAGTGGCATTTCACGATTGGCATATGTCATGTGATTATCTACGAAAATGTCCCTGGATCTAATCATCTCCGCCCTGGCCGAATTCCGGGACCGGTACCCCGACCAAAGAGGCTGGTTCTTGACGTGTTACGCGACGGCGGCCTCCGCCGGAGCGGTCTGCAATGTCGTGCAGGAAAGAAGGCCCAACTCCTCGATGTAACGCTTGCCGATGGTTTCGATGGAAAAGAGCTGAAGGTGCTCCTTCAATTCCTCCGACATGGCTGGCTTGGGAACATCCAGCTTTGCAACTATCGCACGCGCGAGCGCATCGACGTCGCCAACTCGAACGAGAGTGCCGTATCGGCCACCGGCTAGGATCTCCCTGGGGCCATGAGGGCAATCAGTGCTGACCACCGGCGTTCCGCAGGCGAGAGCCTCCACAATGACATTGCCAAAACCTTCGGCGAGCGATGACAGGACGAAGACGGCTGCATGTCGCATGTAGGCGAGCGGGTTGGGGGCATATCCGAGAAAATGAACGTAGGGGGCTATGCCGAACGAGTTGGCCTGTCCCTGCAATTCTTCGCGGTCGTGGCCTTCGCCCAGGATGATGAGATGCGACGGCCGTTGCTTGACGACACGCGCAAATGCCGACAGCAAGTGCGGATAACCCTTCTGCTTGTGCAAGCGGCCCACCGCAAGCACGAACGGCTCTCCGGGCTTGATCGAAGATGGCAGTGCGGGCGTCAGGTCGGCCTGTGCCGCGAATCCTTCGTGAATGATTGGATTATAGATGCTGCGGATCGGCTTGTTGCCGAGGCCCGGCAGACGGCCGAGTTGTTCCTTCAATCCATCCGACACCGTGACGAACGCATCGGCGGCGTGAAACGTGGATGCGATGGCTGCCATCACCGGCCAGCGATGTATCTGCATGGGGAGTATTCCTGGCTCGGACAACGAGTTGTCGAGACGAACGAGCAGCCGATGGCGATGAGAACTCAACATCTTGCCGATGCACGAGATGATCGCGGCGTTTTCGACAGAACTCAGAACGACCGGTGGACGCGCGATGCGCAGATAGCGCAAATAGGCCGGCGCGCTGAGCATCACTTTGCGGGCATCCAGGCTGATCAACCGGACGCGTTCAGGAACCTGGTCCTTCAAGGAGCCGAAGTATTTGCAGACGACAAGATCAACTCGAAGCCCACGGTCGAGAAAATATCTAGCCAGGTTGAGCTGCACTCGTTCCGCTCCCCCGCTATAGAGCGTCGGAAGAAAAAGAGCGACATCAGGCCGTGTTTCGTTGGCAACGAACTGCGACACGGGGGTATAGGCCGGCGTAGTCATCGAAAATAACTCGTTATCATGATGTGACGGGCTACTATTCCGGCAACATAGGAGAAAATGATTGCACAGGCGGCGCCGTAGAGCGCGAAAGCCGGAATGAGTATCATGTTGGCGACAATCGACAGCGCAATGACAAACAATCCGCTGAACAGCGTGAATACATCCTTATAGCGGCTGTAGAAGACAGTGCCCTGAACCTCGTAGGCCATACGGAGTACAAACCCCACCAGGACCAGCCACAAGACCTGCATCCAATCGGCAACGAGCGGTCGGTTCAGGTAGGGAATAGCGATTTTTACCAGCGCGCCGGTGGCGATCGCCAATGCGATGGAAATCGCTACTGTCTCAACGAGTAGAAGCCGAAAGACCCTCCAATAGGAGCGGTCCTGGCGCGTATGTGCGTTGATGAGTTTTGGTTCGGATATCTGAATGATACCCGTATCAACAAGATTGCACAGGGCATTGCCGATCGACCAGAACAGCACATAGACACCCGTAAATTCCAGCCCCATGAACAGACCGACGAGATAGCGGTCGGTGTACTGCGCCACCGTATTGGCAATGTCATTGACGTACAGAATCCGGGAGGCCCTGAAGTGATTCAAAAACCACTCTCTATGTCCTGCCCCGGACGTGGGGTGCAACCATGGCCATTCGCGCGCCGCCACGGCGAAGCCTGCAATCGCCAGCAAACCGCCGGCTATCCAGAATGCCAGCAGAGTGTGCAGATCACGCAGGGCCGGGAATACGAAGGCGAGGATCATATAGACGCAGATCCATCCAGCGGTGCGGAAAAACATCAACACGTTGGCCAGGCATGGCTGCATGAGATGATTCAAGAGGACGAATAGATCGCCATTCACGTGCTCGAGAAAGACGATGGCGACGACAAATGAAGTGAGAGGGAGCTGGTCGAGATAGATGCCGATGCCGAGAGCGATAATGCTGATGATGCCGTAGACGGCTGCTTGAATGCCCCAATAGCGACGGAGCATATGGGCAACTTCATCGAGCTGTTGCGAGACTGCATTGCGGCTCAGGACACGGATCAGCCCAAGGCTGGCGACAACCGGAAACATCACCGCTGCGCCGGCAAGGAGGCCGTAGACTCCCAACGTCTCGAGGCCGAGAAATCGGGCGATAAAGAGCGTAAGGGCGAACTTCGCGGCCAGTGCCAGTCCGCGCAAACCCATGATCGTCAACGACGTCAATGTGCGGCTGCTGAGTACCGTGTCGAGCGACAGGTCGGCGAACAAAGGATTACCCTCTGTGGATAGCGGTAGAACAAGCATCTGGTGCCGCGATGACGCGGCGGCGGAATTGCAGATGCTCGAATGAGAAAATCATTGGAGGGATTCGCCGACGGCGCTCCGACCGGTGCTCCGTTCCGGTTTCTTCAGTCGAGATTGAGTCGTTGGCGCCATTTTCGATTGAAGCGGCGTTTCGACGAGGCTCTCATACAAATCGATCAGGTCGCGATTCATCCGCTCTCGTTGAAATTTGGCGACGAAGGTTGCGCGGGCCGCCGCGCTCATCGCCCGGCGGTCGGCGCTTTCGAGCACCGTCAAGGCACGATCCAGCGAGCCGGGGGTGTTGATGTCCATCAGAACACCGTTGACGCCGTTCTTGATAAAGTACGGGAAGGCGCCATGATTGCTGCAGATCAGGGGGCATCCGGATCGGAGTGCCTCGATGGCGAGCAACGGCATGCCTTCCCAGCGGGAGGGCATGACAACAGCATCGAAATTCCCGAACATCGCCGGCAAGGTTTCGCGCGGCACCCAACCCAGAAGCTCGACCTCGGGAGGTACGACCAGATCGCGATTGTCGACGATCTTTGCGCCGACCAGCGTCAGAGTTGCGCGCCCGGGTTTGAGGAGCGCGAAGTCGCGCAGGAGCAGATCGACCCCCTTCTGCAGGTCGAGCCGTCCGACGAAAAGCAAACGGATTGGACCGCCCGGTGCAGTCGGTGGCGACGATACATGGGGTAACGGTGTCAGGTCCTTTATCCCGCTCACGATCAGCTTGGTGTTCTTGAGCGGGATGCGCGCCCGTCGAAGGAGCGGCTCTTCGTGAGGAGAAACGTTGACGATTGCGTCGGCGAGACGGCTGAACTTCCGTTCGAGCAACGTGCAGAGGCGGGTTACGGCGGTCTGCCGGGGACGGTCGAACGCCCAACAATGCGCGCAATAAACGACGCGAGGCCGCAAGCCCATTCCCCGGATGACCAACCGGCCGATCGCTCCAGCGAAGCTGCTGTGGAGATGGACGAGGTCGGGATCGTGCCGTTTGATATGTGCCCGAATCGCCAACGCGAACGCCAGGATAGAGCGCAGATTGCGGCCCGTCCGTTCATAGGTTTCGACGACGCAATTGATCGATGACGGGATGGAGTCGCGCTGGTTGGCCGGTGCCAGCAGCGTAACGTTGTCCGCTCCGAATTGCTGTATTTGATACGGCAGGATTTCGTCGAGGTATGAGGCGGGCCCGCCAATCAGGCTTTCGCAGACGTGAAGGATTTTCATTAAATACCCGGTACGACTCTGGAATAGGCAGACTGGTTTCCGGAGGTCGCGCCCATCGCGAGCTCATCATCCGCAAACACCGTGCCTGAATTTACCGCCTCGGTGCCGAAGAGGGGTGACAAAAGCAAAAACAAGGTGAATAGAGAGGCGACAAAATTCTCGTGTATCAGCGTGCAACGGTCACGGGGATGTAGGTTACGGATTGCTTCGGCTGGATTTCCAAAATGCCGTTTGTGTTCGGTTGTGGGACATCCTCTCGTCCCAGATGATCGATCGCCGGACCGGACCTGCGCCAGCCAGGCACAGTTACTGCTTGCGACATCCCGTCTTTTTCCGTGGTCCAGACAGCAAGTTTGCATTGCTGCGCTGTTTCATCGCAGAATCGCAATATCGTGATGCCTCGCGCGGTCGCCGGATCGAAGCGCGCAATCGTTTCGCGCAAGGACATTCCGCCGATCTCGCGCGACATGGTCTTATAGGCCTGAAATGCCGGACGCAGTGTTCCGTCCGATCGGACCAATCCGAAGTTGTCTTCGATCTCATCGTCGTCCGTTCCGACGTCCATCAGACAGTACCAATTGGTCAGGCGGACCTGCTCCATCAGATTGGTGAGGAACATGCGGGGGAGCCAGAGTGCCTGGGTGGCTTCGGATATCCCGGACGCGTAAACCGAATCGCCCCATTCGGTGTCGATGATCGGCTTGCGTTGGATCGCTGCGGGCCACGCGGCGAGATAGTTGTCGCGGAGAACGGCGTAGTCGCGCGAAACCGTCTCGGGGGTCTGCCCAAAGCGGTGCGTGTGCAGGCTGACCGCATCGAGGCAAGTCAGCAGCTCCTTGTCGTTAAGGAGAGCCTGTATCAGCGGTTTTCTCGGATGCCAGACCGTCGGCATCTGGGCCGCGCCGGGGCCGGTCACAAAAGCGTTTGGCACGCGTTGTTTGATCGCGACGCAGGCGTCGCGGGCGAGAGCGACATAGTTTGCAGGATCTGGCTTTGGCGGCCAGAATCCCTCTTGGTCGGGCTCATTCCAGAGCTCCCAGATCGGATTGAGCTGCTGGTATCGCTCCGCCGCTGCTGCCGCCCATCGGGCAAATGCCGCAATCTGCGAAGTCGTCGAGGGAGGCTCAGCACCTCTGTCGCGCCTGCCGTCCACAATCGCATCGTAGGCCGTTCCATACAGCGGGTTGGGCCTGTTCAGGATGAACAATGGACGCAATCGGAGCTTTTCTAGCTCTGCTGCGAAGGCGTCGTAGAGGCTCCAATCATAGCTGCCCGGCTGCTTCTCGATCCACGGCCAGTTGAGGTCGATACGGACGACAGTGGCGCCGAGGGTCGACGCAAGACTAAGCCGTTCGCGCCAATCCGGAAGGTTCAAGTAACGGTCTGTAAACTGCACCGAAAGCCCACTGGCGACAGTGGACTCTGCCGACTGTGCGTGGCTCGCGGGGAGCGGCACAAGTAGGGCGAATGCGGTCGCAGCGGCGCGAATGCGCATTCGAGCAACAAGTCCTTTGGTTAACAACGCAGCAATACGATGCATCGATTCACCACAATCGCTATCCGTTCAGCTATTTCAAACGATCTGGCATATAAGAACCTACGATACCGATAACACTATCGCACGTTGCTCGTCAGTGACCGATCGCATCACGAACGTCATGCAACCTACGACATCGCGATGGAGCATCAAGAAGAGATGAATCGACGGACTGCCTTTCTCGTGCCGGTCTACAATCCGACCCATGATGACCTGACACGAACTGTCAACTCACTCCTGGCGCAAACCGAAAGCGCCGATGTCGTCGTTGTTGACGACGGCTCGCGAAGACCCGTCGGCGAGATGCTTGCGCCGCACGACGATATCGTCGTGCTACGACTCGATCGCAATCAGGGTATCGCTGCTGCGCTGAACCACGGCCTCGAATACATCATCAAGGGTGGCTATGAATTTGTGGCGCGCATGGACTGCGGTGACATCTGCACGCGGGATCGTATCGCAAAGCAACAAGTCTATATGGATGCTTACCCTGATACGGATCTGCTTGGAGCTTTCGCGGATATTGTGGACGAACACGGCAATCATCTGTTCTTCGAAGGAACCTCCGGTGGCAGGGCAGCGATCGGACGCAAGCTCGAAGACAACGCTGCGTTCAAGCATCCGACGTTCTTCTTTCGGACGGCATTCGTTCAGAGGTTTGGCGACTATTCGACAAATTACCCGCACGCTGAAGACTACGAATTCATGCG
The DNA here is from genome assembly GCA_964454955.1 of uncultured Bradyrhizobium sp. Lineage (GTDB taxonomy): Bacteria > Pseudomonadota > Alphaproteobacteria > Rhizobiales > Xanthobacteraceae > Bradyrhizobium. Next base: position 2,418 of record CAYVVB010000131.1, on the reverse strand, counting down.
GCGCGCCCATGCAAGAGGCAATATTGACTGTCTCGACGACGTTGTCGTGGTCTATGAGAAAAATTCAAACAGCATCAGCAGCAAGAATCGCAGCGCGCAATTGCGGTCACGCTTGCGAGTTCAGCTGAAGTATCTCGAACCGACCAGCGTTTCCGCATATGTCGGGATGGCCCGTACCATCGTCACGCTGTTTGTCCCTGCCGCGATATGGGCCCGCCTTTCACAGTTGTATTGGGGACGCGCAGGTGAAGGGGGCGCAGCAGCCAGGGCGCGATTGCTTCGATGACGTCACTTGCGGGGCCAGCCATTGCTGCGAGGGGGCGAGCGCGAAGCGCCGTGCTCGGCCGGCTGGTCTGGCTCGCGGTCGCGTTGCTGCCAGTCACGGGTCTTGCGGGTATCGGCGCCTTCGGCGAGCTGAAAGGATCAGCCACAGTTTATGTTCTCGCGGCGACGATTCTGGTCGCGGTTTTCACGACGCCGCCCAGGGAAGTCCTGATACCGCGAGCACTGTTCGTCTTCGTGACGTGCCTGCTCGTCTGGCTCGCTGTGACCACCGCGGTCAATTTCGAGGGAATCCTGACGTCTGTTTATCACGGCCGGAGCGGCTTCAATAAGTTCACGACGTCATCTGCCGTTCTCATTTTCGGCATTGCGAGTGCGCTCGTCAGCGTAAAGCCATTCCAGCACGTGAGTGACGTTGAGCAGTTGTTCGTGAAGCCGCTGGTCGTCGCAGTCGTCGCCTGCGCAGTTTTCGCTGTGCCGGAGGTCTTGTCGTGGTTCTCGTCGGCTGGCGAGTTTCTCTATAAAATCTCCACCGGGTTACTCCATACGGCGGACGACGAGGAGGGGCGCGTCGCCGGCCGCTTGATCAGCCTTGCCTTCGAGGCGCCAGATCTTTCTTACTTCTGCGGCTTTGCGTGCCCGTGGATGCTGCTTGCCTACCGCCTGCGAGCCGGGATCCGTCCGTTGCTCGCTGTACCTATCGTGGCGGGGCTGCCTCTGTTGCTCGGCCTGATCACGCTCTTATTGAGCAATTCGCGGACCGGGCTGTTGATGCTCGGCGGGTTGATCTTCGCCGAATTGATCTACTGGATCGGAATGCGCGGCCTGCGGCTCGGCATGCTTGCGCTGGTCGCGGCCGTTCCCGTGTTTGCGGCGGCAGTGTTTGCGCCTTTGCTTGCCTTGCACAATGTCGATGCCATCCCCGCTGCGGGCGACGTCTCCACAACATCGCGATTGGCGTTGTTTAGCGCGCAAGTGTCGATTTTCGCCAACAACCCGGTCTTCGGCGTTGGATTCGGGCAGTTCGGCTTTCACGCTTATCCGGTCCTGCCGTCATGGGCCTGGGACAGCTACGAAGTCATCAATTGGTTCGAGATGTTTGACGATTTGCCGCCGACGTTCAATGTTGCAGGGCGGCTCGGCGCAGAGCTTGGAGCGCCTGGCTTGGTGATCTGGTATGGTTTTTGGGTCGCCGCAATCATTCGGATTGCGCGGGCGGCAGCCCGTCTGCCGCGCGGCTCATCATTGAATTTTCTCAATGCCGCGCTGCTCGGCAGCATTTTCAGCCTCATACTCGGCGGGATGAGTAACGATCCATTTCGTCGTCCGGAAACCTGGATTCTCGTAGCCATCACGGCGCTTCACGCGGGACGAACGTCGGAGCAGCCGGCTTGATGGTCGCGATTGATGTGATGCGAGGTGACGATCCTGCGCCGCGCTTGCGCTGGATCGTGCTGTTCGGTCCATTCCAGGTACCAAGCCTTAACCCTGGAGGCCGACGACGATCGTGGTCGCAACCGAATATGTTAGGTCGGCACTGTAGGTCTGCGTCCAATCGGCGCAACGCGAAGGCTCCAGCTTGATGTCTGCAGATTGTTGCACGATAGCCCCATCGAAGAGCCTGACGCGATCGCTGCGATCTGCGCAGCCGCGCTCGTCTGACGTTGAAGTCGGCGGCCCGGCACCTCATGTTGGTGAGAGAACGCGCCTCGCGGTTATTCTGCCAAGGAACCGGCTCTGGACGTGGCACAGTCAGCTGCTCCTGCATCTAGCAAAGAGCCATGATGTCACCGTGTTTCTCGATGACCGCGCGCCGCCATATCGTCGCGCGGAACGACTTTGGTTGAAATTGGAGCAATTGGTCTACCCTGGTGAAGCCCTTCCGAAACGGGTTACTCCCGAGGCCGACTGGCATCCAGTCTCTGAGTTCAAGGACGTCTTCGGCAGGATCGTCATCAACTTGTCTGAGCGCTCTCATTCCCATGGTGCGGCTCTTGAACTTCGATACGACGGCGCCCTGGACAGTTGTGCGCTCATCGGCGGATTGCTGGCGCAGAGGTCGCCGAATCTTGCCGTCCGCTGCACGAGTAGGGGCACTCTCGCCGCGTCAAGACTGGCGATCGAGGACAAGTTCTT
>CAYVVB010000130.1:0-7566 GCA_964454955.1 uncultured Bradyrhizobium sp. | reverse complement strand
CCGACGAGGCGATCGCCAAGGTCGAAAAGGCGCTGCCGACCGCCTTCGACATCAAGTTCGTCTTCAACAAGTGGACGCTCGGCGAGCAGAACGGCTTCCGCAACGCGCAAGTCACGGTCGTCGCGCCGACCGGCACGATCGGGCTGGTGATGGATTGCGACACCACCGGCATCGAGCCCGACTTCGCGCTGGTGAAATTCAAGAAGCTCGCCGGCGGCGGCTATTTCAAGATCATCAACCGCGCGGTGCCCGAGGGCCTGCGCGCACTCGGCTATCGCGAGAGCGAGATCGCGGAGATCGAGGCCTATGCCGTCGGTCACGGCTCGCTCGCCAATGCGCCCGGCATCAACGTCTCCACGCTGAAGGCCAAGGGCTTTACCGACGAGGCGATCGCCAAGGTCGAAAAGGCGCTGCCGACCGCCTTCGACATCAAGTTCGTCTTCAACAAGTGGACGCTGGGCGAGGATTTCATCCGCGACCAGCTTGGCATCGGCGCGGAAGCCCTTGCCGCGCCGAACTTCGACCTGCTCGCGGCGATCGGCTTCAGCAAGCGCGAGATCGAGGCGGCGAACGTGCACATCTGCGGCGCCATGACCGTGGAAGGCGCGCCGCACCTTAGGCCTGAGCACTATCCGGTGTTCGACTGCGCCAACCCCTGCGGCAAGGTCGGCAAGCGCTACCTTTCGGTGGAAAGCCACATCCGCATGATGGCGGCGGCGCAGCCCTTCATTTCGGGTGCGATCTCCAAGACAATCAACATGCCGAACGACGCCACGGTCGAGGACTGCAAGGCAGCCTACATGCTGTCCTGGAAGCTCGCGCTGAAGGCCAATGCGCTCTATCGCGACGGCTCGAAACTGTCGCAGCCGCTGAACTCGCAGCTCATCAGCGACGATGAGGACGAGGACGATGCGGTGGAGCAGCTCTACGAGAAGCCGATGGCCGCGCGTGCGGCCCACATCTCCGAGCGCGTGGTCGAGAAGCTGGTCGAGCGCATCGTCGTCATGCGCGAGCGCGAGAAGATGCCGGATCGCCGCAAGGGCTACACCCAGAAGGCGGTGGTCGGCGGGCACAAGGTCTACCTGCGCACCGGCGAATATGACGACGGGCGGTTAGGGGAGATCTTCATCGACATGCACAAGGAGGGCGCGGCGCTCCGCTCCTTCATCAACAACTTCGCGATCGCGGTGTCGCTCGGCCTGCAATACGGCGTGCCGCTGGACGAATATGTCGACGCCTTCACCTTCACCCGCTTCGAGCCGGCGGGCCCCGTGCAGGGCAACGACTCCATCAAGTACGCGACCTCGATCCTCGACTATGTCTTCCGCGAGCTCGCGGTGAGCTACCTCGCCCGCTTCGACCTCGCCCATGTCGATCCCAACGAGAGCGGCTTCGACGCACTCGGCCGGGGCGTCGACGAAGGCAAGACGCCGGACGACGCGCAAGGCGCGACACAAGCGAGCAAGTATCTCTCCCGCGGCCTGACCCGCTCGCGCACGGATAATCTCGTGGTGATGCGCGGCAACTCGCCCTCCTCTGCGGGATCTGCAACCGAAGCCGGCCGCGGCGGAGCCACGAACGTCACCTCTCTCTCCTCCCACGGCGCAACCAGCCGTATCGGCGACGCCGTGGAAGGCGCCGTCGCGCTGAAGCAGGAAGCGCAACACGACCTGTCGCCGGCGGAGAAGCTGGAAGCGCTGCCATGGAGCAAGGCCGGCAGTGCCCACTCGGCCCCCAGCAAGGCCGAGCGCCGCGCCGAGGCGAAAGCCAAAGGCTACGAAGGCGAGATGTGCTCGGAGTGCGGCAACTTCACCCTGGTGCGGAATGGCACCTGCATGAAGTGCGATACGTGCGGGGCCACGTCGGTGTGTTCGTGTGGGCGATACAGCCCGCAACACGGAAATGGCCGCTCGAAAGAGCGGCCTTTTCATCAGAATAGACGGTCACAGCCTCGGTCGTGCTTCTTTGCTATGAAGGCTACTGCCGCCCAATCCAACGACAAAACTCCCACGTTATAATTCACTACGTGCCGAGGTCCGTGTTGGAGAACTTCGCGAGTAGCCCGTAGGATAGGTGGAGCGAAGCGATGCCCATCAACTTCGGTTCATGACTTAGCTATGGCCAAACCGTATCTCAAAGGTATCGATCCACTACAAATATATCTGCATGCGGTCGGATTCCACACAGCTGCAGACGCGGTTGGACGTCTTACTCTCGGCCCAAATACGCAAATCGCCGGTCAGGTCGTTCGGCCCAACATGGTGCTCTCCGCGCTCACCAGCGAACTGTTTTTGAAGTGCATGGTCTGCATCGAAACAACGAATATCCCGAAAGGACACCATTTATTCGAACTCTTTAACCTGCTGACGGCAGAGACGCGCAACAAAATCATTCTGATATGGGACACCTACGTCGTTCCGGCACGGGAGCCGATGTGGAGAATGATGGAGCAGCACCAGACGTTGCTAGGAAAGAAAATTGATCGCGACCTGCCGGGCGCTCTTCTGTCCTCAAGCCGGGCCTTCGAAGCAATCAGGTATAGCTATGAACCTGAAAGCAAGGAGGCCGACTTTTACATCAGCGACTTGCCAAATGTTTTGCGACGCGTCGTTCTTCATATGAAGCCCGAATGGGAAAATCTTGGTCTAGACATACAGCCAGTTCCCGGATTTGGTCCCGGTTGATAACGATAGGACCGTAGGGCGGATTGGCGCAGCGCAATCCGCCATTCCACTCAACAGGAGGCGGGCTACACTGCCTAAACCAACCCGCCCTACTCTCCGGCGGCCCACGTAGGCTCCGATCAAGCTGCATCAACCTGCCGTCTCGGCTGTTGAGAGCTCGGCCATGAGCGCTCGACGGGCTGCGATCGTGTTGGTAAGCGGCTCCGCGAGCAGGACCGTATGGCGGATTAGTTAGCGAAAAGCGCAATCCGCTATTCTGTTCGACATGCGGTGGGTTACGCCGACTCACCCTACGCGTTGGCCATGTCCATCGCGACACATGTCTATGGAGTGCCGTAAAACGGCTGGCGTTTCGCTTAGCCCCCGGAGCTTGCCCGGATACGAAACATCGCCATGTTTCTCTAAACCGCCCGAGTTTCTTCGGGGAGAAGAGTGATGGCTGACGTGCGATACTGGTTTCCGGCGAAGCGCTACGGCTGGGGCTGGGGCCTTCCGATCACGTGGGAAGGTTGGGCCGTCTTCGCAGCCTTCATCGCTTTGCTCATTGCTGGCGCTGTCATTATGCCGCCCGGACGTTCATCGGCTGGATTCATCACCTATGTTGTGGTGTTAGTCGTCATCTTCGCGGCGGTGTGCTGGTGGAAAGGCGAGCCGCCACGATGGCGATGGGGCGGCGACTAAGGATCGTAGGGCGGATTAGCGAAGCGTAATCCGCCGTTCCGTTCAACATGCGGCGGGTTACGCTGCGCTAACTCGCCCTACTCTCCGGCGTTGCATCAACCTGCCGCCTCGGCTGTTGAGAGCTCGGTCATGAGCGTCGACGGGCTGCGGTCATGTTTGGTAAGCCGCTCCGCGAGCAGAGCTTGAGTTGAGACATGACCGTTGCGATCGAGATGGGACACACGACGGCCGGCGCCCCGGCGGCTCTGGACCTCGAGGAATTGCTGGCGACGCGCCTGCTGGTGCAGGGCAATTCGGGTTCCGGCAAATCCCATCTGCTGCGGCGCTTGCTGGAGCAGAGTGCGCCCTGGGTGCAGCAGGCCATCATCGATCCTGAAGGCGACTTCGTGACGCTCGCCGATGCGTTCGGCCATCTCGTGATTGATGCCGAGGAGCATACCGAGCGCGGCCTGCAGGTTGCGGGCGAGCGAGCGCGCATCCATCGGGTCTCCACAGTGCTCAATCTCGAGGGGCTCGACGCCGAGAACCAGATGCGTCGCGCCGCCGCCTTCCTCGGCGGACTTTTCGAGGTCGAGCGCGATCACTGGTATCCGATGCTCGTGGTGGTGGATGAGGCGCAGCTCTTTGCCCCGGCGGTTGCCGGGGAGGTTTCGGACGAGGCGCGCAAACTCTCGCTCGGCGCCATGACGAACCTGATGTGCCGTGGCCGCAAGCGCGGGCTTGCGGGCGTCATCGCCACCCAGCGTCTGGCAAAGCTTGCCAAGAACGTCGCGGCCGAGGCTTCCAATTTTCTCATGGGCCGAACTTTTCTGGATATCGACATGGCGCGCGCCGCCGACCTTCTGGGCATGGAGCGGCGACAGGCCGATGCCTTCCGGGACCTGGAGCGCGGCCAATTCATGGCGCTGGGCCCCGCCCTGTCCCGCCGGCCTTTGGGCCTGCGCATCGGTCCGACAGACACCCAGGCGCGCAACGCGAGCCCGCGACTGATGCCCCTGCCGGAAGCGACACTTCAGGACGCACGCGCCGTCATCCTGGCCGCCCCGCCGCCCGAGAAGTCACTGGTCCAGCGCCGGTCGTCGCCGGATCTTCTCGACCAACTCAGGGCGGCGAAATCCGTGGCACTGGACCTCCATCCTGGCACGGTCAAGGAGCCCATCAGCGTCGAGGAGCTTGCGGAGCGGCGTGAGCGGGCGGACCGCGTTCTGCGCGCCGTCCTGGCGGAGCCCGACGCCGGCTTCCGTTCCATCGGCGTCCTCTATCAGGAGTTCGTGGTCCGCTGCCGAATTGAGGGCCTCGGTTCGGCGGTGCCGGACCTGAACGAATTCCGTCGCATGCTGACGCGCGCCCGTGCCGGGCTCGGCTCCGATCTGGTGGAGGATGATGCGTGGCAGGATATCTCGGTCCGCGCCTCCGTTCTGCCGGAGGATATGCAGGGCGTCTTCATGATGATTGCCCGCGCAGCAAAGGAAGGCTGGCCCTGCCCCAGCGATGCAGCGATTGCCCGAGCTTATGGCTCGAACTCATTGCGTCGTGCGCAGCGTCTGCTGACTTACATCGAGGATCAGGGCCTCATCGTTTGCCAGCTTGACGGTGCTGGCCGCAGGATCGTGACGCTCGTCGAACTCGCCTGGGCGACTGCACCTGGCGACCCCAATGGCGAGAGACTGTCGGCGGAGCAAGGGCCGTAGGACGGATTCCCGTTCAGGTTTAACCTGGCGCTAAGCCGCCCCACCCGCTCTATCATTGAAGGGCCAGAACGGCTAAGCTCGACAACTGAGCTTCGACCTACCTCAACCACTTCGACCTTCCTCAAGAGAAAAGTGCGGGGAGAGCCCAAATGCAAGAAGCCGAAATCGGATGGATTGCCGCAATCATCATTGGCGGCTTGGCCGGCTGGTTCGCCGAGATGTTCATGAAAACCGGGACCGGCATTTTCCTGAACATCATTCTCGGGATCGTCGGCGCCGCTCTCGCCAATTGGCTCCTCGGACTTTTCGGTGTGGCCTTGGGCGGCTGGCTTGGTTACCTCGTCGCGGGTTTCATCGGCGCCTGCATCATCATCGCGCTGTGGCGATTGATCAGAGGTCGTCAGGCGGTTTAGCCCGACTGCACCTGGCAAGCGAGAGACCGTCGGCGGCGCAACGCCGCAGGCCTGCTTGTTCTGAGGTCAAGAGGTCCCGTAACGCCGGGCTGCCTCGATGGTCAGTCCCTTGCCGACAGCCCCGAACGTATCTCCATCAATCGCCCGCGCCGCCGGCAGCTTCGCCGTGATCGCCTTGCGGACATGGGCCAGTTGAACCGACCCCCCGGTCAGAAACACCGCGTCGATGTCGGTTCCCGCAAGTCCGGCCTGCTTCAGGCAAATGTCTATCCGCGCCTCGATGCGGTCCGCAAGACGCTGGGTATGACCGACCAGATCCTTGCGCCGCACTCCGGCTTCCAGGCCCTTCTCGATCCAATCCAGCGCGATGCTGGATTTCGGCGTCTCCGAGAGCCCTATCTTGACGCCTTCGACATCCATCGCAAGCGTGTGGCCGCGCTGCTCGTCGAGCACCCGCACCAGACGGTCGAGCAATTCCGGCTGCTTCGCCTCGTAACGCACCTGACGTATTTCCCTGATGACTTTCTGGTCATACATGCGGTTGATGCTCGACCACGTCGCGAGGTCGTGGAAATAGCTCGACGGGACGTCGATATCCTCCCGCTTCATCGCCGAACGATAGCCCAGCAACGGCATCACGACACCGAGGCTGAGATACCGATCGAAATCGGTGCCGCCGATGCGGACGCCGTCGTTGGCCAGGATGTCGTCCTTGCGCTCGGCGTGGCGATGCCGCTCCGGCGACAGCCGAACGATCGAAAAGTCCGACGTTCCGCCGCCGATATCGGCGATCAGCGCGATTTCCTCGGTCGCGATCTGACGTTCGTAGTCGAGCGCCGCTGCGATCGGCTCGAACTGAAACGAGATGTCGTCAAAGCCGATCTGCCTGGCGATATCGCGCAAAGTCGCCTCCGCCTTGGCGTCGCCGGCCGGATTGTCGTCGACGAAGTGGACCGGGCGGCCATGTACGACATTGCGCAACTCGTATCCGACGGCCTCTTCCGCGCGCCGCTTCACCGCACCGATATAGTAGGCGATGACATCACGGAAGCTGACGCGCTCGCGGCCGACGCGGGTGGTCTCGTCGATCAGCGTCGTGCCGAGCACCGATTTGACGCTGCGCCTCAGTCGCCCGGCGTCGCCCTCGACATAGGCTTCGATGGCGCGCCGGCCGATATGGGCGCCGGCATCGGCTTTGTAGAAGATCGCGCTTGGAATCGTGACGTGATCGCCCTCGAGCGCAGCCAGCACGGGACTATCGCCAATGATCGTGCCGAGCGTCGTGTTCGACGTCCCGAAATCCAGACCGCAAATCGACATTCTCGCTCCAAAAAAAGAACGTCCGTCTACAAACTTTGGAGCGTGCGATCTAGCACTATTTTGCACAGAAGAAGGTCGGCCGCGTGCGACAATCCTTTCCGCACCTTTTCTGCGAGGCCGCGTTCACGCGGCCGCGGCGTCGATCGAGCGGCGGATCACCCGTTGCACCTCGGCGTTCGACAGAAACAGATCGTGGTTGATGATGCCCCAGCCCACGTCGGACGCATCGATCACGCGCACCCCGAGCCGTCTGATCGCGGCCTTCTCGGCGCCGCCGACCCGCGTCATCCCACCGGCGATCTGCGCTGACAGTTCCAACGCGCGATCGTTTGTCGAGGCGATGACGGTGATCTTGCCGGCAAGCGGGCCGATGCGGCCGATCGCCGACGAGAAGACGTCCATGTCGATATCAGGCGCGGCGAACACCACGGCGCCGATCCTGCTCATGACGGTGTCGCCATAGTGCGCATAGAGCTGACGCAGGCTTTCCAGCGTCAGCATGGTTCCCATGCTGTGCGCGACGATGTGGACGCGGCCGGTGCCGGGCGCCTCCACGATGGACGACAGCACGCGTTCGAAGGCATCGCGCGACCACATCGCGCTGTCGCGGTCATAGGCGTAGTCGAACAGTCCCGCCTTGGAGGGCCAGGAAAAGACCATCGTCCGGCCGTGGAACTTGATTGCATCGGAGAGGCGCGCGGCATCGAGCGCGGCTGTCTCGAACGTCTGCTTGAAGCCGTGCACGTAGATCAGGATGTCCCCTCCGCCTCCGGCCTG
>CAYVVB010000129.1:0-5665 GCA_964454955.1 uncultured Bradyrhizobium sp. | reverse complement strand
CGTCGACGTCGTCAACCGCGTCGTGCCCCAACTGATCCGCAACGGTCGCGTGCCGACGCCGGGCATCGGCATCGTCGCCGCAAACGAAGCCCTTGCCACTCGCCTGGGTGCCGAGGGCATCATCGTGATGAGTACCGCCCCCGGCTCCCCGGCCGCGAACGCCGGAATCCGTGGTGTCGATCTCAACTCCGGCACGTTGGGCGACGTCATCACGGCCGCCGACGGCAAGCCGGTTCAGCGTCTCTCCGATCTGACCGATGAACTCGAGCAGATCGGTACCGGAAAGTCGGTCCGCATCAGCCTGACCCGCGGCTCGGAGACGCGTGACGTCATGGTCGACATCGTCGATATCGATCCCCCGGGATAGATTGCCAGTCTGTTCGATCAGTGCCCGAAACCACTGCCGACGTCCGCGCTGATCGCGCCTCCGATCTTCACGCAGGTGTCGCTCCCCTCGACTTTCACAAAGCCGGGACCAAACGGGGCACAGGGATTGGCGGTGGCGCTCCTTGCAGGCGGAAGCCGCCCGGGAGGTTTGCGGTAGTCCGGCTTCGGACGGCTGAGGGGATCGGCCAGGGCCGCTGAATTTGCCAGGACGGCGACAATCATAGCGAGGAAGAATGTCCGCATATCGGTTCTCTATCGCTTGCGGGCGGATTTTGCCAGATGGTCCGTGACGAGGACACCATTGACGCCATAGCGCGGGAACACGACATATCCTGGGCCATCGATCCGGGTCACTGCTCAGGAGCAATCCATGAACGCGCCGCCGAAGATTGATCCCGTCCTCTCGCAGACTGACCGCGACGTCGTGCACTGGCTGACGAACGAGACGCGCGATGAGCGTTTCGTCGATGACATTTTCGCCGAGATGTGCCTCCGGCTCCAGCGGGCGGACATTCCCGTCAAGCGGGCGTCGCTTCACATCCTGATCCACCATCCGCAATGGCTTGGCGCCCGTATCATGTGGGCCGACGGGATGAGCAAGGCCGAGATAGCCAGAGTCGACTACGATGTCAGGGGCCGCTCCGAATATATCGATAGCCCTGCCAACGAAATCCATGACGGTGCCACCGAGGTGCGCGAGAATCTCGAACGCGATCCCGCGCTGGGCCGCAAGCACGCCGTCTATGACGAGATGCGGGCGAAAGGCCTCACCGATTATGTGGCGTGGCCGCTGTATCATACGCTTGGCAAGCGGCATCTCGTGACTTTCGCGACCGATCGGCCGGGAGGTTTCGACGACGCGCATATCGCCGGCCTGTTGAAGCTGTTGCCGGTCCTGGCGCTGGTCAGCGAAATCCGTGTGAAGAACCGGCTGGCGCGAACGCTGCTCGAGACCTATGTCGGGTCCCATGCCGGCGAGCTCATCCTGGCCGGCGCCACCAGGCGCGGAAGCGGCACGACGGTACGCGCCGCCATCATGATCTGCGACCTCAGGGACTTCACCCGGATCTCCGACAACTGGCCGCGCGATGACGTCATCGATCTTCTGAACGGCTATTTCGACGTGATGTCGGAGCCGATCGCACGGCATGGCGGGGAAATACTGAAATTCATCGGGGATGGTCTGCTCGCCATTTTTCCGCTCAGCCGCCCGTCGGCCTGCGCAAACCTGCTGCGTGCCGTGACTGATGCCCGTCAGGCGATGGTCGCCCTGAACGCAAAGAACGGCGAGGCGGGCCGTGAGCTGTTGAACTTCGGCATTGGCGTCCACGTCGGAGATGTCATGTACGGCAATATCGGCTCGCAGACCCGGCTCGACTTCACTGTCATAGGTCCTGCGGTCAATATGGCTTCGCGTCTCGAGGCCCTCACCAAGCAATTGGGCAGAACGGTGCTGTTGTCCCGCGCGTTTGCCGACCTCGTCGAAAGCGATTTCGAACTCGAACGCGTCGGCGAATATCCGGTCCGCGGCTTCAATGATCCGATCGAGCTGTTTGCCTATCACGGCTAATTCCGGTCCTCGGCAGCCAACCGCTGGAACTGCCGCTTCATCGCGTTGACCCGGGCGAGGTAGCCTGCGACGAGGTGATCGCCGCAGCGCTCGCCGGCCATCATCTGAAAATGACGGCGTGCGAACGCCGTGGCGGGACCCGCGCCGCAGAGATGGATGAAGGCGGCGAGATGCTGCTTCTGCTGCGGGTTCGGCCTGGCGTCGGGTGCGCGGGCGAGAACCGCCGCGACCTGGCGATCGAGATACACCGCCGTCAGCTCGATCGCGTGGCTCGGAATCGCACGTATATAGAGGCTGGTGAAGCCGCAGCCGGTATCGGTCACGGCATTGTCCCGGATGCAGGACCGCGCCGCCTCGGCGTAAGCGCCATCGGTCATCTGGTAGAGGCCGACGGCGCTCGAGGCAGGCTGGTAGACCGCGAGCGGATTGAGGCGCAGTCGCCAGCGCCAGTAGGTGCGTGCCATCGGATTGCCGCTGCTTTCGACCTGCGCCAGCGCCGCCAGCAATTCGGGCGTGATCGTACCGGTGGAATAGGCACGGAACAGCGGCCCGTATTGCCGCCACGTCTCGGGCGGCTCCTTGTCGAGCGTGTTGCCGACGAACGCAAACAGCTCGGTCGGCTTGTGGATCACGTGGTAGATGAGGTTCGTCAGCGCGAGGGCTGCAAGCAGGATCGCCGCTATGCCGGCGACCCTGGCCGCCCGCGGTGCCCGCTCAAGCTTGCCTCGCGCCCAGCGCACGCGCCGCCGCCAGCGGCGAAGGCGAGGGAGGAGGCGATCGCGTTTTCTCGACATGCGTCTTGAGAGCGCAGGGCGCAGTGGTCCTCTCCGCCGCAGTGAGAAGGGCGGATCAGCGAAGCTTGGTCCGCCATTCCGTTCACATACGGCGGGTTACGTTGCCCTAACCCGCCGTACGGTCCTTTGCCAATCGCTACGCGCTAGGCCTTTTTCACGAATTCCGATTTCAGATTCATCGCGCCGATGCCGTCGATCTTGCAGGCGATGTTGTGTCCGTCGCTCGCGTCCGTCAGACGGATGTTCCGGACCTTGGTGCCTCCCTTGACGACCGATGACGATCCCTTGACCTTGAGGTCCTTCATCACGATGACGCTGTCCCCATCCGCGAGCACGTTGCCATGGGCATCGCGCACGCTCGCCTCATGCGGAGCCTCCGCGGCGGCTCCGCCGGCCTCGGCGCTCCATTCATGGGCGCATTCCGGGCAAACCCACAGGCTCCGATCCTGATAGGCATGCTCGGAATTGCATTTCGGGCAGTTCATTGCATCGTCCATTATCGACCTCGTACGCGTCCAGGCGCGCCGCACCATAGGGTCATGTCCGGGTAAATCAAGCGGGTAGGACTGCCGATTCCGCTGTCAAACAGCAGCGCGCATGCAGCAGCGATCTCGCGACGCGATCCGCGTCCGAGCTTTGCATCTGCGTCACCCTCTCCAAATACAGAGGGCGCAGGGAAGGCCGGGTGGCCGCATGCACCCGGGGCCCCCGCGCAAAGGAAATTTGCGCGAGCGCGTTGACCACAGGTACAGGCGGTGACAACCGGCCTTCCCTGCGCGATGGTTTACGGTTTACTTCGTACTCTCCCCGGTGAACCAGCGTTTGCCACCGTCGTTTTCGCGAGCACTACGTCTCGCTAGAACTTAGCACCTGCATGGGTGTGCCAGGACCATACGACTTCGCCGTCCGCGTCGGCGTCGTTCGTCTTCGACCCCTTCGCGTCCACCGCATCCCGCACTCCACGTTTCGTGACGTTCGCGACGCGCCCCTCTGATCGAGGCGGGATAGGGAAGAGTTTGCATAACTTCGGAAAAAACGAAAGTAAATTATTTTCACTGAAGGGCTCGACAACCCGAATCAGCTTGAAGTGCTTCGCGAAATTCGATTTCTGCGCGCATGCGATTTTCGCTGCCGAAGTCCGACACGCGGAGCGATAGCGAATGCAAATCGATGACGAGTCGCCTGTCGGGCAAGCGTTGGCCGGTAACGGAGCGGCAACGAGCAGGGCGGCCGGTTCGACCTGAGGAAATTGCCTTGGCGATGGAGCGCTTGATCCCTAAAATCCTGCTCGCGCCGTCAGGTGTTTCGACGGAACCCAGTTACTACTACGGAGTAGAAGCTATGCCGAAGCCGGAAAGCTTCCCAATCGACAAGATTTACGTTCCCGTGAAGAGGAAGAAGGCTCTCAAGCCCGAGCTCGTTGAAGAAATCGCGGAAAGCATTCTGGAGATCGGACAACAAGCCCCCATTCTGGTTCGGCCCGACGAAGGCCGCTTCGTTCTGGTCGACGGCCTGCACCGGTTCGAAGCCTGCAAGGCTCTCGGCGAAAAGACCGTCATCGGGGTCCTGGCTTCGAGCGAGATCGTCCACCAGAAGACGCTTCCGTCCGATAGCGCTGAAGCGGAAGCCGAACGCGACAAGATGGCGCGATTGAAGAAACTGCGTCTCGAAAAGGAGGCTGCCGAGGCCGCCCTGGCAACGCAATCGGCAGAGCATCTGCGAAAACCTGTGGAGAAGGGCGTCCGGAGCAATCTCAAGGCATCGCGAAGCCAGATAGGTCGCGGTGTTTCAGGACCAAAGACTCTGTCGGAATGGCTCACGCAGCAAAAACGCGATGGCGGTCGTTATTGATTACCCAAAGCGATCGCTTGCGAACAGGGTCCGTTAGAGAAGTCCCCGATAGATGCCGGGTTCGGATCCTTCGATCGGAATGGCTCCGACGGTCTTCGCATAGAAGTCAGCGGGTCCTACACCTCCGATAATGGCGTAGCCATAGCCTTGATGCCTCATGTCTTCGAGGCAGGTCAGGAGCAAGGCGGCCCCGATGCCGTTACCCCGGAAGTTTGCATCGACACCGGTGGGGCCGAAGAAATTCCGACACGTTGCATCATGGCAGGCAAAACCCAGCAGGCGTTTTTCCTGGAGCGCAACGAAGCAGGACACGGGCTGACGGCCAAATGCGACGTCGGCTTCGCTCGCCCATGCCTGGCTGAAATTGTCGCGCACCCAGTCGAGAACCTTGTGCTTCTCGGGCGCCAAAGCGCGGCGAATCGATATTCCGGCAGCGGCAACGCGGCTCAACGCTTCATGAGAAGCCGGGAGATCGTACAATCTGACGAGCATATCCATGAGGCTGGGCTTCCCTGACCGAGATGGGGCATATGTGGACTTCATGCACTGGTTCGATTCTAGCATGGCGCCGGCTCCTCAACATATCGCCGGCGATCTCGATCAGCGTGTAGGGCGGGTAGCGAAGATGGCCCTTTCGCCCTTTTCTCGCCGCCATCATGATCCAGCACGGGGCGGCCCTATGGCGGGCGGTGTTCCCGAAGGTCCGACGTTTGTCGCAACAAGAGACTATTCCATCCCGCCGCGCGCTGCTCGGCGGGCTCGCATCCTCAGCCGGCATGCTCGCGCTCGGCGGATGCGCCAGCCTGGGCGCGACGGATGCGCGCTATGATGCGTCGTCCATCTCGGTCGACCCGACATTGCTGGTCACGACGACACGCAAGCCGGTGAATGGCGGGCGCGCGAAGCCCTGGTTCGGTCCGGATCGCGCGTCTGCAATGACTGTCGCGCGGGCAAAGCTGGTGCCGCCGGACGATGGCCGTTTCTCGCTTGCCTCGGTTGGACTTGGCGATTGGCGTCTCGAGAAGGTCGAGCCGGTGTCGGGGGAGGTCGATGATCTTCTGGC
>CAYVVB010000128.1:0-6613 GCA_964454955.1 uncultured Bradyrhizobium sp. | reverse complement strand
ATCAACCTGCAATTCGGCATCGATCGCGACATCAACGGCGCCGCGCGTGACGTCCAGGCGGCAATCAATGCGGCGCGCGCCGACTTGCCGACCAACCTGCGGAACAACCCCACCTATCGCAAGTTCAATCCCGCCTCGGCGCCGATCCTGATCTACACCTTGACATCCGATACCCTGACGCCGGCCGAACTCTACGACGCCGCTTCGACCGTGCTCGCCCAGAAGCTGTCACAGGTCGAGGGTGTCGGCGAAGTCGCCGTCAGCGGCGGATCGCTGCCCGCCGTGCGCGTCGAGCTGATCCCATCGGCGCTCTATAAATACGGCATTGGTCTGGAGGATGTTCGTGCCGCACTCGGCAGCGCCAATGCCCACAGCCCGAAGGGCGGCATCGATGTCGGGAACCAGCGCTACCAGATCTATTCCAACGATCAGGCCCAGAAGGCGCAGAATTACAAGTCGCTGATCCTGGCCTACCGCAACGGCGCACCGGTGCGCCTCAGCGACGTCGGCGACGTGGTCGATTCCGTGGAAAACGTGCGCACGCTGGGGCTTGCCAACGGCAAGCCGGCCGTGATGATGATCGTCTACCGGCAATCGGGCGCCAACATCATCCAGATGGTCGACCGCGTGAAGGCGCTGATGCCGCAGCTCCGGGCCTCGGTCTCGCCCGCGATCGACATCAATCTGGCGGTCGATCGCTCCAAGACGATCCGGGCGTCGCTGCGGGACGTCGAAATCACGCTGGTCATCGCCGTAGCCCTGGTGATCCTCGTGGTGTTCGCGTTCTTGCGCAATGCACGTGCGACGCTGGTGCCGGTGGTGGCGGTCT
Organism: uncultured Bradyrhizobium sp.; assembly: GCA_964454955.1. Lineage (GTDB taxonomy): Bacteria > Pseudomonadota > Alphaproteobacteria > Rhizobiales > Xanthobacteraceae > Bradyrhizobium. The sequence goes on along the minus strand of CAYVVB010000128.1, from coordinate 5,784 downwards.
CGGTGTCGCTGGTTGCGACATTCGCCGTCATGTACCTGCTGGGATACAGCCTCGACATCTTCTCCCTGATGGCGCTGACGGTCGCAACCGGATTCGTCGTGGACGACGCCATCGTCGTGCTCGAGAACATCACCCGCCACATGGATGCGGGAATGTCGCGGCTGGAGGCCACGCTGCTTGGTGCCCGCGAGGTCGGTTTTACCGTGGTGTCGATGAGCGTGTCGTTGATCGCGGTCTTTGTCCCGATCCTCCTGATGGGCGGCTTGGTCGGCCGCCTGTTCCGCGAATTCGCCATGACGATCACGATCGCCATCGTGATCTCGCTCGTAATCTCGCTGACGACGACGCCGATGATGTGCGCCGTGCTGCTGCGCGGCGACCGCGGCCGGCCGCATGGGCGGATCTACCGGGCCAGCGAGCGCATCTTCGAGCTCATGCTGAACGGCTATCGGCGGACGCTCGCCATCGCGCTGCGTCACCCACGCACGGTGATACTCATCCTGATCGCGACCCTCGGCCTGAACTTCCATCTCTACAGGGCCGTCCCGAAGGGCTTCGTTCCCCAGCAGGATACCGGACTGCTGATCGGTTCGATCAAGGCCGATGAACATGCCTCGTTTCAACTGATGCAGCATAAGCTCACGCAGTTCATCGATATCGTCAAAAGCGACCCGGCCGTCGACACCGCCGCGGGTTTCACCGGCGGCAGCGGACCGGGCCCGGGCAGCTCGACCAACACCGGCACGGTGTTCGCATCGCTGAAGCCGCTTTCCGAACGGAAATTGTCGGCCGATCAGGTGATCGAACGGCTGCGGGGCCGACTGTCCGCCGTGGCGGGCGCCACTTTGTTCCTGCAGTCGATCGGCGATCTCGGCGGCGGAGGTCGGTCGGCAAGTGCGGCCTACCAATACACGCTGCAAGGCGCCACACTCGATGAGCTGAACGAATGGACGCCCAAGCTCGTCGCTGCCCTTCAAAAGGACCCGGCCCTTACCGATGTCAGCAGCGATCAGCAGAACAAGGCCCTGCAATCCAACCTGATCATCGATCGCGACGCCGCCTCCCGCCTCCAGCTAACCGTCAGCCAGATCGACAACACGCTCTATGACGCCTTCGGGCAGCGACAGGTCTCGACGATCTACGTCGCGCGCAACCAGTATCACGTGATCATGGAGGTCGCTCCCCCCTATTGGCAGAACGCGCAGACATTGAAGGAGGTCTATATCAGCACCTCGGGCGGGTCCGCGACCGGCTCCCAGACGACCAACGCCGTGGCCGGAACGGTGGCTTCGCCCTCGCAGAAGACCTCGGTCAGTTCGGTCGCGGCCAATGCGGTACGAAATCTCGCGACCAACTCGATCGGCGCCACCGGCAAGGTCGCCTCGTCGACCGGAACGGCCGTCAGCACCAGCCGGGAGACGATGATTCCGCTGTCCAGCGTCGCCCGCTTCGCCGAAGGCGAGACGCCGCTCGTCGTCAACCATCAGGATCTTTTGGTCGCCAATACCGTCTCGTTCAACCTCCCGCCGGGCGTCTCGCTGAGCACGGCGATCGCGGCCATCGAAGCGACCATGAGGCGGATCGGCATGCCGCCGGGCATTCACGGCGGATTTGCCGGCGCCGCCAAGATCTTTCAGCAATCGCTGGCGAGCGAGCCCTTTCTCATCCTCGCGGCCTTCGCCACCATCTACATCTCGCTCGGCATGCTCTACGAGAGCTACGTTCATCCGCTGACGATCCTGTCCACCCTGCCTTCGGCCGGCGTCGGCGCCGTGCTGGCGCTGATGCTCTCTCATACGGAGTTCGACATCATCGCGATGATCGGCGTGATCCTCCTGGTCGGCATCGTGAAGAAGAACGCCATCATGATGATCGACTTCGCGCTCGACGCCGAGCGTCAGCGCGGGCTGTCGTCGGCGGACGCCATCTACGAAGCCTGCTTGATGCGCTTCCGGCCGATCATGATGACCACCATGGCCGCGCTGTTCGGCGCGCTGCCGCTGATGGTCGGCATGGGCGAAGGCAGTGAGTTCCGCCAGCCGCTGGGCATCGCCATCTTCGGCGGGCTGATCCTGAGCCAGATCCTGACGCTCTATACGACACCGGTCGTCTATCTCTATCTCGATCGGCTCAGGCACTGGAGCCAGAGACAAAGGGCCGCGCACAGCCTCCGGTGATCGGGCCGGTCCAGGCTCCGCCGCCGCAAGCCACCCATCATCACAAAAAGTTTTTTGTGTTCGCCGGGCGCTCACCTCACGTTACCGGGTAGCATCGATGAACGGCAGGCAGGGACTTTAGCCAAAGGGACGCCTCGATATGCAGATCGACCGCCGCTCTCTCCTCGCCTATGGCGCCCTGCTTCCGCTGGCGGGACCGATCACCAGCCTCGCGCGGGCGGCCGACGATGTCGCGCACCGCGAGGCCGACTACAGCCTGCGCATCGCAACTGGCCTCGTCGAACTGGCGCCGGATCACATCGTCTCCACGACGCTCTACAACGGCCAGTTTCCGGGTCCCCTGTTGCGGCTCAAGGAAGGACAGGAGTTCGTGGTCGATATCCACAACGACACCGACACGCCGGAACTCGTGCACTGGCACGGCCAGATGATCGGAAGCGACGTCGACGGAGCCATCGAGGAAGGCACGCCCTTCATTCCCGCGCATGGGATGCGGCGGGTCACGTTCGTCCCCAAGCCTGCGGGCTTCCGCTTCTATCACACCCATGTCGCGGCCGGCTCCGATCTCAATCGCGGCACCTATACCGGCCAGGTCGGGCCGGTCTACATCGAGCCGAAGTCCGACGCGGGAGCCTTTGACCGCGAGGTGTTCCTGGTGCTGAAGGAGTTTGCGCCGTCCTTCAGCCGCGGTGGCGACATGGCAATGGACTTCCTCGCGGGTGAGCCGATCGCGGAGCTGCAGCAGATGGGGAAGACCGCCGACGAGGCGGCGAAGAAGAAGACCAAGGGGTTTGAAGTCGGCTACGACCTGTTTGCGATCAATGGCAAGATGCTCGGCAACGGCGAGCCCGTTCGCGTCAAGCAGGGCGAGCGCGTGCTGTTTCACGTGCTGAACGCAAGCGCCGGCGAGACCCGCAGCCTCGCTCTTCCCGGCCACAGCTTCAAGATCATGGCGCTCGACGGCAATCCGGTGCCAACGCCTTCGGACGTGCCGGTGCTTTGGCTCGGGACGGCCGAGCGCATTTCAGCCATCGTCGAGATGACCAATCCCGGCGTCTGGGTGATGGGCGATCTCGCCGATGACGATCGAAGCCGCGGCATGGGCATCGTGGTCGAGTACGCCGGCGCCACAGGCGATCCGCAGTGGATCAAGCCGAAGCCGTTCCGCTGGGACTACACGCAGTTCGGCAAGGCGGGCGAGCCTCCCGCCGTGCCCGACAAGACCATCGAGATGACGATCGAAAAGCACAATGGCGCGCTGGGCGGTTTCAACCAGTGGACGCTGAACGGCCAGGCGTTTTCGATGCAGACGATGGAGCCGCTCCACAGGGTGCAGCGGGGCCGGCGCTACCGGCTGAAATTCCGCAATGCCAGCGATGACGTTCATCCCCTGCATCTGCACCGCCACAGTTTCGAGCTGGTCCGCGTCGGCGCCAAGGCGACCTCCGGCGTCATCAAGGACGTGGTGATGCTGGGCGGCTTCCAGGAGATCGAATTCGATTTCGTCGCCGACAATCCGGGCCTGACGCTGTTTCACTGCCACCAGCAGCTGCACATGGATTTCGGGTTCATGGCGCTGTTCGAGTACGCGTGATGCGCAGGCAATCGCATATGTCTCCAACGGGATCGCCTCGTCATTCCGGAGCGATGCGCAAGCGTCGAACTATGGTGCGCAATTGCGCACCTGAGAATCTCGGGTCTGGTCCTTCGGACCATCCCGGAATGACGATGGCAGAGGTGACGCGCATGCCCCGCCCGCCAAGGCGTGATCCACATATGCGATTGCGCTACCGGGCGACACGCGCGTCAATCCAGGCGGGGCGCCACGCGCGGCAGGACAGCCTGAACCGTCGTCCCCGCCTCGGGCTCGCTATCGAGCCTGAGCCTGCCGCCCAGCCGTTCGACGACGATGTTATGGACGATGTGCAAACCGAGCCCGGTCGAGCCTTCGGGACGGCGGGTCGTGAAGAACGGATCAAAGGCGTGACGCTTCACGTCGGCGCTCATGCCGCATCCATCATCGGAGAGCAGCAGTTCGATCCGATCGCTCCCCTCGGGGCGGAGCTCGACGTCGATCCTTCCCGTTCTGCCGCCGGGAAATGCATGAGTCATGGAATTGATCGCGAGATGGGTCACGACCTGTCCAAGCTCCCCGGGGTAGCTGTCCATGCCAAGGTCCCCGTCGCCCTGGAAGTTCAGCACGATGCCGCGTTGCTGAAGCTCGGCTTCGAGATGCTGGAGAACCTGCCTGATCAGATCGCCGGCATCGAACCGGCGCCGATGCAACTGGCTCTGGTCGCCTGCCACCTGCTTGAATGATTGAACAAGCTCGGCGGCGTGGTCGAGATTGGCGACCAATTGGGATGCGGCATTCTTGATGAGGTCGACGAACTCATTCAGGCTCGACCGCCTGAGGCCGCCGCGCTGGACCTCCGCCGCAAACAGCTCGGCCTTGCGCCGCAGCGTGGAGGCAACGGTGAGGCTGTTCCCGACGGGACCGTTGATCTCATGGGCGACACCCGCCACCATCCGGCCGAGCGCGGCAAGCTTTTCGGCCTCGATCAGGGACTCCTGGGTTTCGCGCAGATGGCGCAACGCAGCCTCCGCGGCGTCCTTCGCTCGACGCACGTCCTGCTCGGCCCGTTTGCGTTCCGTAATCTCTTCTGCGGCAACGTTGACGGCGACGATGGCGCCGTTCGCGGCCCTCAGCGGATGCCAGTAGGTGATCCACGCGCGCTGCTTCTCGATCTCGTCGGCACGTTGCCCGGCAACCTCGACGCCGACGACAGGCTCTCCGGTTTCCATGATCGAGCGGACGATATGTTCGACCGAGTCCGCCAGGGCCGGCACGCACTCCTTGACGGAGCGCCCGATGTGGTCCTCGACGGAAATGCCGCATATTTCCGTGAGCCGCTGATTGATCTGAAGGTACCGGCAATCGGGCGACAGGCAGGCGAGACCGATTGGCGCCGTGTCGTAGATCAGCTGCAGCGCCGGTTGCTGCGCGAACGGCAGGACATTGGCAGCGGTCTTGGCCAAAAGCGCCTCCTGCGCTCCGGTCATATTCGAAGGCAGCCACGTATCCCACTCTTTTGAGGCGGTTCTGCGTGGCAAATTCGTTGTGCCTTTAAAATTAATATAGCCCTGCATGTCGCCGACAGGAAACAGGAACCCGGCCAGCGGCTCGAGGCAGCGATACGTTGGCGGACCCATCACGCGATGCAGGCGCGCCGAGATCGTCGGAGATCTGCTGGGTCGCCCGACGGGCAAATCAAGCGAATTCTTTCTGCGCCTCGCTTCCTTGCATGAGGCAAACCGCTCGAAAAAGCGTTGCGCCAAAAATCTAATTTCCTGAGCCGATTCAAGCCGAGTCGGGTTGTCCAGTCCTCGCGCCAAAAATATTCTACTTTCGTTTTTTCCGAAATCATGATTTGGTTGTCACGTTCCGCTGCCACCAAGAGGGGCGTACGCGTCGTCACGAACGTAGGCAGCGGAATGCGGTGGACACGAGAGTGCCGGAGACGTGCGGCACCTTTGCGGACGGTCAAGTCGTGTGGTTCTGGCACACCCATGCAGGTGCTAAGTCGGCGACGATGCTCAAGGCATT
>CAYVVB010000127.1:0-15098 GCA_964454955.1 uncultured Bradyrhizobium sp. | reverse complement strand
CACACGACTTCGCCGTCCACGTCGATGCCGCACGTCTCCAGCATCTTCGTGTCCACCGCCACCTGCCCCGCGTGTCGTGACGATCGCGATACGCCCCTCTGCCGGGACAGGATGCGCGGGACGATGCTGCTGATTTGCCCGACGGCGCAAGGTGTCGGGATGCGACAGTTTAACGCGACGGGCGAATCACGCTCTCCGTCATTCCGGGGCGCGCGAAGCGCGAGCCCGGAATCCATAACCAAAGGGTTGGATTGTTCGACACGCTGGCCGACGACCGTTCTTGAACACCGTCGGACTGTGGTCATGGATTCCGGGCTCAACCCTGCGGGCTGCCCCGGAATGACGGAGCCCTCACGCCGCTTCCGTGATCGACTGCGAACCGGTGCCGGCGGGGGCGATCTGCACCTGGACGTCGCACGGCTTGGCCAGATAGGGCGACGAGGTCACCACGATGTCGGCGCCCGCCTGCGCATAGGCTGCGACGTTGCCGGCATTGATGCCGCCGGCCGCGGCGACGAGGGGACGGCTCCACACCGACGACATGGCCTTCATGCGCGCGACAAGCGCTGCGATGTCGGCGGGCGAGAATTTTTCCGCCTGGATGACGTCGAAGCCGGCCACCGCCATTTCAACCGCGGCCTGAAGCGTGGTCACTTCGACCACCAGTCGCTTCTCCGGCGCGGCGCGCCGCAATTGCCCGACCATGTCCGATGGCGCGACCTTGCCGAGAAAGACGCGGTGCTCCGGAAATACCAGCACGGTCTCCGAAAGCCCGAGCCGGTGCATCACCGCGCCGCCCGCTCTCACCGCCGCCACTGCGAAGCGCTTGGTGCCCGGGATGTTCTTGCGCGTGCAGGCGATCGCAATATGAGGCGAAGCGGCCCGCGCGGCATCGACGATGGCGCGCGCCGATGTCGCAACGCCCGACCAGATCTCGATCAGGGTCTGCGCCACCTTCCAGCTCCTGAGCAATGCCGACGCCTCGCCACGAGCGGCAAGGATCAGCGAGCCCGGCGCCAGCCGGTCGCCGGATTTCGCGAACAGTTCGACCCGGCAACCCGCCAGTTCGATGATGGCGGCCGCGTCCTCGGCAAGCGCCAGCACCATGGGGTCACGGGCGACAAATCGCATGATGCCGGGCAAAGCGCCGATGCCGAGCGCCTCGGTCGTGAGGTCGCCATAGGGTACGTCATCCTCAAGCAGAGCTTCGAGTTCGGCACGCGATGCAACCGGCATCATCTGACCCTCCGACTTGTCCTCGACGCGCGTGTCGAGTTCCGGACCGCGATGTCGGAAACCCGACAACGACCCGCCCGCCACGGCGAAAATACATGGTTTTGGCGCTTCCCAAGCAAGCCTCGCACCATCTTTTGACCTGGCGCAAACGGCACGCCGATTGCTGGGATAAGAGCGAAACTGGCGTTCGATGCGGCGTCAGCGCGATCCAAGGGTTCAATGAGAGCTCACATGAAACTTCTTCGCCTTATTCGATCCGCCTTGATTCCATCTGTCTTGGTTCAATCTCTGTTCGCACTGATGCTGACGGCCGGCCACGCCTCCGCGGCCGACATCAATGTGGCGGTGGCCGCGAATTTCACCGAGCCCGCCAAGGAAATCGCTGCCGCCTTCAAACAGAAGACCGGCCATACGGCGGTTTTGAGCTTCGGCGCGAGCGGGCCCTTCTACAGCCAGATCACACAGGGCGCGCCGTTCCAGGTCTTTCTCTCCGCCGACGATGCGCGCCCGAAGAAACTGGTTGAAGACGGCCTCGCCGTCTCCGAAAGCCGCTTCACCTACGCCATCGGAAAGCTCGTGCTGTGGAGCAAGACGCCCAACCTCGTGAACGGCGAAGCAACGCTCAAGAATGCCTCTTTCGCTAAGCTGTCGATCTGCAATCCCACCGCGGCGCCCTATGGCGCGGCCGCGGTCGAAGCGATGAAGTCGATCGGCGTCTATGAGGCGATGAAGCCGAAACTCGTCGAGGGCGCCTCGATCACGCAGGCCTATCAATTCGTCGAGACCGGCAACGCCGAGCTCGGTTTCGTCGCGCTGTCGCAGCTCGCCGGTAACGAGGCCGGGTCGCGCTGGCTCGTGCCGCAAGAGCTCTACCCGCCGATCCGCCAGGATGCCGTGCTGCTGAAAAGCGCCGCCGACAACGAGGCCGCGCGTGCCTTCATCGGCTTCCTCAAGGGGCCGGAGGCCCGCGCGATCATCGAAAAATACGGCTACGTGCTGGACAGCCAGAGCTGAGCCGCATGGACGTGTTCTCACAGGAGATCTGGCAGTCGGTCGGGCTCACCATCGAGCTCGCGAGCCTGACGACGGTGATCCTGTTGATAGTGGGAACGCCGCTGGCATGGTGGCTGGCGCGATCGAAGGCGGCGTTCACCGAAGTGGTTGCCGCAATCGTCGCGCTGCCCCTCGTGCTGCCGCCGACCGTGCTTGGCTTCTATCTGCTGGTTGCGCTCGGCCCGAACGGGCCAGGGGGGTGGATCGCCAGCCTCTGGGGCGGCCGCACGCTGGCCTTCACCTTCGAAGGGCTGGTCGTCGGATCGGTGCTCTATTCCATGCCGTTCGTGGTGCAGCCGCTCCGCAATGCCTTCGCCGCGCTCGGCGACCGCCCCCTGGAGGTCGCGGCGACGTTGCGCGCCTCTCCCTTGCGCACCTTCTGGACCATCGCCCTGCCGCTGGCGCGGCCGGGACTTCTGACCGGCGCCGTGCTCGGCTTTGCGCATACGATCGGCGAGTTCGGTCTTGTGCTGATGATCGGCGGCAACATTCCCGGTCGCACCAGGGTGCTGTCGGTCGCGATCTTCGACTACGTCGAGGCCTCGCAGTGGCGCGAAGCAAGTCTGCTTGCCGGCGGCATGGTGATCTTCGCCTTCGCCGTGATCCTCACCGTGACCCTGATCGACAAGCGCAGCGCGAGGATGGGCACATGACGGGCAGCGCGCCGAGCGCCAGGCCAAACCGGATCGAAGTCGCTCTCAGCGGCAAGCTCGGCAGCTTTTCGCTCGATGCGTGTTTCAGTGCGCCGGCCAAGGGCGTAACCGCCATTTTCGGCCCTTCGGGCTGCGGCAAGACCACGGTGGCGCGCTGCATCGCCGGTCTCAAGCATCTGCCCGGCGGCTTCTGCGCCATCGACGGGGACGTCTGGCAGGATCGGACCACCTTCCGGCCCCCGCATCTGCGACCGATCGGATATGTGTTCCAGGAGGCGAGTCTCTTTCCGCACCTCTCGGTCAAAGGCAATCTGCTTTATGGCGCACCGAGGTCCGACGCTGTCTCCATCGGCTTTGACGAGGTGGTCGAACTGCTCGGCATTGCACACCTTCTCGCACGCGCTCCCTCCCATCTTTCCGGAGGCGAAAGACAGCGCATCGCCATCGGCCGCGCGCTGCTGTCCCAGCCGAAACTCCTGGTGATGGACGAACCGCTGGCGGCGCTGGACCGCGCGGCGAAGAACGAAATCCTGCCCTTCCTCGAGCGCCTGCACGACCGGCTCGCGATGCCCATGATCTATATCAGCCACGACATGGCGGAGATCGAGCGCCTGGCAGATCACCTCGTCCTGATGGAGGACGGCGTCGTGGCCGCGGCCGGTCCGCTGCAGGCGCTGCAAAGCGATCCCTCCTTGCCGCTGGCCGCAAGCCGCGACGCCGCCGTCAGCCTCGACGCTGTGGTCGGCGGCTATGACGGGCGCTACGGCCTGCTCATTCTTCGCGTCAAGGGCGGCCGCCTGCTGGTGCCGGCGCCGCCCCTTGCGCCCGGCGCGCGTCAACGTCTGCGCGTCGCCGCCAGCGATGTCAGCATCGCACGGGAGCCGGCGCGCGAGACGTCGATCCTCAACATCTTCCCCGCGCGCATCAAGTCGTCCTCTCCGCTCGGCGTGGGCGAGGTGACTATCGTTCTTGCACTCGGGGCCGACGGTTCGGGCGCGCAAATCCTGGCGCGCATCACGCGGCGGTCATGGGATGCGCTCGGACTTGCCGACGGGCTGGAGGTCTTTGCCCAGATCAAGGGCGTCTCGCTGGTGTCCGAGCAGGGACGCCCGATGGAAGAAGGCGCAGCCCTGGCGCCGGCGCAGCAGGATGCTGGACAGGCCAGCGCGGCGGCATGAGGATTGATCTAGATCAAAGCGAAGCGAACAAGGATCACGCCATGATTGTTGATATGGTCGAAATCGACCCCAATCTCGTGGCGGCCGTCCTCTATCGGCCGCAGGACGATGTCGACACGCTGCTCGCCGACTTCGCCGAGAGCCTTTCGCGCGCGGGTGCGCGGATCGGCGGCATCGTCCAGCGCAACGTCAAGGATGCAAGCGGCAAGCGGCAGAGCATGCAAGCGGTCGACCTGCTGACGGGGCGCGAGATTTCCATCTGCCAGGCGCTCGGCAGCGGTGCGATGGCGTGCAAGCTCGACGCGGCGGGCCTCGCCGAAGCGTCAGTCGCCGTGGCGCGCGCGATCAGCGAGGAGGTCGACCTCCTCGTGATCAACAAATTCGCCAAGCAGGAAGCGTCGGGAGAAGGCCTGCGCGAGGAGTTTGCCGGCGCGATCATCGCCGGCGTGCCGATCCTGACCGCCGTCCCCGAGAAGTGCCTGAGCGACTGGCAGGCTTTCACCGGCGACGTCGGCACGACCTTGTTGTGCGACCGGCATGTCGTCGAGGGATGGTGGGACGACTTGTCGCGGCGCCTCGCCCGTATCCGGGAGCGTTCCGGCGCCGCGGCAAGCTGAACGGGCTAAAGCGCGACAGGTCGCGTCGCGCTATAGCCTTTTGATTGAGCATGATCTTTCGGAAAACCGCTACACACTTTTCCGGATCATGCTCTATTTGCCGATCATCACGTCAGACGACTTGATCACCGCCGAGACACTGTCACCGACTTTCAACCCGAGATCGTCGACCGCCTCGTTCGTGATCGACGAAAAAACCGTCAGTCCCGGCCCCAATTCGACCTTCACATGGGCGGTCGTGGTGCCCTTGGTCACCGCGACCACCCTGCCCGGCAGAACATTGCGCGCGCTGAGCTTCATCTGCTGTCCTCCATGTCCCGGCGTTTCAATCTAGCCGGGCAGGCGCCTCACCTCAATCGCAAACGGGGCATGAATGATTGCCCAGATATCGCAGCCTAGCGAAAGCGCTATGGCGAGGCAGCGCGCTCCGGCGCGCCGTCATTGGACTGTTGCATTTGCAACGATTGCCTAGTTTGAGAACAAGTGGCATATGCATTGCTTCGTCCAAATACAATCGTCGATCGGACGAGGGAAATCTTGTGAGGTTCATATGCTTGGAATTGGAAGTAAGTTGCCGTCGTTCGAGGTCGTCGGGGTGAAGCCCGGCTTTCACGTGCAGGAAGAAAAGGGACAGAGCGCGTTCGAGACGCTGACCGAAAACAGCTTCCCCGGAAAATGGAAAATCATTTTCTTTTATCCGAAGGATTTCACCTTCGTTTGCCCGACCGAGATCGCCGAGTTCGCCCGGCTGTCCAAGGATTTTGCGGACCGTGACGCGGTCGTGCTGGGCGGCTCGACCGACAACGAGTTCTGCAAGCTGGCCTGGCGGCGCGACCACAAGGATCTGCACCACCTGCCGATCTGGCAGTTTGCCGACACCAAGGGCGCGCTGGTCGATGGACTGGGCGTGCGTTCGCCCGACGGCGTCGCCTATCGCTACACCTTCATCGTCGACCCCGACAACACGATCCAGCACGTCTACGCGACCAACCTCAACGTCGGCCGCGCCCCGAAGGACACGCTTCGCGTGCTCGACGCGCTGCAGACCGACGAGCTGTGCCCCTGCAACCGCGAAGTCGGCGGCGCGACGCTGAAGGTCGCCTGAGGCGTCATGTCGATCGAGCAGTTGAAGGATCAGATTCCGGATTTTGCCAAGGACGTCAGGCTCAACCTGACGTCAATGGCATCGGACGAAACGCTCTCTCCGCAGAGCAAGTACGGGCTGTTGCTTGCGACCGCCATCGCGACCCGCAACCCGGTCGTGATCGCAGCCATGGAATCTGAAGCGGCCGAGAAACTCTCGGCCCCCGCAATCGCCGCGGCGAAGTCGGCCGCGGCCGTCATGGCGATGAACAACGTCTACTACCGTTTCACCCACCTCGCCTCGAATCCGGAATATCGGACGATGCCGGCGCGGCTGCGCATGAACGTGATCGGCAATCCCGGCGTGGACAAGGCCGATTTCGAGCTGTGGTCGCTGGCGGTATCCGCCATCAACGGCTGCGGCGCCTGCATGGACTCCCATGAGAAGGCGCTCCAGGAGGCCGGCGTCAGCTCGGCCGCGATCCAGACCGCCGTGCGTTTCGCCGCCATCATCCAGTCGGTTGCGGTGGCGCTCGAAGCGGCCGGTCACGGCGTCGCCCAGGCGGCGGAGTGATCTCTTCCTTCCTCCGGCTTCGTCATTCCGGGAGGCTCGAAGGACGAACTCAGGTGCGCAATTGCGCACCTGAGAACCTCGAGATTCCGGGTTCGATGCTTCGCATCGCCCCGGAATGACGGGTACCAGGACGACGCGCCGAGGCTGCGGCGCGTCGATCGCTTCAACCTTCACCCGAACTTGAACAGGACGCCGTAGCCGCCGCGGGGATAGCTCCATTCGATGTCGCCGGACGGCTCGCCGATGACGCGGCAGGTGCCGCATTCGACGCAGCCGTCGACCGTGACTTCCACCTGCCCCTTGTCGTTGAGTTCGTAGCAGCGCGCCGGACACGCCTTCAACAGCGCCAGCAGTTGCGGCGAGGGTGTGGTGTGCGGCCGCACCTTGATATGGGCGCGCCCGGTGTCGACAAGATAGCGATTGTAGAACAGCTTGTCTTCGACGCGCACTGACGGCTCGATAGTCATGCTTCAGCCTCCATCTTCCTTTCCCGCGGAATTATCGCCAGGCCCGGGCGAGGCGGAACGCATCGCCGAACAGCCCGGTCCATGACCGCGCACTGACAAAGGATTTCAGCGTCACCTTCTCCTTGTCGACCTTGGGCGTGCCGTCGACGCGGACGAAATTCTGCATCGCCTTCGACACGAGCTGCGGATAGGTCAGGAAGAAGTTCTGCGACTGCGTATGCATCAGCGCCGGCATGTCCTTGTACTTCTTCAGGTCCTTGATCACGAAGGACTCATCCAGCATCTTCTTGTAGAGCGAGAGGTTCTGCGCGGTCGGCGGATCGCGGCGCGATTTCACCTGGAAGATCGCCTCCGCCGCGATCCGGCCCGAGGTCATGGCAAGGTTGGAGCCTTCGCGGTGAATGGCGTTGTTCAATTGCGCAGCGTCGCCGACCACGACCCAGCCTTCGCCATAGAGCTGCGGGATCTCCTTGTAGCCGCCCTCGGGGATCAGGTGCGCCGAGTACTCCTTCACCTCGGAGCCCTCGATCAGCGGCGCCACCGACGGATGACGCTTGAAGCGGTCGAGCAGCCCGTAGGGCGTCTCGCCGGTTCGCTGGAAATCGGCAACCAGGCAGCCGATGCCGAGCGAAATGCACTCCTTGTTCGCATAGATGAATCCCATCCCGGTCATGCCGCGGGAGATGGTGCCGGCGGCCTCGATGACGACGCCCTCGTCGCCCTTGAGGTTGAAACGCGCCTCGATGGTCTCGCGCGGCAGGAAGTGCATCTCCTTGACCGCCAGCGCAACCTTGTCGGGCTTCGGCGTGCCGCGAAGACCGGCGCGGGTGCCGAGCAGCCCGTTCACGCCCTCGGCGAGCACGACGACGTCGGCGTGGATCTCCCCGCCGCTCCGATCGGTCCGCACGCCGATGACGCGGCCATAGGCGTCCTGCGCGAGCTCGGTCACCGTGGTTTCGCACAGCACGGTGGCGCCTGCCTCCCGCACCTTCGAGGAGAACCACTTGTCGAACTGCGCGCGGATGATGGTGTAGCGGTTCGGCCGCTCCTCGTTGAAATCGTCGGAACGATAGTGCAGCCCGACATGGGAGCGGTCGTCCATCATCCAGAACCGCTGTTCGACCAGATGGCGCTCCAGCGGCGCATCCTCGCGGAAATCCGGAATCAGCTTCTCCAGCATGTCGGCATAGAGGATCGCGCCCTGCACGTTCTTCGATCCCGAGTATTCGCCGCGCTCGAGCTGCAGCACCTTCAGGCCGTGCCTGGCCATGGTCAGCGCCGCGGCATTCCCCGCCATTCCGGCGCCGACGACGATGGCATCGAATTTCTCTTCGATCATGAGCCTCTCCTTGTCTTACTGCGCATGTTTCCTGAGGCGAACCGGTATCCGTTTCGCCGGAAACATGCGCTGGCTAGCTTGCGATCCGGTCGCGCGAATGCGGCGACAGCCGCGCGCGAAACGCCGCGGTCAGCGCCGGCAGGAGGCGGATCGCATCGGTGATGATTCCGATATGGGCGAATTCGAAGATCGGTGCGTTCTTGTCGGTGTTGATGGCGACGATGAGGTCGGCGCCCTCCACGCCCACCCGATGCTGAATCGCGCCCGAAATGCCGGCTGCGATGTAGAGCTTTGGCCGGATGGTCTTTCCTGTCTGTCCGATCTGGCGGTCGGAGGTGACCCAGCCCTTCTGCACCAGCGGACGCGAACAGCCATATTCCGCCCCGAGCACGGCAGCGAGCTGGCGCACCAGCTGAAAATTCTCAGGCGATCCGAGCCCCAGGCCGCCGGCGACGACGACATCGGCATAGGCGAGATTGGATTTTGCGGAATCGCGATCGGGCAGGAACGACAGCACCTTGGTGACGATATCGTCTTCGACGAGGCCAAGGGGGTGAATGACGATGCGGCCGGGATCGCGCGCGACGCGCTCGGGCATCGGCATGACGCGCGGGCGGACGGTTGCCATCTGCGGCCGGTAGTTCAGGGTGTAGATCGTGCAGAGCAGCGAACCGCCGAAGGTCGGACGCGTGGCGGCGAGCGAGCCATCCGCATCGACATCGAGCTCGGTGCAGTCGGCGGTCAGTCCGGTGAGCAGCGTGGTCGCCACCGAGCCGGCGAGATCGCGCCCCAGCGTGGTCGCGCCCAACAGCAGGATCTCGGGCTTGTAGGTGTTGACGAGGTCAGTCAGCGCCTTGGTGTAGGACTCGTTGCGGTAATCCGACAGCACATCGTCGGCGACCAGATAGACGAGGTCGGCGCCGTAGCTGAACGATTCGACCGCGGCATTTCGTGCGGCCTCGCCCTCGGGACCGATCACGACGGCGGCGAGATCCACTTTCAGCTTGTCGGCAAGCTTGCGCCCCGCGCCCATCAGCTCCCAGGACACGGGATGCACCTGCCCGCGCTCCTGCTCGATGAAGACCCAGACGTGCTTGTAGGCCTTGAAATGCTCCGGCAGTTCCTTCTTGGTTGCGGCGCGCCCTGCAGCGGGAACGGGAGCCTTGACTACGTTGCTCATCAGCTAAAACTCCCTTGGGTCAAAATCCGCGCACGAGCGTCGCAAGCTCGGTTTCCAGCTTGGGCTGGCGCTTGAAGATGGCGTCGATCAGCGCCTCTGCCGGCTGGTCGGCAGCATCCAGGAATGCCGCCTTCTCGCTCCGCGGCGAGGGCGCAAAGACACGCTTGACGATGGTCGGCGACCCGCGCAGGCCGCATTTGCTGATGTCCTCGACGCCGGCATCCTGCGCGCTCCATTTCACGATCGGCGCCCGCGCGGCGCGCAGCGCATCGGTCATGGCGCCGCGGCGGATCTGGTTGGTCGCCTCCAGCATGGTGATCAGGCAGGGCAGCCTGGTGCGCAGCACCTGCACGCCGCCCTCCGAGCGCCGTTCGGCCTCGATCGTGCGCGTGGACAGATCCAGCGCGGCAATCCTGGCGACGTAGGTGAGCTGCAACAGGCCGAGCCGCTTGGCGATGCCCGGCCCCACCTGCGCGGTATCGCCGTCGATGGTCTGCTTGCCGGTGAAGATCAGGTCGGGCGGACCGTATTCGGTGCCGATCTTGCGGACCGCGGTGGCGAGCGCATAGGTCGTCGCCAGCGTGTCGGCGCCGGCAAAGAAACGGTCGGTGAGCAGCACCGCGCGATCGGCCCCGTAGGTCAGCGCCTTGCGCAAACTATCCTCGGCCGAGGGAGGCCCCATGGTGAGAACGGTGACCTCGCCGCCGAACTTGTCGCGCAGCTCGAGCGCGGCCTCGAGCGCAAACAGGTCGTAGGGATTGATGATGGTCGGCACACCCTGACGCATGATCGTGTTGGTCACGGGGTGCACGCGGATCTGCGCGGAGTCGGGGACCTGCTTGATGCAGACGACACTGTGCATGCGCTTCTCCAAAAGCTAGATGGACTTGAAGAGAGAACAGCAAGTGTCGTACCAGTTGCGCAGCTTTCCAAAATCAGGCGTCAATACAAGGGCTTGAGGGAAGCTGATGAGGTTCGTCGTTGAGATCGCCTGCGGCGCGATTGCGACATACGTCGGAAATGCGACAGCGCCGACTGCAAGGCGCGCGACAAGCAATTGATCTGGATCAAAAAAGCCGGAATGGCGTTGCGTGAGAGATTACTTCAGCGCGCTCAAGGGGACGAAGGCGGCAGCAGGTTTCTTGGGCTCGGCGACGGCGTCCTTCAACACCTTGAAGACGCGCTGGTCGATCGGCGAGGAGGCGACGAAATCGGCGTAGGCCTGCTCCAGCACCGCCTTGCAGCGCGCCGTCACATCCGCCTCCGTGGCGCCGTCGAAGGTTTCCGCGGCGAGATATTGTCCCATCCGCCTCAGGATGTGCAGCCGCGCCACATTGACCACCTTGGGATCATAGTCGACGCCGAGCGACGCAAAGAAGTCCTCGGCCGAGGAGGCCTTGTTCAACCGGTCCAGGATGCCGCCGGGCACGTCGTTTGACATCGAAACTCTCCTTCAGGCTTGCGAGCTGTGGTCGGCGGAGGCAGCAGCGTCATCGCGCGGCAGGCCCGCCTCCCGCAGGCGCCGCTGGACATGGCCGAGGCGGGCCTCCAGGAATTCGACGCGATCGAGCAGCACCGCGATCGCGTCTCCGACCGGGTCCGGCATCAGATGATGATCGAGGTCGATATGGCCGACGAAACGGTGATGGCCGCGCTGCGGCCGCACCACCTTCGCCGGTATGCCGACCACGGTGACGTCGGGCGGCGTGCTCTCGATGACGACAGAATTGGCCCCGACGCGCGAACCGCTGCCGATGGTGATGGGCCCGAGTATCTTCGCGCCGGCGCCGATCACCACGCGGTCCTCCAGCGTCGGATGACGTTTGCCGGGCGACCAGGAGACCCCGCCGAGGGTGACGCCGTGATACAGCGTGACGTCGTCGCCGACTTCAGCGGTCTCGCCGATGACGACGCCGGCGCCGTGATCGATGAAGAAGCGCGCGCCGATTGTCGCGCCCGGGTGAATGTCGACATTGGTCAGAAAACGGCCGAGCCAGGACAACAGCCGCGCCGGGAAGCGCCAGCCGGCGATCCAGAGGCGATGAGCAATGCGATACCAGATGACGGCATGGACGCCGGGATAGGTCAGCAACGTCTCGAGCTGGCTGCGCGCAGCGGGATCGCGCAATCGCACGCAGGCGACATCCTCCATGATCAGCGCGAGCAGAGAGGCATCCCTCGGCCTGGCGGCGGCAGTCGGATCGACAGAGACGATACTGGACATGGCGAGTTCACGCGCAGTTGGGGAGCGAGTGATTGTGGACCTCCCGCCAGATCGCCGCCACGGTTTCGCGCGTCACCGGCCCCTTGTTCTCGACCGCATGCTTGCGGACCCGGGACAGGATTCTGCTTGCCTCCTCGGCGCTCACCGCCAGGTGCAATTCCGACAACAGCGAGGTGATCGCCGACAGGCCGGAATGCTTGCCGATCACGATCCGATTGGAGCGGCCGAACTGGCGCGGGTCGAGCGACTGGTAGGTGCGCTGGTCCTTCAGGAGACCGTCGACATGGATGCCGGATTCATGGGTAAAGACGTGCTCGCCGACGATCGCCTTGTTCAGCGGGATGGCGCGCGCGGCCGCCGACGCGACCACCGCGGCGACATTGTCGAGTTCCGAGAGCACGATTCCGGTATCCTGCCCGTAAAGCTGCTTGAGCGCGACGGCGACCTCCTCCAAGGGCGCGTTGCCTGCCCGTTCGCCGAGCCCGATCACGGTGACGGACGCATGGGTCGCGCCGGCCTTGACGGCCGCCAGCGTGTTGGCCGTCGCAAGGCCAAGGTCGTCATGGCCATGAAACTCGAGTTCGAGATCGGTGGTCGCGCGCAAGCGGGCGATCAGCGCACAGGCGGAGTCGGGATCGAGCACGCTGAGCGTATCGGCGATGCGGAAGCGCCGCGCGCCCGCCGCCTTTGCGGTTGCGATCAGTTCGATCAGGAAATCGACATCGGCGCGCGAGGAGTCCTCGCCGCCGACCGCTACCGCAAGCCCCCTGTCACGGGCGTAGCCGACGACCCGCCTGACCTGGTCGAGCGCGGCGCTGCGGTCGCCGCCAAGCTTGGCCGCGATCTGCACGTCGGAAGCCGGGATCGAGACATTGACCATCGAGACGCCGGCCTCGATTGCCGCATCCACATCGGCCTGTCGCATCCGGCACCAGCCGATGGTGGTGAGCGGAAGGCGAGCCTCCACGATGGCGCGGATCGCCGAAATCTCCTCCTGCCCCATCGCTGGCGTGCCGGCTTCGATCTCCGTGACGCCCGCCCGCGCCAGTGCGCCCGCGATCGCAACCTTCTCCGCCGTGGTGAAGGCGACGCCCGGCGCCTGCTCGCCGTCGCGCAAGGTCGTGTCGTTGAGCACGATCCGCCTGGCCCCTGCCCGGTCGGACCAGGACGGTTTGGCGGCAGCCGCGGTGGCGATCATTTGAGGCTCCTGAATGACTCTTGGTCACCCACGCTTTCAGCAACCCGCGTGCCACGCCGGCACTGATGCCAAGCGGCTGGAATAACAGCAGTTTTTGTGAAATTTCGATTGTCGCGAATCCGACAGCGTCGGAAACTCGACGCGTCAGGCCTCCGCAAAGCGCCCGCGCCGGGCGCGTGCCCTCAAGTCAACTTCGCTTGCGGCGCAGATGGATGATCACGTCGAGGCGAGAGACTTCGTGACCCGGCAGAGGCTGCGGCATGTTGGCAACCGCAAGATCGGCCTCGGGAACATCAAGCAGGATGTCTTCGCCCTGCAGATAATAATGCGGATGCGGACTGGTATTGGTGTCGAAGAATGACCGCGATCCGTCGGGGCCGATCCGGCGCAACAGTCCGGCCTGGGTGAACTGGTTCAGCGTATTGTAGACGGTTGCGAGCGAAATCTGCGCGTCCGCCGCCAGCGCTTCGACGTGGAGCGCCTCCGCGGTGACATGGCGGTCGCCGTTCGCAAACAACAGCTCGCTCAGGATGACGCGCTGGCGCGTCAGCCGCATCCCGGCCCGGATCAGCAGTTCCCTCCAGCCGGCGCCCGGGCCAGCGGCATGCGACTCCAGCCCTTCAGGCCTGTGCCGCGTTTCGTCGACGGCGATGAAATCGTCGGGACCATCAATCGTGAAGCTGGTCGACAGGCTGTCCATGGCGGCTCCGCTCAGGCCAGCGCGCCGTGTGCAACGGCCGGCATGGCCGCTGCCTGCAGCAAAACGTCGCGGCGGCGCTCGGCCATCCGGCTCTCCCCGCTTTCGTCCCCGAAGCAGAGATTGAAGTCGTTGCACTGGGTGCACACCGGCGTCGTACACATGACGAGCCCGTCATCCTCGCACAACGAACGATAGAAGAAGCGCTTCCAGCGCATGTTTTTCGTATTGCGCGAGGCGAGCGGCGCGAAATGACGCATCAGGAGGCGCGAAAGCTCACCCCGGTCGCGCAATCCAAGATCTTCCCACAAGTGATTTGGCTCCATGGCACGACGCGCGATCATCAAGGCCAACCAGCGACCGATGTCCCCATCGGTTGACCGCTGCGCCAGCAGAAGATCGCGCAGCATTGCGACCTCGTCATCCTCATTGCGAATGCAATTGGATCGCAAGAGCCAGTCAAAATCTTTGATCTGGATCAAATCGAAGTGTCGTGCCAGCAACGCTGCAAGATCGTGCTCGGGCAGGCCCACCCCGTCGGCGCCCTGCTCGCCATCCATCGCCGACACCGCAAGGATCGAGGCAAGCACGTGGCGGTCGAAATCGTCATCGCTGCGGATGTCGGCATCTGCGGGATGCCGGCCGGTGAGCAGCCGGTAGGCCGCGATACCCATGTGCCCGTCATCGGTGACCCTGGTCGTTCCGGGTGCGGGCGGCGGAGAGGGCGGCGCTTCGATCATGGCTTGCGATCCTCGCGCGACTGATCGGCCAAAATGCCGGCCTCCCGGATGGGGTCGGGAGACCGGCACTTCTCGGCGGTGTTTACGAGGCGGCCAGCTCGGCCGCAGACTTGCCGACGATGGACTCGTCGACGGCCTTCATGATGCCGTGCTCCATCAGCATGTCCTCGAGCTCGTCCATCGAGATCGGGGTCGGGATGATGCCCTTGCCGCCATTGTTATGGATCTTGTTCGCGAGCTTGCGGTAGTGATCGGCCTGCTGGGAGTCCGGCGCATACTCGAGAACCGTCATGCGGCGCAGCTCCGCATGCTGCACGATGTTGTCGCGCGGCACGAAGTAGATCAGCTGGGTGCCGAGCTTCTTGGCCAGCGCTTCCGCCAGCTCCAGCTCCTTGTCGGTCTGCCGCTCGTTGCAGACCAGGCCGCCGAGCCGGACGCCGCCGGAGTTGGCGTATTTCAGAATGCCTTTGGAGATGTTGTTGGCGGCATACATCGCCATCATCTCACCCGACATCACGATGTAGATTTCCTGCGCCTTGTTCTCACGGATCGGCATCGCAAAGCCGCCGCAAACGACGTCGCCGAGCACGTCGTAGGAGACGTAGTCGATGTCCTCATAGGCGCCGTTCTCTTCCAGGAAGTTGATGGAGGTGATGACGCCGCGGCCGGCGCAGCCGACGCCCGGCTCCGGACCGCCGGATTCCACGCAACGGATGTTCTGGTAGCCGACCTTCATCACGTCCTCGATCTCGAGGTCCTCGACGCTACCGGCGTTCGCCGCGAGGCTCAGGATGGTGTCCTGCGCCTTGGCGTGCAGGATCAGACGGGTCGAGTCAGCCTTGGGATCGCAGCCGACGAT
>CAYVVB010000126.1:0-21985 GCA_964454955.1 uncultured Bradyrhizobium sp. | reverse complement strand
GAAGCGGGATGCGGTGGACGCAAGGTGCCGCGAGACGAACGGCACCGAGTGGACGGCGAAGTCGTGTGGTCCTGGCACACCAATGCAGGTGCTAAGTTCTCGCGAGACGTAGTGCTCGCGAAAACGACGGTGGCAAACGCTGGTTCACCGGGGAGAACTCGAAGTAAGTCGTAAAACCATCGCGCAGGGAAGGCCGGTTGTCACCGCCTGTACCTGTGGTCAACGCGCTCGCGCGTATTTTTTTCGCGCGGGGGCCGCGGGTGTCTGGCGGGCACCCGGTCTTCCCTGCGCCCTCTGAAGAGGGTGAAGTTGCTGCAAAACTCGGACGCAGTCGCGAGAATGCGGATTCGCGCCTTGGCCCCGGAATGACGGAGCCCGTTGTTTGACAATCATATGTAAACTGGCACAGCGCCGCCCCTAATGCGCGGGCACGGCCCTCTTCCCCGCCATTGGTCCGGGCGCGGGCGGCTTCATCGCCGTGGCCTGCGCCGGCAGATATCTGGCGATGATCGCGGGATCGATCTCGGCCATGGCCGAGTCCGGCAGGCGGTACCAGGTCTCGTCCCTGCCGAGCAGGGAAATTCCGATATAGCCGCGCAAGGTCAACTGCTGCCCGTCCGGACTCAACGTCATCTTGGCGCTGTAGACCTTGCCGTCGCGCGGATCGAGGACGTTGCCGTCCTCATATTTCAGTCCGTTGCGCTTCATATCGCGGATGAAGGAGAGCCCGGGCCATGGCGCGTTCCTGCGATCGTCGGTGCATTTCGTGCAGACCTCGCGCGCCTGCTGACCGGGCTGCGGAAAGGTCTTGGCCATGACGCCTTCGAAAATGCCGTTGTGATCCACGACGAGCACATACAGTGCGGGCCTGCCGTCTTCCACCTTCTGCCACAACCCCGCCGCCGAAGGATCCTCCGCCAGCGCAGGCGATACGATGGCCGCGCAGACGATGAGGGCGGCCGAGGCGCACAACGAGACTGCACGCAGGATCGGCCGAACTCCGGACAGTGGTTTGCGCATCATGGTCACCCTGATCAATCCACAAATTCAACGGCCGCAGACTACGGCCATTTCGGAGATCGTTCCAGCGCCGGAAGCCGACCTGTCGAGGATGTCATCCTGGCGCCGCCGCGGCCGATCCGAATTCGCCGCAAATCTAGCTGACCCCGAGCTTCTTCTGCAGGCTCGAGGACGAGGTCGTGTACTGGAAGACCAGCCGCTTGTCGGGATAGACGTAACGGTGGGCCTTCTGCGCCATCAGCGCGCCCTCGTGGAAGCCGCACAGGATCAGCTTCAGCTTGCCCGGATAGGTGTTGATGTCGCCGATCGCGAAGATGCCGGGCACGCTGCTCTCGAAGGCCGAGGTCTCGACCGGCACCAGATTGTTCTCGAGCTCGATGCCCCACTCGGCGACGGGCCCGAGCTTCATGGTCAGCCCGAAGAACGGCAGCATCGTATCGCAGGCGATCCGGCTCACCGAATTGTCGTTGCCCTTGATGGTGGCGCCGGCAAGCTTGCCGCCCTCGCCCTCGAGCGCGGTGACCTGGCCGATCTTCAGCTCCATCTTGCCGGCGGCCACCAGCGCGCGCATCTGTTCGACGCTGTGGGGCGCGGCGCGGAAATCGTCGCGCCGGTGCAGCAGCGTGATGCGCTTTGCGATCGGATGAAGATTGAGCGTCCAGTCCAGCGCGGAATCGCCGCCGCCGACGATCAGGATATCCTTGTCGCGAAACTGCTCCATCTTGCGCACCGAGTAGAACACCGAGGTGCCCTCATAGGCCTCGATGCCCGGTACCGGCGGCCGCTTCGGCTGAAACGAACCGCCGCCGGCGGCGATCGCGATCACCTTGCACTCGAACACCTTGCCCGCGTCGGTGGTGACGCGGAAGGCGGGATCGCCGATCTTCTCGACCTTCTCCACCATCTCGCCGAGATGGAACGTGGGATGGAACGGCTTGATCTGCTCCATCAGCGCTTCCGTGAGCCCCTGCCCGGTCACCATCGGAATGCCGGGAATGTCGTAGATCGGCTTCTCCGGATAGAGCTCGGCACACTGGCCGCCCACCTTGTCGAGAATGTCGACAAGGTGCGCCTTCATGTCCAGGAGGCCCAGTTCGAACACGGCGAACAGTCCGCAGGGGCCTGCGCCAATGATCAGCACGTCGGTCTTGATCGCTTCGCTCATATTGCTTCTTCTCGGTTCGAACGCGGCACGGAACAGGTGTCGGAATGAGGTGTTGGCAAGATCTGGAGCCACGCTTGTCTAGCCAACAGACGCCCGTCAGGGAAGGCATAAATGCCGCCCCCGACTGTCCGCAAGCCACTTGCTCCGGCACGACAGTCCCGCATAACTCGGCTGCAAGGCCAAGAAAATGACGGAGATCAATCAAGTGAACGCGCCAGCCCACGTCGATTCGACGCCCCGTCTGGAGGATTTTCCCTACCGGCTGACCGACAACGTGCGCTTCGCCGATCTCGACCCCAACCAGCATGTCAACAACGCGGTCTACGCGAGCTATTTCGAGACCGGCCGCGTCACGCTGATGAAGGACCGCACTCACGGGCTGATGCCGGAAGGGCTCGGCTGGATGATGGTGCGGCTCGACATCCACTTCCGCGCCGAGCTGCGCTGGCCCGGCCGGATCGAGCTCGGGCTCGGGGTCGCCAAGTTCGGCCGCACTTCGGTGACCTTCGACCAGGTGGTCTTTTCCGAAGGCAAATGCGTCGCCTCCGCGCGCGCCGTGACCGTGCTGATCGACGAGAAGAGCCGCAAGCCGACGCCGCTGACCGAGGAGATCATCAGGAACTTCCAGCCCTGGCTGCGCCGCGGCGTGTCGCCGTAACGCTTCGTCCCACTGGCAAGATGATGGAGAGGCCGCGGGCTTCATGTTAGCATTTGGGGTCACCTTGCCGGCGCGAACCACCCGAGAGGCATGGTCATGACGCTCGCCGAACGGACCGCATCTCTTCTGCAAACCCTCGGCATTCCCGCCGATCGCTACAAGGACGGCGGCCGCGCCGTGCGATCGCCGCTGACCGGCGATGTCATCGCCCGGGTCGCTGATGCCGATGCCGCTTCCATCGCAGATGCCGTTGCGCGAGCCGAACAGGCGTTCACAATCTGGCGCGCGGTGCCTGCGCCGCGCCGCGGCGAATTCGTCCGGCTCCTCGGCATGGAGCTGCGCACTTTCAAGCCCGCGCTCGGCGAACTCGTCACCATCGAGGCCGGCAAGATCCTCACCGAGGGCCTCGGCGAGGTGCAGGAGATGATCGACATCTGCGACTTTGCGGTCGGCCTGTCGCGCCAGCTCTACGGCCTCACCATCGCAAGCGAACGGGCGAACCACCGGATGATGGAACAATGGCACCCGCTCGGTCCGGTCGGCATCATCACGGCATTCAATTTCCCGGTGGCGGTCTGGGCGTGGAATGCGGCGCTGGCGCTGGTTTGCGGCAATCCGGTAATCTGGAAGCCGTCGGAAAAGACCCCGCTCACCGCACTCGCGGTGCAGGCGCTGGTCGAGCGCGTCGCCGCGCGGTTCGACGGTGCCCCGGCGCATCTGGCGTCCGTGCTGGTTGGCGGGCGCGAGGTGGGTGAGCGCCTGGTCGACGATCGGCGTGTCCCGCTCGTCTCGGCAACCGGCTCAACGGCGATGGGCCGCCTGGTCGGGCCGCGGCTCGCGCAGCGTTTCGCGCGCGTCATCCTCGAGCTCGGCGGCAACAATGCCGCGATCGTCTGTCCATCCGCGGATCTCGCGCTCGCGCTGCGTGCCATCACCTTCGCCGCGGTCGGCACCGCCGGCCAGCGCTGCACGTCGTTGCGGCGGCTGATCGTGCATGAGAGTGTCCATCACGCGCTCCTCGCGCAATTGAAGCAGGTTTACGCCGGCTTGCGCATCGGAAATCCGCTCGCCGACGAAGCGGTCCTGGTCGGTCCGCTGATCGACGAGGCGGCGTTCCAGAGGATGCAGGCCATCCTCGGCGAATTGCGAAAGCACGGCGCACGGATCAGCGGCGGCGAACGCATCGACGTTCCCCCGCACGCCGGCGCCTATTATGTGCGCCCGGCGCTCGTCGAAATGCCGGCCCAGACCGGGCCGGTGCTGGAGGAGACGTTCGCGCCGATCCTCCATGTCATGAGATATTCCGACTTCGACGAGGCGATCGAGCTGCACAACGGCGTGCGACAGGGCCTGTCGTCGTCGATCTTCTCGACCGACATGCGCGAAGTGGAAAAATTCCTCTCGGCTTCGGGATCGGATTGCGGCATCGCCAATGTCAATGCCGGCCCCTCCGGTGCCGAGATCGGCGGAGCATTCGGCGGCGAGAAGGAGACTGGCGGCGGACGCGAGGCCGGCTCCGATTCCTGGAAGGCCTATATGCGCCGCCTCACCAGCGCCATCAACTATGGGAGCGACCTGCCGCTTGCGCAAGGCGTTAGGTTCGACATCGGATGAAACTGCGCCGTGTTTCAGGCTGATGCAGCCGAGGCGACGGAGGTCTTGTCCGACGCCATGTCGTCCAGCACCTGCGCGAGGCGATCGACCACCCAGTCGATCTGGTTCTCCGTGATGATCAGCGGCGGCGCCAGTCGAACGGTGTTGCGGTGGGTGTCCTTGGTGAGCACACCGGCATCGATCAGGCGCCGCACCGCCGCGGCCGCACTGGCCCGATCCGCACACAGCTCCACGCCGGCGAACAGGCCGAGACCGCGGACTTCGCGAATCAGCGGATTGTCGATCGCGCGAAGCCGCCGCAAGAGATGAGCGCCGACCCGTTCCGCATTGTCGATCAGCCCCTCGCCGACCAGCGTATCGAGCGCGGCAAGGCCGACCGCGGCGGCAATCGGATTGCCACCGAAGGTGCTGCCGTGGTCGCCGGCCTTGAATACGTCCATCACCTTGCGCCGCGCGAGGAACAGCGAGACCGGCAGCAAACCGCCGCCAACCGCCTTGCCGAGCATCAGTCCGTCGGGCACGACGGCATCATGCTCGCAGGCGAGCAGCTTGCCGGTGCGGCCAAGACCGCTCTGCACCTCGTCGGCGAGCAGCAGGACGTTGTGCTTGCGGCAGATCCGCGCCACCTCGGCGAGATAGCCCTTCGGCGGCACGATGATGCCGCCCTCGCCTTGCACGGGCTCGACCAGGAAGGCTGCGGTGTTGGGCGTGATGGCGGCCTCGAGCGCCGCTACCTCCCCGAACGGGACGTGTCTGAAGCCGGGCGGAAACGGCCCGAAGCCGTCGCGATATTGCGGAACCGACGAGAAGCCGATGATCGCGATGGTGCGGCCATGGAAGTTGCCCTCGGCGACGATGATCTCGGCGCGGTCGGCCGCGACGCCCTTCACCTTGTAGGCCCACTTCCGTGCCGCCTTGAGTGCGGTTTCCACCGCCTCGGCGCCGCTGTTCATGGGCAGCGCGACGTCCATCCCGGTCAGCTCGCAGGCACGCGCCAGAAACGGGCCGAGCCTGTCGTTGAAATAGGCGCGGGAAATGGTGTCCAGACGCCGCGCCTGCGCCGCCATCGCCTCGACAAGCCGCGGATGGCAATGGCCGAAACTGACCGCGGAATAGGCGCCCATCATGTCGACGTAGCGCCGTCCGCGATCGTCCCAGAGATGGATACCTTCACCGCGAACGATGGTAACGGGCAGCGGCGCGTAATTTCCCGCGCCGAAACGGGCCTCAAGATCGCGACCGCTCATGACACCCTCCTTTGGAGAGGCAGGGATGCCTTTACCTCCGATATAAGGCCGCCGGGCGGCGACCGCGAGGTATGAACGTGCTCGATTTGTGGAGCAGGCCCCGGAACAAACGCATGCCAGGGCGCGGCGTGAAGCCGTGTTACTCTGCCGGCCGTGCGCGCGTCACGCGTCGATCAGGCTTGCCGCTCGGGCGTGCTTACGACGAGACCGTCGAGTTCGTCGCTGACCTTAATCTGGCAGGACAGGCGGGAGTTCGGCCGCACGTCGAAGCCGAAATCCAGCATGTCCTCTTCCATCGGCGAGGGCGGCCCGACCTTCTCGCGCCAGGCCTCATCGACATAGACATGGCAGGTCGCGCATGCGCAGGCCCCGCCGCATTCGGCCTCGATACCCGGAATGCCGTTGCGAATGGCCGCTTCCATCACGGTTGCGCCGTTCTCGACTTCAACAGTGCGTTTCTCGCCGCTATGGTCGACAAAAGTTATTTTGGCCATGATCGCTCGTGCTGTCGGGATAAATGATGTCCGGGCAGTCCTATAACGGGTCGATCCGATCCGCGCTAGCTCGGGACCGCGCCAAAATCGCCTCGATCGAACCACGAGCCTCCACCACCGCGCCGTCAAGTTCGGCCAGCGCTTGCGACGGATCGTCGCCCTTCAGGAACACGGCTTCCAGGGCGCTCGCCGCGGCGGCCACCTGGAACGCGCCGATGGCGCGCGCCGAGCCTTTGATTGTGTGTGCGAGCGCCGAACCTTGCGCAGGTTGCGCGGCGAGATTGCTAATTAGTCGCATCGTCTGGCCCAGGAACATCGCGAGCACTTCGCGCTCGAGCGCGCTGTCGCCGAGAGTCATCCGCCTGAGGTGCTCGGTGTCGATCGATCCATCGGCGGGCGCGAGCTGAGGCGACAATGTCTCGTCGATGACTGACGGAGGAAACGGCATGGCAAGATCCGAATGAGCCGTCCGGTGCTCACCAGATACAGCCACAGAGAGCCAACCATGGAACGTTTAATCAGGCGTTGCGAGGGCGCCCCGCCCTCGCCCTGTTTCTGACGAACATTCGCCCCAATTCGTCCCACCCCCTGAGGAATTTGGAGGATTTCTAGGATCTTATGCCCGCCTGCTGTTAACGATGATTAAGATTGTATGAATCGCAGGCATTTCTTTCCACTCTGTCAACCAATAGGATGGTGACCCAATGTCGTGGACAAGCCGGCCGCCGGCT
The DNA here is from genome assembly GCA_964454955.1 of uncultured Bradyrhizobium sp. Taxonomy (GTDB): domain Bacteria; phylum Pseudomonadota; class Alphaproteobacteria; order Rhizobiales; family Xanthobacteraceae; genus Bradyrhizobium. The sequence goes on along the minus strand of CAYVVB010000126.1, from coordinate 15,056 downwards.
GCGCTTTGGGGTCATGCGGGACGTAATACCGATTCATACCGATTCGGGCTTGCTGAGGGCGCTCAGGCAGGCTCACCGGACGCGTGTAGTTAATGAGGGCTCGGACTGAACATGGCGAACACTCCCAAGAAGGTCAAAGACCCGACTGAAGTCGCGCTTTCTGCCATTCAGGAGGCCTTGAAGATCAACGACGCGGCCGGCCCGGACAATTCCCGCGCCCCGGCACGCACCGAGGTCGCGCCGCTCGTCGCACCCGTGGCGCCATCCTTCGCCGAACCCGGGTTCGAAGCGCATGTGAACCCTGAGCGTCCGGCGTTCGAACCGATCGACGAGGTGCGCCAGAGCCGCCGTCCGGCCAATGACGACCGCGAGACCATTGGACAACTGCTGCAGGCCATCCAGAAGGGCCGGCCTGCCCGCAGCGTGTATACGCTTGCGACCGTCTTTGCCGGTGTCTGGGTCGTCGGTTGCGGACTCCTGACCATCAGCTTCCTCCCCTCGCTGCAGGCCGCCATGGGCCACGGCGGTGGCATATTGGTGCTGGCCGGCCTTGCGGCCCTGTTTTTTGCGCCCGTGATGCTGTTCTATTTCCTCGCGAGCCTTGCCTGGCGCGGTCAGGAGTTGCGGATGATCGCGCAATCGATGGCGCAGGTCGCGATCCGCTTTTCCGAGCCGGAAGGCTCGGCCAGCGACTCCATGGTGACGGTCGGCCAGGCAATTCGCCGCGAAGTCGCTGCCATGGGCGACGGCATCGAGCGCGCGATTGCACGCGCGGGCGAACTGGAAACGCTGGTCGCCAACGAGGTCGCCGCGCTCGAGCGCGCTTATAGCGACAACGAAGTGCGCATCCGCGCGTTGTTGCAGGATATCGCCCATCAGCGCGACAATCTGGTCGGCCAGGCCGAGCAGGTGCGCAGCGCCATCTCCGGCGTGCAGATCGATTTGCGCCACGACATCGCGCTGATCTCGGACGCCATCGCCTCCCGCGTCGACGAGGTCGCCAAAAGCATCACCGGCGCGCTGGAGGAGCGCGGGGCGCATATCACCCAGGCGCTCGGCAACGCCGGCGACAACATGATCCTGGCGCTCGGCGAGCGCGGTGGCGACCTGCTCGACCGGCTCGAGGAAGCAAGCGCGGAGACCACGCGCGCCGTGCTCGACGCCAGCGAGCGTCTCACCACCAGCCTCAACTTCAAGACCGGCCATGTGCACGACGAGTTCGTCGATCTCGCCGACCGCATACACGACATGCTCAACGAAAAGATCGACCACATCACGGCCGAATTCGAGCAACGCTCTGCGATCGTCGTGGACGGCATTTCCCAGCGCACCGAGCAGGTCCACGACTCCTTGAAGAACTCCGGCGACTCCCTGCTTCTGGAACTGGAGCTGCGCAGCCAGGACCTCGTCGTCAAGGTTGACGAGGCCCGCGAGCGTCTCGCGAACCAGATTCTCACCAGCGGCGACAAGGCAGGCGACGCGCTCGACGCCACCGTGAATGCGCTCGTCAACAAGGTGGTCAGGCACACCGAAACCGCACATGACACCCTGTCGCTGCACATCAACTCCTTCGACGAGTTGATGAAGAACCAGGGCACGGAACTCGCGGAAAAATTCGCACGCGACAGCGGCACGCTCGGCGCCCTGATCACCCGGCACATTTCGGAATTCGACCGCACGGTCAAGACCTTCGGCAACGGGATCGTCGAGCGCATGGGCCAGCGCACGCAGGACATCGCCGAGACCCTCAAGAACTATGTCGACAATTTCGATTCCCGCGTGAACTCGAGCGGAGGCGAGATCACCGCTATCGTGGATCAGCGCCTCACCCAGTTCGAAACCGGCTTGCAGCGCCGCGTCGAGAGCCTCGACAACTCGCTCGACAACAGCATCAAGTCGTTCGCCGAATCCGTCGGCGGCCGGCTGCAAGGGATGGAGCAGTTCTTCGATTCACGCGCCCAGTCCGTCACCGAAACGATCGACAGCCGCATCGGCCTGCTGTCCACTTCGATGACCGACGGCGCCGCGCAGGTCATTCACTCGATCGATTCTCGCCTCACCAACCTCGCCTCCTCGCTCAACAAGGGCACCGCGCAGGCCGTCGAGGCGATCGACCGCCGCATCGCCGGCGTCTCCGAGGCCATCAACGGCCGCAGCGCGCAGCTTGCCGATACCGTCACCGCGCGTTTCCAGGAAATCCATCAGAGCATCGAGACCAAGGTCGGCTCGATCGCCGGCGACATCGACCGGCGGGTGACGCAGTTCGAAGATCTGCTGGGCTCGCGTGTCGAGGCCGTCGCCGGCCGTATCGAGAGCAGCGGCCGCCAGGCCAGCGAGGAGCTGACGGCGCGGGCGGAGATTCTGTCCGCCAGCATCAAGTCGCATGTCGAGGACGCCGAACGCTCGCTGACCAACCTCGTCGTCAATACCAGCGAGACCATCCAGACCGGCGCGCGGGCTGCGCAGCAGTCGCTGCTCACGGTTTCTTCCGATGTCGGGGCGCAGCTCAAGATGACCTCTTCGGAGGTCGAGCGGGCGCTGACCACGGTCGGGACCGGGGCGGCCAACTCGATCCTGAACAGCGCACGCGACGCGCAGTTGACGCTGGTGACCGCCTCGGGCGACGCCGCGAACCAGATCAAGACGCTCTCGATGGATATCGAGCGCACGCTCTCGGCAGCCGGCTCCGCAACCGCGGCATCGATTGTGGGCGGCGCCCGCGAGGCGCAGACCACGCTGGTCAGCGCCTCGTCGGAGGCCGCCAGCCACGTCAAATCGCTGACGTCGGAGGTTCAACGCTCTCTGACCCAGGCGGGAAACACCACCGCCGAGGCCATCACCGGCGGTGCGCGCGAGGCGCAGGCGACGCTGGCTTCCAGCTCGGCCGAAGCTGCCAACTATGTGAAGTCGCTGGCGGCCGACGTCGAGCGCACTCTCTCCGCCGTCGGATCGGCTACCGCCGCCGCGATACTGAACAGCGCGCGCGAGGCACAGGGTTCGCTTACGGCGACATCGGCCGATGCGGCAACCCAGATCAAGGCGATCTCCTCCGAAGTTGAGCGCTCGCTCAGCGCGGCCGCCTTGAGCAGCACCGAGAGCATCCAGGCGAGCGCGGCCAATGCGCAGAGCTCGCTGGTCTCCGCCTCGAACGAGGTCAGCGCGCGGATCAAGTCGACCTCCGCAGAAATCGAACGTTCGGTGCTTGCAGCCGGAACTTCGCTCGGCTCGACGGTGACCGGAAAAACCGATGAGATCGTCAACCACGTCCAGCAGCAGACCGAACGGCTGTCACTGATGATCGACGCCAAGCGCGGCCTGCTGGTGGACGCCCTCGCCGGCAAGACCAATCAGATCACCTTCGAGATCGACCGCGTCACGTCGGATGCCTTGAAGGCGATCGAGACGCGCGGCCAGTCGTTCTCGCAGTCGCTGGCGGGCCATAGCTCCGACGCAGCGCGCACCATCACCTCCGCCGGCGAAGTGGCAACCAACGCCCTCAACAAGTCGCTGAAGGACCTCGAGCAGGCCTCGCGCGCGGCGATCGACCAGTCGCGCCAGGTTTCAATCGCGGCAGTGACCGAGATGCAGGAAACCAGCAAGATCCTGCGCACCGACACGGTCGCCCTGTTCGAGCGGCTGCGCGAAGGCAACATCCTGCTGCAGGAGGTGCTGACCGGCGCCCACGACAACCTCAACTCGCTGGAGCGCGCACTCGTGACGCGCGTGGCCGACTTCGTCTCGGCCATGAACGACGTCACCGCGCGCAACGGCACGGCGACCCAGGCGCTGGAACACCAGCTCAACGTCTTCAACGACAAGGCGGGCAAGGCGCTGGAGAACCTCGGCGCGCTGTCCAGTCAGTTCGACGCCCACGGTCGGGCGCTGATGGAGGCCGCAGCGGTCGTCGAGCAGAGCAACCGCACCACGACGGCCTCGATCTCCGACCGCAAGGCGACGCTGGAGTCGCTGGTCACCACCATCGATCTGCGCACCAGCGACCTCGACCAGCGGCTGTCCCGCTTCACCGGCCTCCTCGATGAATCCCTGGCGGCTGCGGAAGAGCGCGCGCGCGATATCGCGCGGGTGGTTGCGGAAACCGCCGGTGCGGGCTCGTCGGCGATTACCCGGCAGTTCGAGGCAGTCAGGGCGGCGTCCGAAGAGGAGCACCGGCAGACCATCGAAACCATGCAGGATATCTACCGGACCACCACGGAAGAGGCGGATGCCATGTTCAAGCAATCCGCCGAGAAATTCGCGAGCCTGGTTGCCAGCATGAAGCAGATGGCGGCCGAGATGCACCACGAACTCGAGTCTACCCGCAACGAGCTGCGCCGCGGCGTGCTGGAAATGCCACAGGAGGCCGCCGAGAGCACCGCTCAGATGCGCAAGGTCATTGTCGACCAGATCGAGGCGTTGGCGGAACTGAACCGCATCGTCGCCCAGCACGGCCGCGGTCTCGATGTGGTCAGCCAGGGCCGCCCGAGCGCCCAGCGCCAGGCCCAGGGACAGGACGAGCCGATTCTGGCAGCGGCGATCGGCGGCCGCAGCGAGGTGCGCATGCGCGATACCGGCAGCGCATCGACCCTGCCGCCGCCCGACCTCGGCATGCCGACGTCGTCGCGCCGCGCGGAGGCCCCGTCGGTCAGCCCGGCAACGTCCGATCAGGGGCGTGATGGCTGGCTCTCCGACCTCTTGAACCGCGCCGACAATACCGGCGCCAGCCGCGAGGCGCCGCGCGCGCGGACGCCCCAGGGCGGAGGCGGCAGCAGCAACCCGCTGGAATCCCTGTCGCTCGATATCGGCAGGCTGATGGACCGCAATCTCGCCGGCGAGATGTGGGACCGCTACCAGCGCGGCGAGAGCAAGGCCTTCAACAAGCGCCTCTACACGCCGGCCGGCCAGAAGGCGTTCGACGAGGTCGCTCGCAAATATCGCGCCGACCGCAGCTTCAAGCAGACCGTCGACCGCTATATCGCCGAGTTCGAGCGGCTGCTTGACGAGGTCGCGCGGGAGGACCGCGGGCCCCAGGCGCTACGCAGTCACCTCACTTCGGAAACCGGGCTGGTCTACACGCTGCTCGCGCACGCTGCGGGACGGCTGGGATAACCAGCGGACAAGCACATCGAGAATGGAAACGGAGGCCTCACGGTCTCCGTTTTTCTTTGGTGGATGAGCCGAACGGCGAGCGCGAGCGCTCGTCGATACCTCTCGTTGAGACTTCCCGCTCCCGACCCTACTGCCGCCGTCTCTCGTTCGTCGGTGCGGCGGGGGGCGGCGGCGCAGCCGCCTGTGCGCTGCTGCTGCTGCTCGCGCCAAAGATGACCCTGGTCGGGTTGCGGTCAAAATTGTTTACGGCGCGGCTGATATCGCCGAGCGTCTTGCGCCCGTCGGTCATCAAGGCCCCCGAGCGCTTGTCAAAGTCCTCGGCGAGCTCCCGGATCGATTTCACCGTCTGGTAAAGCTCGCCGCCCTCCTTGCCTCCGGCAAGCGCGTTGAGGCCGAGCATCAGGTTATCCGCCTTGCCCATCATCCCGTCGACCCGCGACATCACATTGTCGAGCCGTTCAGAGTTGCGCGCGAGCGAGGAGGTGAAGGTCTCCAGATTGTGCAGCGAGTTTTTCACGGCCTCCTGATTGTCGGCGACAACCTTGTTGATGTTCTGCAGCGTGCCGCGGATGGCTTCGGTCACATCCTGCAGCCGGTTCGGATCGGCGGTGAGAACGGGGATGCCATCCTCGTCGAGCGGAGCGGGAGGCGCGGCCTCCTCGCCGCCCTTGAGCGAGATCGCCGCGACGCCGGTAAGTCCCTGGAACTCGAGACCGACAAGCGTATCCTTGCGGATCGGTGCAGAGTTCTCGACCATCGCCAGCGCGACAACCCGGCGCGGGTTGTCGAGCTTTACGGAGATCACCTCGCCCACCCTGATACCGTTGAAGTTGACGCTGCCACCATTGCGCAGGCCCGCGGCGGGGCCTTCGAAAATGATGCGCAAGGGGCTGCGCGCCTTGGTGGTGTGCAGGCTCTGGAACCACAGGACGAAGCCGAAGGCCGCCGCAATCACGGCGAGCGTAAACGAGCCGATGAGGACGTAGTTCGCCCGCGTTTCCATCAAGTCAACTCCGGTACGTTCACGGAAAGGCCTATCCCATCACAGCCCGGGCGCGCTTGCCGTGGAAATATTGCCGCAGCCAGGGATGCTGCGAGGCCTGCATATCGGCCATTGATCCTGCGGCGATGATCTTGCCGTTCCCTAAGACGGCAATTCGGTCGCAAGCAGTATAAAGGCTGTCCAGGTCGTGGGTTACCATGAAAACGGTCAGCCCCAAAGTGCGTTGCAGGGTGCGGACCAGCTCGTCGAAGTCGCCCGCGCCGATGGGATCGAGCCCGGAGGTGGGTTCGTCCAGGAATACCAGCTCCGGGTCGAGCGCCAGCGCGCGCGCCAGAGCCACGCGCTTGATCATGCCGCCGGAAAGCTCCGAGGGAAAACGGTCGGCGACCTCGGGACGCAAGCCGACCATGCCGAGCTTGGCGACCATGATCTCGTCGAGGAGCCGCTGCGAGACCTGCAGATATTCGCGCACCGGAAACTGGATGTTCTGCCGCACGGTCAGCGAGGAGAACAGCGCGCCCTGCTGGAACAGGATGCCCCAGCGCCGCTCCACGGCGCGCCGCGCCGACATGCTTGCGGCATCAAGATCGACGCCGAACACCTCGATCCGCCCTCGCAGCTTGGGCACGAGCCCGATGATGGTGCGGGTGAGCACCGATTTGCCGGCGCCGGAGGGACCGACGAAGCCCAGAATCTCGCCGCGCCTGACGTCGAGATCGAGCCCGTCGAGCACGCGAACCTCGCCGAACTGGACAGTGATGTCGCGGACCCGAATGATGGCGTCGGGCGAAGGTTGAGCCACGGCGGTTTGAGCTTGCGCCATGGTTACATTCCGATCGAGGCGAAAAAGATCGCGAACACGCCGTCCATCACGATGACGAAGAATATCCCTTTCACCACCGAGGCCGTGGTGTGCTGGCCGAGCGACTCGGCGCTGCCTTGCACGGCAAGGCCTTCGACGCAGGCAACGATGCCGATCACCGCGGCCATCACCGGCGCCTTGACCATGCCCACCGTGAAATGATCGATCGAGATGGCATCGCGCAGCCGCAGCAGGAACGCTTCCGGATCGACGCCGCCATAGAGCCAGGCCACCAGCCCGCCGCCGTAGAGTGCCGCCATCGCGCCAAGAAAGGCCAGGATCGGCAGGGCAATGACCAGCGCCAGCATCCTCGGCAGGATCAATACCTCGATCGGATCGAAGCCCATGGTGCGCAGCGCGTCGATCTCCTCGCGCATCTTCATCGAGCCGAGCTCGGCGGTGTAGGCGCTGCCCGAACGGCCCGCGACCATGATCGCCACCAACAGGACGCCGATCTCGCGCAACACCAGGACGCCGAGCATGTCGACGACGAAAATATCGGCACCGAATCGTCGAAAATGGAAGATGCCCTGCTGCGCGATGATGCAGCCGATCAGGAAGGTGATCAGCACGATGATCGGCACCGCGCGCCAACACACCTGCTCAAGATGGTGGACGGTCGAGGTCAGCCGGAAGCTCCTGGGATGAAGGATGACCCTACCGCTTGCGGCGAGCACCGCGCCCAGCATGTCGATCAACCCGGCTATCGTCTCGCCGAGACCGACAACGCCGCGGCCGACCTCGGCGAGCATTCCCGCCAGCGTCACATGCGTGGTCTCGGTGACCGGGCCCGACTCCACCCGGCGCACTTCCTCGACCAGGCTCGCATAATTCGCGGATAACCCGGCGATCTGCGTCTCCATTCCGCCGTGAGTCAGGCTGCGGCGCAGCCGCTCGATCAGCCAGGCGCCGAACGTGTCGAGCTTGGAAACCTGCGACACGTCGATGAAGATGTCGGCCCGGCTTCCGCCGAGCTTTTCCGCCTCCGCGACCATCTTCTCCAGGATCGGCGCGAAGCCGGCGGTCCAGGGGCCTGCAGCACAGAGCGCGAGCGCGTTGCCGCGAGCAGTCCGCTCCAAAGTCGGGTCTCGGTTCAAATCGTCGTGCTCCTGCCCCTTTTTTCGCGTGGGAAGCGGGAAACGAAGCTCCCGATAGCCAGCGATCACCTTGTCGAAGGCACCCCTAACCAGCCATAGTTGGCCGCACCGGGCGACGGCGCGGTTCATAAATCATCATGTTTTTAAATGACTTCCGCCAAATCTCCAATGCTGATCGCGAGAATCGAACGCTTCCCTATCGCAGGTTCCTTCACCATCAGCCGCGGCGCCAAGACAGAGGCTGCGACGGTTGTGGCGGAAATAAGCCTTGGCGGGTGGACGGGGCGCGGCGAATGCGTTCCCTATCCCCGTTATGGCGAGACGCCGGAGGCAGCCCTTGCGGCCATCCAATCGATGAGGGACGCCGTCGCGCGCGGGCTTAGCCGGGAGGCGCTGCAGGCGGCGATGCCAGCAGGTGCCGCCCGCAACGCGCTGGACTGCGCCTTGATCGACCTGGAGGCCAAGAGCAACGCGCGGCGCGCCTGGACCCTGCTCGGCCGGCAGGAGCCAAAGGCCTGCACCACGGCCTACACGATCTCGCTAGGCTCGCCCGAAGCAATGGCGACAGCGACCGCCTCGGCCGCGGACCGGCCGCTCCTGAAGATCAAGCTCGGCGGCGAAGGCGATCCGGAGCGAATCGGCGCCGTGCGCAAGGCCGCTCCCCGATCCGAGCTGATCGTCGATGCGAACGAGGCGTGGACGCCATCCAACCTCGAGGCAAATCTGGAAGCCTGCGCGGCGGCCGGAGTAACCTTGGTGGAGCAACCGCTTCCTGCCGGAAGGGACGAGATGCTCGCGCGCATCCGCCGTCCGATCGCGGTCTGCGCCGATGAAAGCGCGCATGACCGTGCGTCCCTCGAAGGACTGCGCGACCGCTATGACGCCGTCAACATCAAGCTCGACAAGACCGGTGGGCTTACGGAAGCGCTGGCGGTCGCCGATGCCGCCCAGGCCCTCGGCTTCGACATCATGGTTGGCTGCATGGTTGCGACCTCGCTGTCGATGGCCCCCGCAATGTTGCTGACGCCGCAGGCCCGCTTTGTCGATCTCGACGGGCCGTTGCTGCTGGCGCGCGACCGCGATCACGGCCTGCGCTACGACGGCAGCCTGGTCTATCCGCCGGATGCGGCGTTGTGGGGCTGACGCGCGACCCGGTGCCGTGCCAGCCACATCAAGACCGCACCGGCCGCGGCCATGAGCGCCATGACATAATAGACGCCCTGTCCATAGTGGGCATAAATTGCGCCGGAGGCGATCGAGGCGCATGAGGTGATGATGCCGCTGCAGGCCGCATAATAGCCCTGCCCCCTCGCCATCATGTGTGCGGGCACGTGACGGACCATGAGCTCCATGGTGCCGACCTGCGTCAGGCCGAAGCTGAGGCCATGGGCGAGCTGGACGACGGCGAGCAGCGCGATGGGCGGCTCCTGGGCCGTGATGCACCAGCGTGCAGCCGCGCTGAGCGCGCCGATTACCACCAGGCTCGACGGCGCAAGCGTGAACCGTGGCGATGCCGCGAACACGACGATCTCCGCAAGCACGCCCAGCGCCCAGAGCCCTGCGATGGTCAGCCCGCCAAGCCCGTGGGCCTGCCAGCTGATGGCGGAGAAGGCGTAGTAGGCGGCGTGGCTGGCCTGAACCAGTGCAGAGCTGGCGATGATGGCGAGAAAGGCCCCATTGCGCAGCAATCGATCGGTGTGGTGCGACACTGCAGGCGCCGGCCCCGCCGTATCGACGGGCTGGAGCGCAAGGCTTGCGAGCGCGCCGAGCGCTCCGAACGCGACGATGATCCAGATCAGCCGGCGCGCATCGATGACATCGATCAGCAGTCCGCCGGCGAGCGCGCCCAGAATGAAAGCCGCCGAACCCCACAGCCTCACCGGTCCATAATTGATGCCGTACCGCACCACGCCGCGGAGCGCGTAAGCATCCGTCAGCGGCACCATTGGCGTCCATACGCAGGCGGTCGCGACGAAGGCCAGAAACACCGCGATCGTCTCACGCTGCGTGCCGACCAGTGCGAAACCGAGGGTGCTGAGGACAGCCGCCACAACCAGCCCGCCGCGGAGCGCCTGACGTCTTTCGGCTAGGTTGGCGACGAATGGCAGGGTCGTGAAGCGCGTCACGGCAGGGACGGCGCTGATGATTCCGATCCAGGACGGGTCGATGCCGATCGCCCGCAGCCAGACGGGGAAAAACGGCAGCTGGATGCCGGACAGGCCGAACAGCGTGCCGTAAAACAGCGCCAGCCGGGCGGCAAACCGGGGCGAGAGAGACTTCGAAGGAATGGGGATTAGTGATTCGGGCGGCATCAATTCAATTGCGATTCAGTCGATATCGTGGTGATCGTTATCGTAACGCGCAATAATTTGCGCGAACGAGTTTGCCATGGCCGACGAAGCATTCGCCCTCTCGCCAATTTCCGCCCGCCCGGCCGTGCCGAGCGAGGCAGACTACGATGCAATCCGCGAAGCCTTCATGGAAAGCTCGCGCGGCCGCTGGTTTCTCGGCGAATATGCCAAGCGCAACCGCAATGCCGATACGGCCATGGTGCTCGATGCAGTGACGCGCATCGAACAGGCGCTGGCGGCCCAGCGGCAGGAGCGGGCCCGCAAGGAAAGTCTCGGCGAGGCCCTGGCGGCCGTCAGGGGCGCCGTCGATCAGGCCAGCGAAGCGGCGTCCGCGGCCTTCGCACGCTTGCAGCTCGAAGAGAACCTCGCGCCAATCCACAAGGGCACGCGAATCATCAAGGAAATCTCCTGGCGCTGGCGGGAGATCGGCGCCGACGGCCGGATCTGCGACATGATCGATTCGCAGCTCGCAGCGATCGAGGCGAGCTGTGGGCGCATTGCCGGGGCCGACGGCAGTGCAGCACTGAGCGCCGCGTTCGATCTTCTCAAGCGCAAGCTCGACGAGCTGTGCGAGATCGACGAGGCCCCCACCACGGCGGACGCGGCACCGGCGGTTGCGCAGCCCGCCGCTGCCGTGGCGGAGCAGTCCGCCGCCGCAACTGAGCAGCCCACCACCACCGACCTTGTGGTGGAGGCTCCTCCGCCCGCCGCAGGCTGCGCCGAACCGGCGGTCGCCGGTGCGGACACGACGTCGGCCATCGCCAAGGACGCGATCGTTGAAGGCGCGATTGTTGACGATGCAATTGTTGACGACGCGATCGTCGACGCTCCGACTGTCCAACCCGACGTGCCGGTCAAGGCAGAAGCCGTGGCAATCGAATCTCCCGAAACGAGCCGGGAAGCCGCCGACGCCCAGGACGAAGCGATCCTGGAGCTGATCGCCATCGAGATGGCTGCGCCCGATCCGATCGACGATGCTACGGCCGAGAAGACCGCCGAGCCGGAGGCGATGCGACCGGCGGCTGTCGAGCCGGTGACCGCAAGCGCCGCAAGACCGGCGCCGGCACTGCCTCCGGCCGCTCAGATCGCGCCCCTGACCGTCCGGAAATTTCCGGAGCCGCTGACATCGCCTGGAGGCGAACCGTCGCTGGGCTCGACCATCATCGCCACCGGCATCCTGCAGCGCTCGAAGATGCCGTCCGATCCGCTGGCGCCGATCCGCCGCATGAGCCAGGTCGAGAAGATCGCGTTCTTCTCGTAAGCGCTCATCCCTCCATTCAGGCGACGAGTCTGGCGAAGAGATCCGCATCCACGTTGCCGCCCGACAGCACGACGACGACGGTCTTGTCCCTGGCGTCGATGCGGCCCGCGAGCAGCGCGGCAAGGCCGACGGCGCCGCCGGGCTCGACCACCAGCTTCAATTCGTGGAAGGCGAAAGCCACCGCGACGGCGACCTCCGCATCGGAGGCGACGACACCGCGCGCGAGCAGCTGACTGTTGATCGCGAAGGTGAGCTCGCCGGGTATCGCAGCCATCAGCGCATCGCAGATGGTGCGGCCTTGGCCGTGATGCCGCTCGCGCCGTCCCGCGCGCAGCGAAAGCGTATGGTCGTCGAAGGCTTCGGGCTCGGCGACGATCACCTCGGCTGACGGAAAGCGCGCCTTCACCGCGGTTGCGACGCCCGCGATCAGGCCGCCGCCCGAGGCCGGCGCCACCACGATGTCGGGAGCAACGCCGAGCGCGGTCATGTCTTCGGCGATCTCGCGGCCCGCCGTGCCCTGCCCCGCGATCACGAAGGGATCGTCGTAAGGCTTGACCAGCGTCGCGCCGCGCTTGTCCGCTATCTCGCGCGCAATCGCCTCGCGGTCCTCGCGATCGCGATCGTACAGCACGACCTCGGCGCCATAGGATTTGGTGCGCTCGCGCTTGGAGAGCGGTGCATCCGCCGGCATCACGATGGTGGCCTGCATGTGCAGGATCTTCGCCGCCGCCGCCACGCCTTGCGCATGATTGCCGGAGGAAAAAGCAACGACGCCGCCGCCGCGCCTGTCCTGAGGAATCGAGGACAGCTTGTTGAAGGCGCCGCGGAATTTGAAGGAGCCGGTCCGCTGCAGCATTTCCGGCTTCAGGAACACCCTGGTTCCGATCCGCTCGTTGAGGACGGGCGCGGACAAAAGCGGCGTACGCACAGCGAACGGGGCGACGACGGCCGCAGCCGCATCGATATCAGCGGCGCTGACCGGCAAGGCAGATGGCATCTGGCTCATACCGCTTTTTACTGCGCAAGGCGGTCCGCCCGCAAGCAGCCTTGCCTTGCCCCATCGCTCTTGCCCCCACGCTATGCAACGAAGCGCGGCTCCTCGGTCGCCAGATCGACCGTCTCGCCCGGCGTTCTCGCGACACGGATACAGGCCATGTTGTCGAGAAAGGCGCGGGTTGACGCCTCCCAGCCATGTTTGGCCGCGAATTCGACGCAAGTCTCCCGCGGGATCCCGAGCGCGGCAAGGCAGGCTTCGCGCAAGTCCTCGCTCAACACGCCGACGGGCGCGTCGCCGATCACATCGCGCGGCCCGCTGACCGGAAAAGCGGCAATCGGCAGCCCGCTCGCCAGCGCCTCCAGCAGCACCAGCCCGAAAGTATCGGTTCGGCTGGGAAACACGAAGACGTCGGCCGATGCGTAGGCCTCCGCGAGCCGCTCGCCCTGCAGCATGCCCAGGAACACCGCTTGCGGATATTTCTGCTCAAGCATGGCGCGCGCCGGGCCATCACCGACGATCACCTTGGTGCCGGGCAGATCGAGTTCCAGGAATGCCTCGAGATTCTTTTCCACCGCGACACGCCCGACGCACAGAAACACCGGCTTGGGCTGGCGGACGGTGACCTCGCGCGGATGAAACAGTTTCGTATCGACGCCGCGCGGCCACAGTACCACGTTGCGAAAGCGGCGCTCACGCAGCTCGCGGGCCAGCGCCGGGGTTGCCACCATCACCGCGTCGCTTGCGCCATGGAACCAGCGCAGCGTCGCCCAGATCCAGGATTCGGGAACCGGGGCGCGCGCGGAGACGTATTCCGGAAAGCGGGTGTGAAAGCTGGTCGTGAACGGCAAGCCATGCTTGCGGCAGTAGCGCCGCACCAGGACTCCGATCGGCCCTTCGGTCGCGATGTGGATGCTGTCGGGGCGGCTTGCCGCGACGAGTTCGGCGATCCTGGCCGGACGCGGCAAGGCGAGGCGCAGATCGCGATAGCTCGGCAGGCCGAACGTGCGAAACGATTCCGGCGTGAGGAAATCCACCTGGGCGCCGAGTTCGCCGGCGGCTTCTGCCATCATGGCCAGCGTCCGCACCACGCCGTTGACCTGAGGGTGCCATGCGTCGGTCGCGACCAGGATACGCATGGGGTTGCTGAGCCTTCAGGCGGCGCGCGCGGCGATGCGGGGAACCGGCGCCACGTGGCTGGCAGGATCGGTCCAGGCGATGATCTCGAAGCTTCCGTCCTCGTGCTCGACGAGCGCGGTGCAGCTCTCCACCCAGTCGCCGCAGTTCATGTAACGAATGCCCTGCTCGTCGCGGATGACGGCATAATGGATGTGGCCGCAGATCACGCCTTCGGCGTTATGGCGCCGCGCCTCGGCGACGAGCGCGGTTTCGAACGCGCCGATATAATTCACCGCGTTCTTGACCTTCAGCTTCGCCCATTGCGACAGCGACCAATCGCGCACGCCCAGCATGCGGCGGAAGAAATTGACGAGGCGGTTCATCTGGATGGCGAAGTCGTAGGCCTTGTCGCCGAGATGGGCGAGCCAGCGCGCGTTCTGCACCACGAGATCGAAGATGTCCCCGTGGATGACCAGGTAACGCCGCCCGTCGGCGCCGGTGTGAACGGCATTTTCCATCACGTCGATGCCGCCGAAATGCGTTCCGTAGTAGTTGCGCAAGAACTCGTCGTGGTTGCCGGGGATGTAGATGACCTTGGCGCCCTTGCGTGCCTTGCGCAGCACCTTCTGCACGACGTCATTATGCGATTGTGGCCAGTACCAGCTCGACTTGAGCGCCCAGCCGTCAACGATGTCACCGACCAGATAGATGGTGTCGGCATCATGAACGCGGAGAAAGTCGAACAGCTTGTCGGCCTGCGAGCCGCGGGCTCCGAGATGAACGTCGGAGATGAACAAAGTGCGAAAGCGCCGCTCCGCGCGATCTTCACTCGAGGAGTCACTTCCCATGTACGCGCCCCTAACAGATTCCTATGACAATGCGATGACCAACGCCCCTGGTCCGAACCACACCACCAACTCAAGGAGGCCAACCAAGGGCGCCATTCGCGCCGCTCCTTGTTACGAATCGAGTGTCTCGAACCGCTAGTCCGCGATAGCAGCGCCATACGACAATCAGGCGACAGAGCGCCTTGTCCACGGCATCTCGCGGGGCCGTTAACCACAGGGCAGTTCGTGCCGCGCGCTTGAGCCGAGAAGCCGCGGGGTACTGGATGCCCGCTTTCGCGGGCATGACGACAGAGATATGAGATCACGTTCTCGCGGCGCATTGCGCCCGAGGTTTGCATCAACTTGTCCCTCTCAATGACAGAGGGCGCAGGGAAGACCGGGTGCGGCCTGCACCCATGGGCCCTCGCGCGAAAAA